>JAKPQT010000333.1 GCA_029555885.1 Chloroflexota bacterium | reverse complement strand
CAAGGCATCCTCGGTCTGGGCGGGCGTGTGGATGATGATCTGGCAGAGCGGATCGGGTTCTGTGTCGCCGCTGCGCGCCCTGGCGTCCAGGTGCGCGGCTGCGGCGCAATACAAGTCCAGCACAGCCAGTGGGTCTGGGTGAAGGTCCGGCGCCACGATCTCCAGCCCGTAGGCGCACTCGCGCAGGACGCTCGTCCTGCGCGCCTCCGGCCGGTCGAAGTGGAAGATCAGCTCTTCGCCCGGCAGGCCGTCGCTGCGCGGTTGGCGGGTCAGGTTGAGCATGGCACGCCTCCCCCGCCGTTCGCACACGCGGCACACAGCGCGTGACCGCGCGCGGCGCACGCCGGGCACATCGGCTCCCCGCAGTGCGCACAGTCGTGCAGATCGAGCGGATCGAACACGATGTCCGCCCGGCAGACGCTGCACACACGGTAACCCCCGACCGGCTCCTCGACCTCGACCCAGCGGATGATGTGGATCGGGTCCTGGCCCGTGGCCTGTCTGAACGCGACGTTCACCAACTCGTCGGTCACGTACGCGTCCGAGCTGATGGAAACCTCGATGACGGTGAGCTCGCCGGTATCGTCGAAGTCGCCGCCTGCGTAGTCCCTGTGCCATTCGACTTCAACGGGAATAGCACGGAGATCGGCCTGGCGTGTCACGGAGTTGGCCGCGGCCAGCAGCAGTGCGCCGCCCAGGGCGTGCGCCGTCGCCGCCGCGATCTGCAACTGGATGGGCGCGTTCTCGCCCATGCGCCGCGAGCGGACGGCGACCCAGACCTGCTCGCCGCGCCGGATGGTGATCTGCCGCGGGCAGAACCAGCCGTTGCGGCCGCGGGCCGCGGCGTCCGGATCGTCGGGCAGCTCGGTGGTGGCGTCGGGGGACGCCTGGCTCGTGAGGTAGAGGATGATTTGCATGTCATCCTCCGTGTCCGTCGGCGTGTGACCGCGCGTGGCGGCGCATGGCTGCACGCGGGCGCTGCCAGAGGCCGACCAACCTGGCCAGGGACCGGCCCAGCCGTAGCAGCATGCTATTGCCCAGGCGGCCGGCGCGGGTGTCGCCGAACGGCGCTTCGGCCAGGCGCTGGATCGGTTTGACGTAGCCGACGCTGGCGGTCTCACCGCAGGGCCGCACGATCCAGATCTCGTAGGGTCGGGGCGGCGGCTGGTTCCAGTAGAATCGTGATGGGAAAGCCACCTTGCCCGAGGGCAAGCGGCAGATGACGTCCGAGCCGTTCCTGGCCGGAACGAAACAGACGCGCAGGGTGTCGGGGATGTCTTCCATGTGGGTTGCTCCTGTGGGATGCGTGATATGTCTGTCGTAAGCCTGGTGGGACTAGAAACCCAATCCTCGCTCCTTCAAGCTCAGGAAAGTGTGATTTCCAAGGACAAGATGGTCGAGCACGTCGATGCTGAGCAGCTTGCCGGCCTCGACGAGCTGCCGGGTCACGTGTATATCCTCGGGCGATGGAGAAACGTCGCCAGAAGGATGGTTGTGCGCAACGATCAGGCCGGCCGCGTTGAGGCGGATTGCCTCGCGGAACACCTCCGCAATGCGCAGCACCGCCGTGTTGAGCGATCCCTTGTAGACCGTGTGGATCTTGAGCACCTGGTTCCTGGTATCCACGATGATCGTGCGCAGCTCCTCCTGTTCCAGCGCGCTCATGTCCGCCAGCAGCAGGTTGGCCGCGTCGGCCGGCGACTTGATGCGCAGGCGTTCGGGAGGCAGCGCGAGGATGGAGCGCCGACCCAGCTCGAAAGCTGCTTTGAGCTGATGCGCCTTGCCGGGGCCGATGCCGCGGTAGCGGCCGGCCAGCTCTGCCAGCGGCGCCATCACCAGGCCATCCAGGCCCTCGTAGCGGGCCAGCAACGACTCGGCCTGGCCCAGGTCGGTCAGTCCCAGGACGATCGTCAGCAGCTCGGCGCTGCTGAGCACAGCCGGGCCGTAGCGGCGCAGGCGTTCGCTGGGCTGTTCGATGGTGGGCAGCTCGCGAATCGTGACGCGGGCCGCCGGTGTCGTGAGAAAAGTCATCTGTGTGGGCGTGTTCATGGTCTGTTCCTGTGGGCTGTGTGGTGAGTCCAGGCGTGGTCTTCATGTTCCGGAAGCAAAAAGTGGGGAGAGCGGATGTGCTCTCCCCACCGGTCTGCCTGGCTGATGGCCTGGGCGTCGTGGGGGCAAGCCCCCGCTCGTGCGTTAGAAGGGAACGCCCTCGGTCTGCTTAGGCGGCCAGATGACGCCGTCGCAGTTCTTGTCGCGGCACTTGAAGTCAGGCGCCTTCGGGTTCTTCTTCCCGGCGCGGTTGTCCCACATGGGACCGCCGCACTTCGGGCAAGCCGGGGTGGCGCCGCTCGTCGCGTCGCCTGCCGGGGCCGAGGCAGCATGACCATTTCCCGCGTTGGAAGCGTGGCCGTTACCATTGCCGCCGTTGCCGTTCGCCGGGGGATCGTACTTGCCGGTGCGCAGCATCTCGCGCAGCGCCTGCAGGGCCGCGGGCGTGAACTGCCGCTTGCCGTTGTCGT
>JAKPQT010000417.1 GCA_029555885.1 Chloroflexota bacterium | reverse complement strand
TTGACCAGGCGATCCAGGAACGTCTGCACAAAATCGGGACGGCGGTTCTGGTAGTCCAGGTAATACGCGTGCTCCCAGACATCCACCGTCAGCAGCGCGACCTTGCCCTGCGCCAGCGGCGTTTCAGCATTCGGCGTGCTGATGATCTTGAGCTCGCCGCCATCCAGCACCAGCCAGCCCCAGCCGCTGCCGAAGCGACCGACTGCGGCCGCCTTGAACTGCTCGGCGAACTTCTCATAGCTCCCGAAAGCAGCATCGAGCCGCGCTGCGAGCTCTCCGGTCGGCCGGCCGCCGCCCCCCGGCGTCATGCAATGCCAGAAGAAGGTGTGATTCCAGACCTGGGCCGCGTTATTGAAGAAGCCGGCCTTGCTGGCATCGCCGGCGGTCGCCTGAATAATGTCTTCGAGCGCCAGGCCCTCATAGGATGAGCCGGGCAGCAGCTTGTTGAGGTTATCTACGTAAGCCTTGTGGTGCTTGCCGTGGTGGAAGCTGAAGGTCTTCGCCGAGTAGTATGGTTCCAACGCAGTATCGGCATACGGCAGAGGCGGCAACTCGAACGGCATGGCAGTCCATTCCTTTCCCCGCTGAAAACGCACCGGCCACAATGCCGGTGCATATATTCTACCCTGTAGTCAAGGTTGTGGCAAGTGTTTGCTCACACCGGACGGCGACATGATGACAAGGTGACAAGGTGACAGCGTGACAAGGCGATGTGGACGGGCAAGGCCTGACGTTTGTGTGAATGACTTGCAATGGTATAAATCAGAGTCAACCTGCCATTCGGCATCACCTTGTCACCTTGTCACCTTGTCACCTTGTCACCCCGTCACCCCGTTACCTTGTCACGTCACCCGCCGCGGATCGCGGACACGCCCGCACCGACGAAACCGACTGCGCTGGCGAACAGGAATGCCGCGCCGACCGCAGTGAAGAGGGCCATGTCTGACGCAGGCGCGGCCGCCAGCACCGAGCTATAGATCGCGCCCGCCATCCCGACGCCCAAAGCCATGCCCGCGTTGCGCGCGGTTGCCAGGATGCCCGACGCGATGCCCTGCCGCCCGCGCGGGGCTGCACCCATCAGCGCGCTGGTGTTCGGGGAGATGAAAATGCCCGTCCCCAGGCCGGCCAGCGCCAGCCCCGCAACCACGTGAGCCACGGGCGAGGCGACCCCGAGCCGCGACAGGAAGGCCAGGCCGCACGCCAGAATCAGCATCCCGACCGAACTGAGCACGCGCGAGCCGATCCGGTCGGACAGCGCGCCGCTCAACGGCGCGACAATCGCCATCACCAACGGCTGTGCGGTCAGAATCAGGCCGGCCTGTGCAGAGCCGAGCCCGCGACCCTGAATAAGGTAGAACGGCAGCAGGAATGTGATGCTGTACAGGCAGATGTAATTCAGCACCGCGCTGGCCGTCGCGACCGAGAACAATCGCCGGCTGAACAGCGACAGGTCGAGCATCGGCGCGGGCACGCGGCGCTCCAGTGCGATAAAGGTGGCCAGCAGCGCGAACGCCATCACGAACGCGCCGAGCGTCTGCAACGAGGCCCAGCCCCACGCGTGGCCCCGATTGAGCGCCAGCAGCAACAGCGTCAGCCCGGCCATAAACGCGGCGGCACCGGGCAGGTCGAAGCGTTCGACCTGGCGGACCGGCCGGTCAGCCGGAATGAAGCGCAGGCTGAGCGCCAGCGCCAGCAGGCCGATGGGCAGATTGATGTAGAAGATGGCGCGCCAACCGAGCCAGCTCGCCAACAGGCCGCCGAGCGATGGGCCGGCCATCAGCCCCAGGTAGGTCATCGTCGCCTGCAGGCCGAGCGTCCGCCCGCGGCGCTCCGGCGGGAAGTTGGTGGTCAGGATCGCGGCGGAGTTCGCGAACAGCATCGCGCCGCCGACCGCCTGCACTGCCCGCCCCGCGACCAGCGCGCCTGCGGTCGGCGCCAGCCCGCACAGCAGCGAACTGGCGATGAAAATGCCGAAGCCGAGGACATAGATACGCTTGTGCCCGCGCAGGTCACCCAGCCGGCCAAAGCTGAGCAGCAGCCCGCTGACCACGAGGAGGTAGACGGTCACAACCCACTCGATGGTCGCGACGTCGCTGCCGAGCGCGCGACGGATGACGGGGAGCGTGGCGTTGACGACGGACCCATCGAGCGCAGACATGAATGCGCCCGTGCCGACCGCAGCCAGGATGAGCCCGGTGTGGTGTTTCATTCAATCCCTGGCGCGCCACGCTGCGATGTCTGCGCGCCAGGCGGCGACAATCGCATCCGCTTCCGGGTCGCCGCCCTCGAAACGCACGCGCCACTTGCGGAAGGCCAGCTCGTTCTGCGCGTTGACGATGGCCCGGCTGATGCGGGCGGGATAGTTGGGCACCTGGCGCAGGCTGAACAAGCCTTCAGCCTGCAGGATGCGGTACTCGTCTGCGGTGATAACCTTACCCACTTCGCCGGCCAACTCCGTCCGGATGACCGCCTGTTCCCACCGGCCGCTCCGCTCCAGCAGGTGGCCGAGCGCGACGTAGAACAAGCCCAGTGTGAGGATGACGGCTGTGACCACGGCCAGCCAGAGCGCGGCAGGCGGCGCGCTTGCCAGGGACGCGCCGGTCAGCCCCAGGAACGCGAGAATGGTCCCCGCGACGCTGAGGGTCAGCGTGTTGTAGATGAGGTGTGCGAAGAGGGCCAGCAGGAAGAAGGCGAGCGGCACGACGACCTGCATCACACGGCGGCGTTCCTCGCGCGCCAGCCCGAAACCCGCGCCCACCAGCGCGCCGAACAGCGTGTGGCCGCTCAGCCCCAGCAGGGCGAACCGCGCAACGAGCTGCTGCGCCAGCGCCGCGTTGCCCGTCTCGGCAAAGCCGCGCGCCACGGCATAGGCTGTCTCGCCCACCGCGCAGCCCAGCCCGACCAGCGCGCCGTAGACAATCCCATCCCGCACGTTGTCGAACTCCCCGCGCAGGAACAGGAAAACCAGCAGCAATGCCAGCGCCTTGAGCAGTTCTTCGATGAAGGGCGCGACCAGCGCGGGGCCGAGGCCGAGCTTGATCGCTTCGTCACGGCCGATCCGTTCGAGCGGGAGCGTGGCCTGCACCAGCGGGTCGAACGACCGCGCATCCGCCGCGGATAGCCCAACCCCGCCAAACAAGGTGGCCCCGGCGCCACCACTGAGCAGGAGCCCCAGCCCGGAGCTGATGACCAGGCCGAAGAGGAAGATGCCAAAGAAGACCCACGGCGACTCGCGCTCGCGGCGGTCAAGCCAGCCGATGACGCCGAGCGCGGGCAGCGCCAACAGCAGGCTGACGAGCAATGCCAACCCGAACGTGCGCGCGGTGGCGCCGGTCTGCTGGCCCAGCCAGGCCACGTACGCGGCCGCGCCGGCCGCGGCCAGCAGGATCAGCACAGCGGCAAATACGACCGCAACCGGCGAGCGCCGCACCGATGATGCAGCCACCGAACGGGATAAGGCCGCAGGCAGTTGTGGCATGTTCATCCCTCCGCTAAACGCGTTGATACACACAAACCAGCGGCCCATTATACACCGGTTGACGTGACAAGGTGACATGGTGACGGGGTGAAGAGATGATGCGGTCGGGCAGGGCCGTCCGACTATAGGTGTGACCAGTCACAGTGGATAGAAGGCTCAACCCACCACTCGACATCACCCTGTCACCCTGTCACCTTGTCACCTTGTCACCTTGTCACCTTGTCACCTCTTCAAAGTGTCACCCTGTCGCAGCGGCCGCACGGGTTGCAGGATGCGGCGGCGCTCCGGCGTCAGACGGTCGAGCAGCGCCTGCGAATATTCGTACCCGAAGCGGCTCGTGCCCCAGCTCGGCCCGTAGCGGAAGATGGTGACGCGGCGCTGGCCGGGGTTGGTGCGACTCGACCCGCCGTGCATGATGCCATCGACGAACAGCACCGCATCGCCCCGCTGCAGGTGCACCTCGACCGCGCCTTCGAGTGCGTCCATGCGTTCGAGCTTGGCGTAATCGCCAGCCAGCGGATGCGGGAAGTTGGACTTGTGGCTGCCGGGGATGACCATCGTCGCGCCGTCGCCCGGGCCGATATCCGTCAGCGCGAGGATGATGTTGCACTGGCCGCAGCGGAAGACGCCGTTGCTGTAGTGATACGCGCCGCGCAGCGCGCCCTGGTAGCCGCCGGAATGGACGGGATGATGCCCGCCGCTCTCGCGCACCGACAGGATACACTCATCGATGTACAGTCCCTCGACGTAGGACTTCTCCTCGCCGCAGTAGTGCCGCACATAGTTGATCCAGCCGGGATGGTCGATCAGTTCTTCGAACGGCCCGCCCAACTCGATGCAGTTGTGCAGCTCCAGGCCGGTCGAAGCCGTATAGTCGCGGCGCTGCGCGTTGCCGAGCCACTCGCCGTATTCGAGCGGGGGGATCGCATCGATCGCCGCGTTCAGCCTGTCCACCAATTCCGGCTCCACCGCATTCTTCAGCACCAGGTATCCGCGCAGGTCAAACAGAAAGTCGTCCAACGGGGTCGGCTGTCGCGCCTCCATGTGCACACTCCTTGTCCGATGATTGTGAGATTCACGCTGCCCACGTAATCACCGGTCCGGCACCCGCGCAGTAAGCCCCTCTACAAACGGTCGGCACGACCTGACAAGGTGACAAGGTGACCGGGTGACAAGGTGATGCCGAATGCGGGGGTAAGCCTTCTATCCACCGTCGCCGGTCATAGACATGACCGAACGGTCCTGCCCCTCCACATCACCATGTCACCATGTCACCATGTCACCCGGTCACCGTGTCACAACACCAGGTCCACGAACAGCGGCACGTGATCGCTCCACGTAATCCAGTCGTGTGGGCCGCACACCTCGAAGTGCGCCAGGCGCGGGGACCGGTCAGCATCCGGCTGCGGGATGAAGATGTAGTCTACGACGAAGCCCTGTCGCGGGCGCCGCTGGTGGTAGAGCGTGCGGTGCAGCGGCCGCGGCCCCCAAAGGGCGGCTGCCACATCATCGGCATCCTGAAGCCCGGCGCGACCCAGCCACTCGACCACCGAGGGTTCGCTGTCCCGCCGCCGATAGCTCATGCGCTGGGGCAGTCGGTTGAAGTCGCCCGCCACCACCGCGGGCGCGGCGGTCAGGAAGGGCTGATAATAGGCGATGGCCGGGGCCGGCTCGTTCGTGGCATGAGCCGCGAACTTGTTTGCCACCCACACGCCCAGCACGTTCAGGCGCGCCGGCCCGCTGACCTCGACGGGCAGGTAAAGCGCAAACTCGTCGGTATAGGACGCGTGGCGCTGCACACGGAGGTCCCCAAAGGTGAAGATGCCCAGGCCCTTGTTGGGGTTGCTGCCCACCCACTCGAAGCCCGCGCACGGCAACGGCCGGCCGCGCGCTGTCTCGCGCGCCGGGTCCGCGCACTCCTGCACGACCGCGATGTCCGGCTCCAACGCCAGGAGGCGCTCGAGCTTCTGGCCGAGCGCCATGTTGCAGTTCCAGGTGACGAGACGAATGCGCATCCAGACCTCACTGGTTTGTAGTATAATGTAAGCGTCAACCTTGCCGCCAACCTCGGATCATGTCATTGTAGCGATCGTTCAGGGGCCGATTGTTCGGCCAAGGAGAGACCGATGAAGCGCCGTATGGCTGTGCTGCTCGTGATCCTGCTGCTGGCTGCCTGCCTGCCGCTGACCGTCTCCGCAAGTCCCGCGGCTGGCACAGGCATTTATGTGGTTCAGCGCGGCGACACGCTCGCCAGCATCGCGCGCCGCTACTGCACGACCTGGCAGGCGCTCTACGACCTCAACGCCGCGACCCTCGGCGGCAACCCCAACCAGATTTATCCGGGCCTCGTGCTCACGGTCCCGCTCGGCTGTGGCGACGGCTACCCTCCGCCCTCCGGCGGTCCGGGCGGGGCCTACGATCGCGGCCCGGGACCGCACGCCTGGGGCCATGTGTGGGGCGGCAAGTACGTCGTTGCGCCGGGCGACACGCTCTACTCCGTCAGCCGGCGCTTCGGGCTGACGGTGCAGCAGATGGCCGCAGCCAATGGCCTGTGTGCCCCCTACTGGATCTACGCCGGGCAACGGCTGGTGATCTCCGGCGGTTACATGCCGGTCCCCCGCCCCCTGCCGAAGCCGCACCCCAAGCCGCCGCCGCAGCCACTCCCGCAACCACAGCCCAAGCCCTTACCCATGCCTCTGCCGGAGCCGCTGCCGCCCACGACGGGCATACCCTACATCACCATTGTCGACCCGATCCCGGACAGCGTCCTGCCGCCGACGTTCAACGTGTCGGGCATGGGCGGCGCGCTGGGGAACGGGCAGATCATCGTCCGCGCGCGCGACCGTGAGGGCACGCTGCTAACCGAGGAGACGACCGTCATCGAAGGGCCGGGCGCGCTGACGAACGGGGAAGGCCCGTGGCACATCACCCTGACGGTCTATGTGCCGGCCAACATGGGCGGCACGCTGGAGGCGGCCACGCCGGACGGCGCAGCGGTGATCGTCCAGCCGGTCGTCGTGCCCGTCACGTTCACGGGCGCAGGACCGCAGACCATCGTTTATGCCGCAGGCCAATGCGAGATCACGCCGGTGCTGCACGCGCCGCTGTACGCCTACCCGGGCGGCCCGGTCGTCGTCGAGGCCAACTCGACCCTGCCGGTCAGCGCCATTCGCGGGGCGTATCACAACGACCGGCGCTGGTACGAACTGGCCTGGACGGCGGGTGAGCCGTCGCTCTGGCTGCCCGAAACCAGCGTGACAGCCGCCGGCGCCGGCTGCGCCTGGTAAGGAAGAACAAACTTGAAACGCACATCGCGTTCCGACAGGAAGCGGCGGGCTGCACGATCCGCCGCCGCGCCGCGCCACCCGCGCGCAGGCAAACAGTATACGATCCGCTG
>JAKPQT010000406.1 GCA_029555885.1 Chloroflexota bacterium | reverse complement strand
TCCCGACGCCGACCTTCACGCCGACCGCGACGCCCACGGAGACGCCCATCCCGACGGCCACGTTCACGCCGACTGAGACGCCTGTCCCGCCGACGGCAACGCCCATCCCGCCGACCGCGGCCCCTGTGCGCCAGGTCGTGCGCGAGGCGGCTGCGGCACCTGCGGCCCAGGCCCAGGTAGTGGCAGCGGTCGCACCGAAAGCAGCCCCGGCAGCTCAGCCGTCAACTCAATTCACGCTGGTCGAAATGCGCCGGCTGGAGCCCTGCGAAAACCGCGGCATGCACAACATCTTCATAACGGTGGTGGATGCGGCAGGCAACCCGGTGGACGGCGTGACGCTGGTCCAGTCGCCGGCCGGTGAGCTCGGCAATGTACAGGACAAGACCGTGTCCGGCACGAAAGGTCCGGGCAAGGCGGAGTTCATCATGTGGAAGTTCGCTGAGTATGCCGTGTATGTGACTACTGACGGCGCCAATCCGGGCAGCACGGACATTGCCCGCCCGCTTCACTCCAACTTCACGGATGAGGCCAACTGCGCCGACGGCGGCGGCGGCAATACCCTGTTCCACAACTCGTTCAGCGTCACCTTCCGCAAGAACTTCTAGCCCGACGTTCTGCTAATCCGGCTGAGAGACGTCCCAATAATGGACGTCTCTCTTTTTTATGCCCTGAAAACGGGTATAATACCAACGTTCAGTGTCGATGTGGGACAGAGGAGTCCGCATTCTCAAATGCGGACGGCAGGCCGCTGTTCCGCGTCTGAGGACGCTCCACTTCGCATCTTTTCGAACGCTTGCGGCTTTCCCGCAGGAGTCGAGCAAACTGTGATTGCACTCTCTTCAGCCATGAATATCGCCTTGCGCACGCTCGGCCGGGCACGCCGCCCGCGCGTCAACGGTCGCTTGCGGGTGCAAGGGGTGACCGCGCCGGTGGAGATCCTCCGCGACGCCTGGGGCGTGCCCCACATCTATGCGCGGAACATGCACGACCTGTTGTTCGGTCAGGGATTCGTCCACGCGCAGGATCGCCTCTGGCAGATGGAATTCCAACGGCGGCTCATCAGCGGCCGGCTGGCCGAAGTACTCGGCCAGCCCGTGCTGGATATCGATCGCCATATGCGGATCCTGGGAATGCGCCGCGTGGCCGAGCAAGAGGCCGGCCTGCTGAAAGGCGACCCGCGCGCAAAGGTGGAGGCTTACGCAGCGGGGGTCAACGCCGGCATCACGCGCCAACCCCTGCCCGTCGAATTCACGCTGCTGCGCTATCGCCCCGAACCCTGGACCCTCGCGGATTCGCTCTCCTGGGCCAAGATGATGGCGTGGAGCCTGTCCGTCAACTGGGAGACCGAACTATTGCGCGCGCGGTTGATTGAGGCGCTCGGCCCCGAGTTGGCCGCGGAACTGGAGCCGCGCTGGCCGGATCATTGGCCGGTCGTCGTGCCGTCTGCCGTCGCAACGGTCACAGACAGCCGCAGTATAGCGCCCGTGGCCGCGCCTGACCTGGGGCAACCCGGCCCGGTCGCGCCGGATGCCACGACAGCCGGACTTGCGAGCGGCGATGGCAGCCCTGCCGGCAGCAACAACTGGGTCGTGGCGGGCCGCCGCACACGATCGGGGATGCCGCTGCTGGCTAACGACATGCACCTGCTGATGAGCGCGCCCGCCGTCTGGTACGAGAATCACCTGGTCTGCGAGGCCGGGTTCAATGTTACAGGCGTCACCTTCCCCGGCATTCCCTACGTCGTCGCGGGACACAACGGCCGCGTCGCCTGGGGCTTTACCAACGGCTTCGCGGATGTGCAGGACCTGTACATCGAGCGGATGCGTGTGACAGCCGGCGGCGATATCGAATATGAATACTGCGGGGCGTGGCGCCCGGCGGAGATGCGGCGGGAGGTCATCCGGGTCAAGGGGAGCGCGCCTGTGGAACAGCCGGTCATCTGCACCCATCACGGGCCGGTCATCAATGAGCTGGCCCCCGGCCTGGCTGCACCCCCGCGTCCCGTGCGCGAGGGCGTCGCCTTGCCCGATGTGCCGCTGACGCTGCGCTGGACCGCGCTGGAGCCGAACACGATGCTGGACGCGCTGTCCGGCATGAACCGGGCGGAGACGTGCCTGGCCTTCCGCGAGGCCTTGCGCGGCTGGGAGACGCCCGTGCAGAACGTGGTGTATGCGGACACGCAGGGCAATGTCGCGTACAGCTACCCGGGCAATATCCCTATCCGCCGCCGCGGAGATGGTTCGGCGCCCGTCCCGGGGTGGACGGACGAGTACGAATGGCAGGGCTACATCCCGTTCGATGAGCTGCCGCACGCGTACAACCCGCCGCAGGGGTTCATCGTCTCCGCAAACAACCGCGTCACTGATGACGGCTATCCTCACTTCGTAGGCCGCGAGTTTGCGACCGGCGATCGCGCGCAGCGCATCATCGAGCAGATTGCTGCACACCCCAGGCTGGATGTTGCAGCCATCCGCCGGATGCACTTTGACACGGTCTCCCCTTCCATGCAACTGGTGGCCCTGCACCTGGGCCGGCTGACCGTGACAGCCGACGAACCGGAACTCGCAGCCATGCTCGACCTCGTGCGGGCGTGGGATGGGCAATTGGCGCAGGACAGCCCGGCAGCCGCCATCTGCGAGGTGTTCGCCCGTCAATGGATGAGGGTGATCCTGGAGCCCAGGCTGGCAGCCGATGGGACCGCCGGCGGGCCGCCCTTGCTCGAACGGGCACTCGGTAAAGGCCCGACCCCGGTGATCCAGGAGGGCAGCTTCTTCGGCCAGCAGACCTGGGTATGGATGCTCAATCTGCTCGGAATCTCTGAGTCGCATTGGTTCGACTTGGGCGGCGGGGAGACACGCGACGACGTCTTGCGCCTGGCGCTGGAGCGCACAGCCGCGCACCTGACCGACAAACTTGGACCGCCCGAAGGCGCGGCCATGCGCAACTGGGCCTGGGGCCGGCTGCACACGCTGACCTTCGGCCACCCGTTGGGCATCGTCGCAGCCCTCGGCCAGCACCTGAATCGCGGCCCCTACCCGCTGCCCGGCGATGGCACGACTGTCTGGGCGACCGGCTCGGGTATGACGCCGGAGAGCAGCCGGGGGGTGGTTGCGCCGCCGTTCCGCTTCATCGCGGACCTGAGCGACCTGCGCAACTGCCTGGGGCTGCTGGCCCCGGGCAACTCCGGCCGGCCCGACAGCCCGCACTATGATGACCAGATTGCCGCCTGGTATGCGGGGGACTATCACCCGATGCTGTATGCACGGGAGGATGTGGAGCGTGGGGCCCGGGCCCGCCTGTGGCTCGAAGGGGCAGGGTGAGATATAAGAGCAGCTTGCATCCTCAGCGCCAGCCAAATATTCCATTACCGCCGCGTCAGGCCCCAGACGAACGCAACCGCGGCAGCGATCAGCAGGCCCGTGTTCAGACCGCCCGGCCCCTCGCTCGCGCGCAGCAACACCCCCGCCCCCAATAGCCCGGTTGCCACCAGCCCCCACGTCAGCCGGTCCACCGAACGCTCCAGCCGCCGAAGCGCCCGCGCCGTATCGGGCGCGAGGGCGACCTGCTGCACCAGGTCGCCGCGCTCGGCGCGCGCCAGGAACCGCTCCATCCTCGATGGAAGGCGCAGCGCCAGCCGCACGAGCTCACCGACTTCGCCCAGCACGCCGCGCCACTCGCGCGAGAGCTGATCGGAGGCCAAGCGCTCGGCAAAGGGCAGCGTCGCGGCCCAGGGGTCGAAGTTGGGATCAAGTGTCGTCGCCATGCCGGAGAGGATCGCCACGGCGCGCATGGCAAAGAGGATGTCGGTCGGAAACTGGAACGGCATCTCGAAGAGCAGGTCGCGGTACTCGCGCAGCACAAACGGAATCTGCTGCATCGCGCTATCGGTCAGTTGCCCCATGCGCATCCCACCGAGCCGGGCAAACAAAACCTCATGCAATTCGTCCAGCCGCTGCCGGTCCGCGCCGGGCAACATCACGCCCGTATCGAAATACGCCTGCACGAGCCGGTGCGCGTCGCGCGTGCCCACCGCGATAGCGACATCCCGCATGGCCGTCCGCATTCCCTCCGGCACGATTGCCACCATGCCGAAGTCCACGAAGATGAGCTGGAAGGGTCGCGCCGCAGGTGCTGGCGCGCCGGGCGGCGGATCCACCGGGTGCACGAACAGGTTGCCGGGGTGCGGGTCGGCATGGACGAAGCTGTGGACGAAGATTTGCTCCAGATAGGTGTCATACAGCTTGCGGGCCACCTCTGCCCGGCTGATGCCAGCAGCCTCCATCGCGGGTATGTCGTCGATCTTGATGCTCGCCACGTTCTCCAGCGTCAGCACGCGGCGGGTCGTGACCTCCCAGAACACATCCGCGATGTAGACGCCGGGGTCGTTCGCAAAATCGGCGGCGAAGCGGTCCGCGTTGCGGCCTTCCTGCACGAAGTCGAGTTCCAGACGGGTCGTACGTGAGAATTCGTTGTAGAGGCGATCCAGGTCCACGCGGCGGCTGGCAGGCGGATATAGCTTGAGCCAGCTCGCGGCCAGGCGCAGCGCGGCCAGGTCAGTCTCCACTAACCGCTCGATGTGGGGCCGCTGCACCTTGACCACGACCTCTTCGCCCGTCACCAGCTGCGCCTTATGCACCTGCGCCAGCGACGCAGCGGCCTCCGGCTCCGGCTTAAACCAGGCAAAGACCTCCCCGACCGGCCGCTTGAACTCCGCGGCGATGACCGCCTGCACATCGGCCAGCGTTTCAGCGGGCACCTCGTCCTGCAGGCCGCGCAGTTCCTTGGTCACACCCTCGGGCAGGATATCCACGCGGATGCTGAGGAACTGGCCCAACTTGATGAGCACGCCGCCATACTCGATGGCGTAGCGGCGGAAGCGTTGAGCATGGCTCTTCCAGCGCGCCTGGCGGTTCGCGCGCACGTAGGAGCGGAAGCCCGGCACGCGCTGCAACACCAGATCCCACCCGATGAAGGACAGGAAGACGCGCGCGAAGAAAAAGGCCAGGCGCAGATAGCGCACCCGATCCAACGGGGCGGACGGCGGGGCCTCCTGTACTGCGCCGCGGGCCAGCTCCGCGAGGTCCATGACTTTCGGCGCAGGCGCATCGACGGCCCGGCGCTTGCGCCGTCCAAACTGCGATTGTGGAGCAGGCATATAGTTCCTTCCTGTTGCGGTGCCATTCTAGTCCGGTTGGCCCGGTGGGTCAATGTGGCAGTAGTTCCACATGTAGCCACCAGCGCAGGCACCCTGAGCGGAGGGCCGGCCAGCTTTGTGGACGGCACGAAGTCGAAGGGCGCCAAAGCGAGCAGGCGCTGGGTCGCATCCTTCGACTAGCATTATCTCGTCACCAACGTTGAGCCGTCCACCCGCTCAGGATGCTTGCCCGTCGGTACGTTTGGCATTACTGGCCAATGTAAAGGGTTCTTTGACAGTTCATGTCCGTTGCGTATAATCCGTATGGTACAAGTATACGTATCTCAGGGAGTCTCCTCATCAACGAAACTGGGAACGGGCTGATCGAGGCGCTGCGGCTGATCTTTGCAGGAGACGCCGCACTGGCCGAAATCGTTTCACTCTCATTGCGTGTCTCCGGCATCGCGCTGCTCTTCAGCACGCTCATCGGTGTGCCGCTCGGCGCGGCGCTTGGCCTGGGTCGATTTGTTGGCCGTAAGCTGGTCGTCGCGTTCATGTATACCGGCATGGGCTTCCCGCCCGTCGTTATCGGCCTGATCGTCTACCTGCTGCTGTCGCGCAGCGGGCCGCTG
>JAKPQT010000379.1 GCA_029555885.1 Chloroflexota bacterium | reverse complement strand
CAGCGGCTGGGCAGATCGGCCTCGTTCGGCCGCGCCTTGCGTCCCCCAAACCAGTCGAGCACCGTTCCCATGGGGCAGAGCCACCCGCACCAGGCGCGGCCGAGGACGAGGCTGAAAAGCAGCGCGGCCAGGGTTCCGATCAGGAGCGCTGCCGTGATCCGACGCGCGGCAATCATACCGGACGCTGCGGCAAGTGGATCTAACCAGAAGAACAGGCCGGCCGTGGAGGCAACCGCGGCCGCGCGGATCGTCAGATACAGGAAGACCAGGAAGACAGCCAACTGCACCCAGGGGCGTGCCTTGTGCAGGGCGTTCGCTCGCATGCGCATCCTCTCCTATGGGATGATTCCCAATCAGACCGGGATCTCAACCGTCTTGATCGCGTCCAGGTCCATCCGCCCGAGTCCCATCTCGGCGCCCAGGCGGATGTAGCCGATGTCCTTGCCGGTCAGCCCGAACAGCGTGGCTGCATAGGCATCAACCGCGACGACGTCTGCGCTGGCAATCACCGTATCAGTGGCTTTCACATCGTTCAGATTGCCCCCGGTGGGACCGTTTTCCATCAGAATCCGTACGGCATCCACCACGGTCAACTGCGGCCTGAGGCTGCTGTTCAGGTCAGCGATGCACTGATCCAGCCCGCGGGAGTGAAAGCCGCCCCGGTCCTGGATCAGCCCCATCAGGTTCTTCATTCCCAGGGTGAGGCGCGTGGATCCGTGGTCCTTGGCGATGGGCAGGTTGATCAGCACATCGGCATCGAGCGCATCGCCATAGACCTGCCATTCCTGGATCTTCCGGCCGTTGGGGATGCCGAGAGCTCGGTAACGCATCCGGCTCATCACCTCCATCTCCCCGCCCGCAGCCTGCACCGCATCGGCGATCCCGCTCTTGACGTAAGCATTCTGTCCCGTGCCGCCGAAAGGCGCGTCCATGACCCGCACGCGCTTTGCGCCTGCGCCCAGGCAGAGCGCGACGACGGCTGCAACCACCTGCGGGTTCGTCGTGCTGGCATATTCCGGGCCGTGGTAGGCGGTGCAGATGTTCGGCTTGAGGATCACGTTTGCGCCGGGCTTGACGAAGCGTTCGATGCCGCCCAGTGCGGCAATCGCGCGGCGGGTGAGCTCGGCAGGATCGGCGCCGGGTCCGCGCGCCACCGCCAGGTAGGCAGTGTCCGCGGCCGCAGGCGATGCGGCGGTCGGTACAGCAGGAGGCTGCGCCGTAGGCCGCGGAGGGTGGGCGGTCTGGGGGGCCGACGGCGAAGGCCGGACGAGCGCCGGGGTTGACGTGGGTTTCGCCGCTGATGCACCTGGCGCCGCGCTGGCTGCCTCAACCGGCCCGGCAGGGGCGGGACTGACCGAAGTCGGTTTCGACGTGC
>JAKPQT010000366.1 GCA_029555885.1 Chloroflexota bacterium | reverse complement strand
CCTCATCGTGAAGGTCAGCGCGCCGTCGAGGTTGACGATGTGCAGCCAGGCCGCGCCCTCGGCGGCCCAGCGCGCCGCGACTTCGGCGGGATCGTCGCTGTACGTGGTCTGCGCACTGGGGTCGCCCTGCCGCAGCCGGACGACGCGTCCCTCGCGCAGGTCGATGGCGGGGAAGATGGTGAATGACATAAGCTGTCCTGTATCTCACGCGCAGTGCTGCTGCACCACGCCGGCGAAGTTGCGCAGGATGCGCAGGCCGACCGCCTGGCTCTTCTCCGGGTGGCACTGGATGCCCCAGACGGCGCCGCGGCGGACTACCGACGCGTACGCGACCCCGAAATCGGTGGTTGCGATGATGTGCTCCGGCGCTGCGGGCGCGCAGTAGTAGGAGTGCACGAAGTAGGCGTAGGCGCCGTCGGGCAAGCCCGCGAGCAGCGGATCGTCCCCCCGGTGGTGCAGTTGGTTCCAGCCAATCTGCGGCACCTTGAGTGGTCGGCCGTTGTCGCCGGGCAAGTCGGCGGCAAACCGCACCACGCGGCCGGGGATGACGCCGAGGCCGCGATGCCGGCCCATCTCCTCGCTTTCGTCGAGCAGCAACTGCATCCCCACGCAGATGCCGAGCAGGGGCGTGCCCGCGGCGATCGCGTCCAGCAGCGGCGCCTCGAAGCCCGCCGCGCGCAGGTTGGCCGCGGCGTCACCGAACGCGCCGACGCCCGGCAGGACGATCCCGGCTGCACCTGCCAGTCCGTCCGGCGTGTCGACGATCTCGGCGGGCGCACCCGCGGCTTCCAGCGCCTTGTAGACGTTGCGCAGGTTCCCGACCCCGTAATCCACCACCGCGATGCGCAAGCGCGACTCGCTCATGCCAGCACCCCCTTTGTCGAGGGCACGCCCTCACGCCGCGGGTCGATCTGCGTGGCCGCGTCGAGCGCCCGCGCCAGCGCCTTGAACAGCGCCTCGGCCTGGTGGTGGTCGTTCATGCCGTACAGCACGCGCGCATGCAGGTTGAGGCGGCCGTGGAAGGCCAGCGCTTCGAGGAAGTGGCGCACCAGGTCAGGCTCGATGCCTCCGAGCGACGTCGTGTGCCAAGTCACATCGATGACGGCATAGGGCCGGCCGCTGAGGTCGAGCGCGACGAAGCCGAGCGTCTCGTCCATCGGCACGTAGCTGTGCGCGGTGCGGACGATGCCGCGGCGGTCGCCCAGGCCGCGATCGAGCGCCTGGCCCAGCCCAATGGCGACGTCCTCGACCGTATGGTGTGCATCCACGTGGAGGTCACCTTCCGCCCGCACGGTAAGGTCGAATAAGCCGTGGTGCGCAAACAGGGTCAGCATGTGATCGAGGAAGCCGACGCCGGTCGTAACCTCTGCCCGTCCGCGGCCGTCGATGTTAAGTTCCACGACTACGTGCGTCTCGCCCGTCTTGCGCTCGATGTGTCCGCTGCGCATGTGATGCTCCTTATTCGGTTCAGAACACCAAGTCCCGCAATGTATCAGGCGTAAGCATCCTGAGCGGAGCACGGCGCTCTTTTCCGCCGTGCGCAGCCGAAGGATGCGGCCCTCCGTGTGGGCCTGCTCCGGCGTCCTTCGACTGCGGGTCGGCAAAAAGCCGAACCGACCCTCCGCTCAGGATGCCTCCGTGCGGCCCTGCGTTCAAATTCCAGGTCAGAACGCCCTCTTGGGGGCACCTTATGGTAAAATGCGCACTCATAATGCAACTGTTTGAACTGCCTCGCCCCGAGATCCTGATCTTCGACATGGACGGCACGCTGGTCGACGTGCGCGAATCCTATCGTGCGACCGCGCCGCTTGCGGCCACGCGTTATCTCGAGCTGCTCGGCCTGGTCCCGCCCGAACTGACCGGCGATGTATACGATCAATTCAAGCTGATGGGCGGGTTCAACGACGACTGGGACCTGACCGCCGGGCTGCTCGAGGTCATCGTTGCCGCTCTGCCCGCTGTCCCAGCGTTGCCGGAATCTGCCGTCGCGAGCCAGGACGACCTGCTCGCCGCGCTGCGCGCTGCCGGGTCGTCGTTTTCAGACGGCCGCCTGCCCGTGCCCAATATCGCCGGCTTGATCCCTCGGGTGCGCGCCGCGGGCGGCGGGCTGGCCGGGCTGCGCCGGGTGACGGGTGAGCGCAACCGCCATCTTGTCTGGCGCACGCACGACGCCGCGACCACCGATCTCGTCCAGCGCATCTTCGAGGAATTGTACCTGGGCGCCGACCTTTTCGCCAGCGCCTACGGCTACCCGCCGCGCTTTCACCGCGGGCCCGGGCTGATCGAGACGGAGCAGTTGCTCATCGCGCCGGCCACGCTCGATACCCTTGCGGACCGCACGCGGCTGGGCATCGCGACCGGCCGCGCAGATTTCGAGCTGGTCCACCCGATGCGCCGGTGGGAGTTGGGCCGTTACTTCAGCGTGGCGACGACCATGTCGGATGCGCTGCGGGCGCAGGCGGCCGGCGGGCCGTCGCTGCTCAAGCCGCACCCCTACCTGCTCGAACGCGCCGCGGATGCCCTCGATCCGACCGGCACCTTGTCTGCGGCTTACATCGGGGATGCACCCGACGACATCGTGGCGGCCCGCTGCGCCGGCGGACGGCGCTGGCTGGCCGTTGCCATCGTGCCCGATCCTGCGCTGGACGCGCACTTCACGGAGCTCGGCGCCCATGCAATCATCCGCGGGCCTGACGAACTGGCTGCGTGGGCGCAGGCCCCATTGGCCCATTCGGATAGCTCGTAGCCCAGGGCCTTGTGCCCGTCAGAACGCCCACAAGGGGCTATACTACCTTTTTCGGTAGACATTTGTCTGATTTCAAGGAGCCTAGACGATGCCAGATCAGGAAACTACACCGGCCTTCGACCTCGAAGCCGCACACCGGTTTTTTTCGGTCGATTGCTTCAACCGCGCCTGGGACCTCATCGAGAAGGAGGACCGCACCTTCGAAGAAGATGAGGAGATGCTCAACCTGAGCATGGCCTCCCTCTGGCATTGGAGCCAGCGGCCCGACTTCGGCGCGAAGGAAAAGTCGATCGGCTACTGGCAGGTCGCTCGCATCCTCGCGATTACCGGTCGGCCCGAGATGGCAACGGTCTTTGCCCAACGGTGCCTGGAAGTGACCGAAGAAGCCGACCTGCCGGTCTACTACCTCGGGTACGCATATGAGGCGCTTGCGCGCGCTGCCATGGCCGGGCGCAACCGCATCGCGGCTGTGCGCTATCTGGCACAGGCGAAGGCTGCGGCTGACCGTGAACCCAACGAAGAGGACCGCGAAGTCCTGCTCGACGATCTGGCAACGATCATCTGAGCATAGAGACGGGACACCGGCCCGTCTCTATAGATTCGCCAGGGCTGCGAGCAACGCATCCGTATCCGCGGGCCGTCCTGCGCTGACGCGGATGCAGTTTTCCAGCCCCGGCTTGGCATAGTAGCGCACCAGCACGCCCTGCTCCGCCAGCGCGGCCTTGAGCGCCTGCGCATCGCGGCCCTCTACCCGGCAGAGCACGAAGTTCGCGCGGCTGCCGTAGGGGTGCAGGAACGGAAAACGCGCCAGTTCGACTTCCAGCCGCGCCCGCTCGCGGATCAGTGCGTCGACGGTATGCTGGATCTCCGCCCGGTGGGCCAGCGAGGTCAGCCCTGCGACGGTCGCCGCGACGTTCACGTTGTACGGCTGCTTGGCCTTCCACAGCACCGGCATCAGCCACGCGGGAAAAATGCCGTACCCCAGCCGCAGCCCCGCAATCCCCGCCCATTTGCTGAAGGTGCGCAGGACGACCAGATTATCGTGCGCCGTAACCCAGCCTGCCACCGAGTGTTCCAGTCCGGCAAACTCGACATAAGCCTCATCAACCACAACCAGCAGCGGCAGGTGCAGCAGGCGGCGCAGGTCGGCCGGGTCGAGCAGGCTGCCGTCGGGGTTGTTGGGCGAGGTCAGGAACAACAGCTTGGGCGGTCTTGCTGTCTGGCACGCGCGCTCGATGGCCGGGACATCCGCGCGGAAATCCGCGTGCCGTCCGATGCGCACCACCACTGCACCGGCCAGCCCGGCATCGAAGCTGTACATGCCGAAAGTGGGTGGGCAGTCGATGATGGCATCCCCCGGCCCGACGGTGATGCGGGTGAGCAGGTCGATCAACTCGTCCGCGCCGTGGCCGGGGAGGATATGCTCCGCCGGCACGCCGGTGTAGCCCGCCAGCGCCGCGCGCAGCTCACGGTGCTCCGGGTCCGGGTAGATGTGCGGGAAGGGGTACCCGGCGAGCGCCGCACGCACCGCCCCGTGCGGTCCGTAGGGGTTCTCGTTTGCGTCGAGCTTGACGATCTGCTCCGGCGCGCGGCCAAGCTGGCGACTCAGCACCTCGAAGGGCAGGATCGGCGTGTACGGCTCCATCGCCGCGATGTGGGGCAGCAGGAGGTTGGTGGGATCGAAGACCATGTACTTCTCGCTCGCTGAAATTGGTTCGTAGTGGGCGCTTCAGCGCCCCTCACCGGTTCGCATCTCTGCCGCGCGCGCGTGCGCGGTCAACCCCTCGCCGTGGGCCAGCACCGCGGCCTGCGCGGAGAGCCGTGCACCCGCCTCTGCGTTGAGCGCGACCAGGCTGATGCGCTTCACGAAGTCGGCCACGCTGAGCGGGCTGCTGTAGCGCGCGCTGCCCTCGGTCGGCATCACGTGGCTCGGGCCCGCGACGTAATCCCCTAGCACCTCGAACGAGTGCTCGCCCACGAAGATGCCGCCGGCGTTCCGCACATGGCCGACGAGCGCCCACGGGTCGGCCACGAGCAGGCACAGGTGTTCCGGCGCGTAGGCGTTGGCCAGCGCCACGGCCTCCGCCAGGTCCGCCGTCAGCACGATGCCGCCGCGGTCGGCCAGCGATGCGGCTGCGATATCGGCCCGTTCCAGGCTTTCCAGCTGGCGGCCCAGCTCGACCGCAACCGCATCCGCCAGGGCCGGCGAAGGGGTCAGCAGGATGGGTGAGGCCAGCACGTCGTGTTCGGCCTGCGCCAGCAGGTCCGCCGCGGCCCACGCCGGGTCCGCCGTGTCATCCGCAATGACGACCGTCTCGGTCGGACCGTAGAACCCGTCGATGCCGACTGCGCCGATGACCTGGCGCTTGGCGAGCGTGATGAACAGGCCGCCCGCGCCGACGATCTTGTCCACCGCGGGCACGGTCTCCGTGCCGTAGGCGAGCGCAGCGATGGCCTGCGCACCGCCGAGCGCGAAGAGCCGGTCCACCTGTGCGACGTGCGCCGCGGCGAGGATCAGGTCATGGATGTGTCCCTGCCGGTTGGGCGGCGTGCAGACCACTATCTCCCCGACCCCCGCGACGCGTGCGGGCAGCGCGGACATCAGCAGCGAAGAGGGCAGCGGCGCGGTGCCGCCCGGCACGTAGACGCCGGTGCGGTCCAGCGGGCGGATGAGTTGGCCGAGCGTGCCGTCCGGCCCGGCGTCAATCCACGAGTCCACGGGCTGCTTCCGGTGGAACCTCGTGATGCGCTCTGCCGCCAGGTCGAGCGCCGCGCGCTGCTCGGCCGGCAGGCGGTCGTACGCGGCCTGCCATGCGGCCCGGTCCACCTCGAATGCCGGGTTGGCGTTCCCATCGATACGTGCGGACCACTCGACGACTGCGGCGTCCCCCCGCGTGCGGATGTCGCGGAGGATGCGGCTGACCCCCTCCACGGGGCTGATGCGCTCACCGAAGATGCGCTCGATGCTGTCCAGCAGCCGCGCGGGCATCTCCTGGTCTTCCCACGCAGCCCGGCGCAGGATGCCCTCCCGTGCCTCAGTGCTCGAATAGATGTTGACGACTGGCATGATGACTCCTCTCTAACCGCAAAGACGCCAAGAACGCGAAGAAAGACACAAAATCAAAAGAAGCTTTGCGTCCTTGGCGTCTTCGCGGTTCAATCACGTTTCGCTGCAAAGACGCAAAAGTGCGAGTGACGAGTAAAGAGTAACGAGTAATGAGTAAACTTGGCGTTCTTGGCGTCTTGGCGGTTCAATCTCCCGTCACGCGCGCGAGCGCGTCGATCAGGCCGCGCACTTCTGCGGCGCGCAGCCGGTAGCTCGCCCGGTTGGCGATCAGCATGGCCTGGCTTTCAAGGATGACGCGCAGCTCTGTGAGGCCGTTCTCGCGCAGTGTCGAGCCGGTTTGCACGAGGTCCACGATCAGGTCGGCCAAGCCGACGAGAGGGGCGAGCTCGACCGAGCCGGACATGACGATCAGCTCCGGGGCCAGGCCGCGGGCGCGGAAGAATGCCTCGGTCAGCCGCGGAAACTTGGTGGCGATGCGCGGGCTGCGCTCCAGCCGTAGCGGACGGTCAGGCCGGTCGACCTTGCCCGCGACGACGAGACGGCACTGCCCGAACGGCAGCGACAGCGGTTCGTACACATCGCGCGCCGCCTCGCGCACCACATCCAACCCGACGATGCCCATGTCTGCCGCGCCGTATTCGACGAAGATGGGCACGTCTGCGGGCTTTGCCATGATGAACCGCAGGCGGCCGTCGCTCCCTTCGAGCACGAGCTTGCGGCCGTTGTCCCCCTTTGCAGGCAGGCCATAGCCCGCGCGTTGCAGGTAGACCAGCGCGTCCTCGGTCAGCCGGCCCTTCGGCAGCGCGACAATCAGCGGTTCAGCCATTGCATCACCTCTTCCCAGTCCGTCGCGGCCATGCTGCGGAGACCGTCCGCATCCTCCACCCGCAGCGTGCCGTCGTCACCGTGGCGCACGGCCCGCGGGATGCCGCGCGCCTGTGCCTGCGCCCAGAGCGCGGGCCCGTCCAGCCCGTCCAGGTCCAACACGACGCGCAGGCCGCGGGCGCGCGCGGCGTTGGCCCAGGCAAGGCACGCCGGGCAGCCGTCCGCAGCCAGCAGCACGTCGGCTACAGGTTCCTGCGTTTGCCGGCCCTGCAGCTCCGCAGCCAGCAGCACGCGATCCAGCGTGAGCGCCCAGCCGACCGCGGGGAGCGGCGGCCCGAAGTGGCCGATCAGGTCATCGTAGCGCCCGCCGGAGATGACCGCGAAGCCGAGTCCCGGTGCAAAGCCCTCGAAGGTGACGCCGGTGTAATAATCCAGGTCGCGCACCTCGGCCAGGTCGTAGCTGACCGCATCCGCCACGCCGTAGCCTTCGAGCAGCCGGGCCACCCCCTGCAACTCGGCCAGCGCGGTCATCATCGTCGTGTTGAGGCAGGTTGCCTCTGCCTCGGCGAGCACGGCGGCATCGCCCGTCAGGTGGGGCAGGCCCAGCACTGCGCGGCGCGCGAGGGGCGGCAGGTTCGCGGCCTGCGCCAGCAGCCCCGCCAGCTCGGCCTCGGCCTTGCGGTCCACGGCCGCACGCACCTCCTCCGCAAGGCGCTCGGGGAGGTTGAGCGCGGCCAGCAGCCCGCGGAAGAAGCCGACGTGGCCGAGCGTGACCTTGAACTCGGGCAGCCCGACCGCGCGCAGCGCCGCGACCGCGAGCGCCACGACCTCTGCATCTGCGGCCTGGCCCGCCGCGCCGATCAGCTCGACGCCGACCTGCGTGAACTCGTGCTGGCGGCCTGCACGCGGCGGCTCGTAGCGGAACACGCTGCCCGTATACGCGATGCGCAAGGGGAGCGGCTGGTCATACAGCCGCGTCCCGACGACGCGCGCGGTGGGGATGGTCAGGTCGGGCCGCAGCGCGAGGGTGCGGCCGTGGCGGTCGAAGAAGCGGTACATCTCCGCGTCGATGGCGGAGCCGACGTCGGTTGCCAGGGTGTCCGCATACTCGAACGTCGGTAGGATGATCTCGCCGTAGCCCCAGGCAGTCCATGTGCGGCGCAGGGCCGCCTCCATGTCGCGCCAGGCCGCCGCGTCGGCAAATAGCAGGTCGCGGACGCCCTCTGGCAGGGGCCGGTCGGTCAGGAATCCACTTTCAGGCATACTCGTCATTCCCGGTTAACAAAAAAGGACTGGTTGTGCAACCAGTCCTGGGGGCAAGCGCAAATGAGACGCCGGCTATGCCGTGCGCCCGCCCCTTCTGCGATGATGATGGCCGTTCAGAAACATGGGCCGAGTTTAGCACAGGCATGTGAGCGTGTCAAAATTGCCGCGACCAATCTGCCAACTTGACCGCAGCCCGCGCACGCCCTACAATCGTGCTGCACTTCTGACACCTCGCCTGCAACGCAGCACACAAGGAGCCAAACATGAACTGGCATGACCACGTCTTCTTCGGCATCCACTACGACTTGCACGCCAACGCACACGACACTGAGCTGGGCCGCGAGCTGACGCACGAGGGCCTGCGCGAGCAACTCCTGCGCGTCCGTCCCGATTGGATCCAGGCCGACTGCAAGGGGCATCCGGGCTACACGAGCTGGCCGACCGAGGTGGGTACGACTTCTCCCGGCGTCGTCAGGGACGCGCTGCGCATCCATCGCGATGTCACGGCCGAGCTGGGCATCAAGCTGGGGATGCACTATTCCGGCGTGTGGGATTCGCGCGCGCTGGAACTGCACCCGGAATGGGCGCGGCTGGATGCGGCAGGGCAGCCCGACCACGATATGACCTGCCGCTTAGGTGGGTACGACGACGGGCTGATGATCCCGCAAATGCTGGAGATTATCCGCAAGTACGACGTGGACGGCTTCTGGGTGGATGGCGAGAACTGGGCCTCCAAGCCGTGCTGGTGTGAGCGCTGCCGCGCAGAGTACACCCGGCGCACCGGCGAGACGGCCATCCCGTCGCAGGCCGGCGAGCCGGGCTGGGAGGCGTGGCTGGCGTTCCACCGCGACCTGTTTGTCGAGCATGTCGCGCACTACGCCGAGGCAGTCCACGCGGCGAAGCCGGGCTGCCTGGTCTGCTCGAACTGGATGTACACCGTCCGACAGCCGGACCCCGTCTCCGCGCCGGTCGATTACCTGAGCGGCGACTTTGCCTGGTCGTGGGGCGCGGACAGCGCGGCAGTCGAGGGTCGCGTGCTCGACGGCCGGCGGCGGGATGCCGGGCTGAGCTGGGACCTGATGGCCTGGGGCTTCACCAAGACCGGCACCATGCAATCCGACCCGCCGTGGGTGATGAAGCCCGCGGTGCATCTGTGCCAGGAAGTGTCGGAGGTGGTCGCGCTGGGCGGCGCGGTGATGATCTACAACACGCCGCAGCGGAGCGGCTGGCTGACGAGCTGGCACCAGGACACGCTGGCCGAGGTCGCAGCGTTCTGCCGCGCGCGGCGGGATGCCTGCTTCGGTACGGCCACCGCGTCGCAGGCCGCGGTGCTCTACCTGGCCGCCCACCATTACGCGCACAACCATCCGCTTTTCAACTATGGGGAGGTCGTCCAGCCGGTCGAGGGCGCGCTGCACGCGCTGTTGGAGACGGGCCGCTCGACGGACGTGCTGACCGAGGAAGCCGCGCTCGCGCACCTGGCCGATTATCTGCTGGTCGTCCTGCCGGAGCAGACGCGCTTGAGCTCGGAGATGACCGCTGCGCTCGAAGCACATGCGCGGGCGGGCGGCTGCGTCCTGTTGAGCGGCGCGCGCCTGGCCACGGAGTGCCCCGGCTTGGTGGGCGTCGCACCGGAGAGCGAGCCGATCACCGGCCGCGTCTTCCTGCCGGTAGATGACCGCGCTGTGCCCGTGTCGTCCGGCTGGCAACGCGTCACGCCCGCTGCGGACACGGAGGTATGGGCCTACCGCATGGCCCAGCAGGAGCCCGGCAAGGACATGACCACCGACCCCGCGGTGACGTGCCGCCGCGTGGGCGCGGGCGCGGTCATCGCCGTGCATGGGCCGCTGTTCCGCGACTACTACCTGGGCCACTACCCTATGCTCCGCCGGTTCATCGCGGGGCTGGTCGAACGTGCGGCGCTGCCCTGGCAGGTGACGCTGCACGCGCCCGCCCGGCTGGAGCTGGTGCAGCGGCGCCGCGGCGCGGAGTTGGTGCTCAATCTCATCAACCGAGGTGCGGCCGAGACGCTCTCCCCGCGGCGGGTGATTGTCGAGGAACTGCTGCCGGTCGACGACATGACCGTCCGCGTGCGGCTGGACGCGGCCCCGCACTCCGTCGTCGCAGTCCCGGCGGACCCTGCTGTGACCTGGCAGTATGCCGACGGCGTGCTCGAAATCCGCGTGCCGCGGGTGGATATCCACACGGCGATAGTGGTGCGCTAAGTACAGGAGGTCATTCATGCGCTTGGGCGTTTCCGGCGGCCCGGTCACCCGGGACACCGCTGAAGTCAACGATCAGCTCGCCGCCCGCATCGCGGGCATGGGCTTTACGGGCGTCGTCACCCACTTTCTTGGCAGCGCAGCGACGTTCCCCGCTGCCGAGTTGCACCGCGTCCGCGATGTGCTGGCCGATCACGGCATCCGCGTCGTCCAGTCCTGGGGCTGGCAGCAGCCGTTGGTCGCGCCGGATGAGACCGTGCGCCGCGGCGCGGTCCAGACCTTGCGCCATGCGGTGCGCGTGGCCGCGGACTTGGGCGCGGGCATGGTGCTGACCGGGGCCGGCAGCCTCAACCCGCGCGGCTCGTACTGGCCCCATCCCGATAACCATATCGCGGCGACGGAAGACCGGCTCATCCGGACGCTGCAGGAGACCGTGCCCGCGTGCGAGACGTATGGCGTGCCGGTCTGTCTGGAGTGTCACGTCACGACCATCTTGGACAGCCCAACCCGGGTGCGGCGGATCATCGAACGGGTGGGCTCGGCGTGGATCAAAGCCAACTTCGATGCAGTCAACTTCATCCCCGACATCCAGACCGCGTTCCACACCGGTCGCTTGCTGGACGACCTTTTCGACCAGCTCGGCCCGTACTTCGCGGCCGCGCATCTGAAGGATGTTTATATCGAGGACCGGCACGTCGTCCACATCAGCGAGACCGTGCCCGGCGACGGTATCCTCGACTGGAACCGGACGCTGACCGGCTTCGAGGCGCTGCTGCCGGATGGGTACGCCATCGTCGAACACCTGCCGGAGAGTCTGGTCCCGCGCGCCGCACAGTTCGTGCGCGCAAAGGCCGCCCAACTCGGCATCACCATTCGCACGTGAGGGACACCCATGGACCTGCAAGGCAAAACCATACTGATTACCGGCGGCGCGCAGGGCATCGGCGCGGCGACCGCGCGGCTGTGCGCCGCGCGCGGGGCGGCAGTGGAGATTGTGGACCTGAATCGTGAGGCCGGCGAACAGGTTGCCGCGGAGATTCGCGCCGCGGGCGGCCGGGCGCGGTTTGCGGAGGTGGATGTCGCAGACGAGGCTCAGGTACGGGTGTTAATGGCCGGGCTGGGCCAGCGCCACGGCAAGCTCGACGTGCTCATCTGCGCGGCGGGCGTGTTGAAGGGCGCCTTCCTGCAGCCGGAGGAAATGACCCTGGACGAGTTCACGTCGGTGATCGATATCAACGTCAAGGGCACGTTCCTCTGTGCGAAGTATGCCACGCCCCTGCTCGCCACCGGCGGGCATGGCGTGATGCTTCTGATTGCGTCCGGCGCAGGCGTCAGCGGCCCCAGCTCATCGCTGGCCTACGGGACGAGCAAGGGCGGCGTCAACGGGCTGGGGATGACCCTGGCTGCGCGGCTCGCCCCGCGCGGGGTGCGCGTCAACGTTATCTGCCCCGGTGAGATCGTGACGGCCATGAAGCTCAGCGTGGTGGCCGCGCAGGCCGTGCGGGAGGGCCGCGACCCAGAGGTCGCAGTGGCGCGAGCGCGGCAGGAGATGGGCAGCCCGGATGGCATCGCGCGTGTGCTGGCCTTCCTGGCGAGCGACGAGGCAGACTACGTGCGGGGGACGCTGTTCACGCGGTAGGCGAACCCCGGCAACGGCGCGCGTTCGTCCAGCAGGCCCGCGGTGCGCAGGTCAGCCCAGAGCGCGGCGGGGATGGGATGCGCCAGCGCAGCGAGGTTGGCATCCGCCTCCGCGGGCCGCTGCATGCCGACTACGAGCGATGTCACAGCCGGGTGGGCGAGCGGAAACTGGAGCGCGGCCGCGTTGAGCGGGACGCGGTGCGCCGCGCAGATGGCCTCGATGCGGCGCACGCGCTCCAGGATGGGCGGCGGCGCTTCGCGATACTCGTAGCGCGCGCCCGGCACCGCGCCGGTCGCCAGGATGCCCGTCGCGTAGACCGCGCCGAGCAGCACGGCAATCCCCCGCTCGTGACACAGGTCCAGGAATGGCAGCGCATCCTGTTCCAGCAGGTGATATCTCCCGGCCAGCAGGAAACAGTCGAAATCTCCGTCGCGCGCAAAGTCCATCAGCGTGCGCCACTGATTCATCATGCCGACCCCGATGGCCCGCAGCGCGCCCGCCCTGCGCAGCTCCGCGAGCACAGGATAGACGACGTCCAGCGCCTCCCGGTAGCGCTGCTCCGGATCGTGCATCAATGCAATGTCGATCCGGTCGAGACGCAGCCGGTCCAGGCTCTCTGCGAGGCTGCGTAGCACGCCATTGCGGCTGTAGTCCGGCAGAACGTCCGCCATCCGGCTGACGACCTTCGTCTCCAGCACGAACCTATCGCGCGGTACGCCGCTCAACGCCAGGCCGAGGCGCCGTTCGCTCGTCCCTTCGCCATACGACGGCGCGGTGTCGAACAGGGAGATGCCTGCGTCGAGCGCGTGCCGGATGGCCTCGACGGCCTCCGCATCGGAATCGACGCTGTTGAGATAGCTCAACGTGCCGAGCGGAGCCGCGCCGAAGCTCAGCGCGGGGGTTGTCAGGCCGGTGCGGCCGATGGGTCGGTGGATGAGCAGATGCGGGTCGGGCATGGTGATGAACCTCTGGGCGGCGATGACAGCGCGGCGAAAAGCCGCGGCGGAATATAGCACAATGGGTCTATTTCGCCCAAAGCCGTACGGCGGCTATAATCCCCTCCGGAGGTAGCCCATGCCATTCACGCCCGCTGATGTCACCACGGCGCTGCAGCAGCTTGACGCGCCCGAACTGGAAACCCTGCAACTGCTCCATGCCGGCGCCCTGGCCCGCCAGCACTATCCGCAGCTCGACCCGGCCCAGCCCGTCCTCGTACTGGCTGCGACATCCGCCGAATTGCCTCGCCTTGCGGCCGTCCTGCTGCAGGCGTATCCGTCCGAGCACCCCGTTGTGCTCCTAATGAGTGGGCGGCGCCGGGAGACAACGCTGGCCGCGCTGGCTGAGGACGCGACAGGTGCAGGTGAGACCTCTCTGGACATCTTCCTGCCGCAGCGCGCGATGGCCGCGACCTTCGAGGCCCTGCAGAACGTCGCCGCGCGGCTGCGTGCGCCGGACGGCTGCCCGTGGGACCGCGCGCTGACGTGGGACAAGCTGCGCGCGTCGCTGCTGGAGGAGAGCTACGAGCTGCTGGCTGCGCTGGACAGCGGCAAACCGCAGAAGGTTCTGGAAGAGCAGGGCGACCTGCTGCTCCAGGTGGCGCTCCAGGCGCAGATTGCTGCTGAGGAAGGCCTGTTCCGGCTGCCTGAGGTAATTGACCGGATCGTTACGAAGCTCATCCGCCGCCATCCCCATGTCTTTGGCGATGAGGTGGTCAGCGGTACGGACGAAGTGCTCGCGAACTGGGAGGCGATCAAGGCGGCGGAGCGCGCACAGAACGGTGAGAAGCAGCGTTCGCCTCTCGCAGGCGTCCCCGCGGGGCTGCCCGCGCTGGCCCAGGCCGAGTCCTATCTCGACCGCATGTCGCGGCTCCGCCCGCACACGCCTGATGCCGAGCCCTGGGCCGCGCTGGCCGCGCTCTCGCCTGACGCGGAGGTCACGCCGGAGATGTTGGGCGATGCGCTGTTCAGCCTCGTCGGCTGGGCGCTTGCGCGCGGCATCGAATCGGAGAGTGCGCTGCGCGCAGCCAACGCGCGTTTCGCCGCGCAGGTGGCCGCGGAAGGCTGGGGCTAGGAAAAGGGGCAGAATGTGATAAACTACGGCTCATTCCATGAGATGAGATGATGCTATGACCTACGGTTTCACCGGCAAGATTCTGTACGTTGACCTGACGACCGGCAGCCTGCACACCGAGACCATCAGCGAGGCGGACTACCGGCTCTATCCGGGCGGCCGCGCCCTAGCCGCATATCTCCTGCTGAAGCACATGCCGCGAGGCGCGGATCCGTTCGGCCCGGACAACGTCCTGGTCCTGGCAAACGGGCTGCTCACCGGCGCACCCTTCTCGACCGCCACCCGTTTCACCGCGGCCGCGCGCTCCCCGCTGACGGGCGCCTACGGCGAGTCGGAGGCGGGCGGCTTCTGGGGGCCGGAACTCAAGATGGCCGGCTGGGAAGCCATCGTCGTGACCGGGCAGGCCGCGGAGCCGGTCTACCTGTCCGTGCAGGACGACCGGGCGGAGCTGCGCGACGCGGGCCACCTGTGGGGCCGCGAACCGGAGGAAGCCCAGGCGACCATCCGTGCCGAGCTGGGCGACAAGCTGACCCGCGTCCTACAGATCGGACCGGGCGGCGAGAACCTCGTGCGGTTCGCCGCGCTGACCAACGACCTGCGCCACTTCAACGGGCGCACAGGCATGGGCGCGGTGATGGGCTCCAAGCGGCTGAAGGCCATCGCCGTGCGCGGGTCGGACAAGTATCTGAGCCTCGCGCGCGACCCCGATGCCGTCGCTGACCTCGGCAAGCGGCTGGCGAAGCTGGTCAAGCAGCATCCGCAGAGCTGGGACCTGCAGGAGAAAGGCACGCCGGGGCTGACCGCCGGGCTGAACGCTGCGGGCATCCTGCCCACGCGCAACTTCCGCAGCGGCGCGTTCGAGGGCGCAGACAATCTGCGCTGGGAGGCCTACGAGCGGGAGATCCTGACTGCGCGGCGCAGCTGCTATGCGTGCGCGGTGCGCTGCAAGCGCGAGGTTGGGGTGGATGACCGCTACCAGGTGAGCAGCGCGTACGGGGGGCCGGAGTATGAGGCGGTGGCCGGGTTCGGGTCGAACTGCATGGTGGATGACCTGCAGGCCGTCGCCAAGGCGAACGAGCTGTGCAACCGCTACACGCTGGATGCCATCTCGACCAGCGCGACGATTGCCTTTGCGATGGAGTGCTTCGAGCATGGGCTGATCGGGCCGGAGGACACCGGCGGGCTGGACCTGCGGTTCGGCAATGCGGAAGCGATGGTGCGCTGCGTGGAGCTGATCGCACGGCGCGAGGGCATCGGCAACCTGCTGGCCGAGGGCTCGCGGCGCGCCGCGGAGGTCATCGGCGGCGACGCGCGTTACTTCGCTATCGAGGTCAAGGGCCAGGAACTGCCGATGCACGACCCGCGAGGCAAGGTGGGCGTGGGGCTGGGCTACGCCGTCTCCGAGACGGGCGCAGATCACCTCACTGCGTTCCATGACCCGATGCTGGCGAACCCCGAATCGGCCGGCTTCAAGGGCGCGTTGCCGCTGGGCATCCGCGAGTCGCTGGCCCCGCGCGACCTGAGCCGCAAGAAGGTCGCGGCCTATGCGCTGCTCGAAAACTGGAGCAGCCTGGAGCGTGTCGTCGGGCTGTGCTACTTCGGCCCGGCCCCCCGGTCATTCATCTCGGTGGACGAAGTGGTGGGTGTCGTCCATGCCGCGACAGGGTGGGACGTGACCGTCGAGGAACTGCTGCAGACGGGCGAGCGCGCGACCAACCTGGCGCGCATCTTCAACGTGCGGGAGGGGTTCAGCCGCGCAGATGACACGCTGCCTGCGCGGCTGTTCGAGCCGTTGGAAGGCGGTGCGCTGGCGGGCGTGGCGTATCCGAAGGACGACTTCGCCCGCGCGCTGACCGACCTGTACGAAATCAAAGGTTGGGACCCGCAGACGACCATGCCGACCCGCGGGAAGCTGGCCGCGCTGGGCATCGAGTGGGCCGCCGACCTGTAATCATGCACATTCACCTCGGCGGGCATCTGAGCTTCTATGACGCGGAGCGGCGGTCGTGGATCGAATGGCCCGACGCCGTCCCGCTGACGCTGCGCACCCTGGCCGAGCGGCTGGGCCTGCCCCTCGGTGAGGTCGCGTTCGTCGCGGTCAACCGGCGGCTGGCGGAGCTGGACGAGGTTGCGCACCCCGGCGACCGGGTGGAGTTCTTTCCGCCCATGGGCGGGGGGTAAGCGGCCCTCACGCAAAGGCGCAGAGTGCGCAAAGTTGCTGAACTGATTATCCTTGGCGTCCTCTGCGTCTTTGCGTGAGCTATCGTACGGAAAGAAGGTCGTAGTGTTGACTTACCGGCTGCCATACGGCAAACGCGAACTGACGTTCAGCCTGCCGGAGCGCGCGGGCTGGACCGTCGAGCTGCTCGCCCCGCGCGAGATGCCCGCCGCGGCAGACCCCGCGGCGTTGATCGAGGCTGCGCTGGATGCTGCACCCCTGCCCGACAGGGCCGGCCCGGTCGTCATCGCGGTCAACGACAAGACCCGGCCCGTACCCCACGCGCTCCTGCTGCCGCCCCTGCTGCGCCGGCTGGAGGCGCGCGGGTTCGCTCCGGTGGACATCACCCTGCTGATTGCCACCGGCACGCACGTCCCGATGCCGCCGGAGGACTTCCCCCTCATCCTGCCGCCTGAGATCATCGCACGTTATCCGGTTGTCAGCCATGACAGCCGCGCGGACGAGCAGATGGTCTACGTGGGCGAGACTGCGGCCGGCACCCCCGTGCGCGTCAACCGCCGCTGGCACGGAGCCGGGCTGCGCATCGTCACCGGCAACATCGAACCGCACCAGTTCATGGGTTTCTCCGGCGGCGTCAAGAGCGCGGCGATCGGCGTGACCGCCCAGGAGACCATCAATACCAACCACGCGTGGATGGCCGATCCCCGGAGCGGCATCAACCGCTACGACGACAACCCCTGCCGGGTGGACGTCGAGGAAATCGGGCGGCTCATCGGCGTGGACTACGCGCTGAATGCGGTGCTCAACGAGGAGAAGGGTATCGTCCACGCACTGGCCGGCGACCCGGTGGACGTGATGCGCCGCGGCATCCCCTTGCTGCGGGACATCTACCAGCGCGAGGTGGATGCGCCGTACGACCTGATGATTGTCTCCGCAGGCGGCCACCCGAAGGATATCAACCTGTACCAGGGGCAGAAGGCGCTCGGCCATGCCTCGCCGGTCATGCGCCAGGGCGGGACGGTCATTCTTGCCATCGCGTGCCCGGAAGGGACGGGCAGCCGGGCCTACGAGGAATGGATCCTGGCGCCGAGCATGACCTCGCACGCGGCGGTCCTGGAGCGTTACAGCCGTGAAGGTTTCCGCATCGGGCCGCACAAAGCCTGGCAGCTCGCGCGGGATGGCAGCCGGATGCGTGTGCTGTTCCTCTCGGACATGGCGCCGGACTTCGTGCGCCGGCTGCTGCTGGAGCCGGTCGCGAGCCTGGATGAGGCGCTGGCGCTGGCCTTGCCGGGCCTGCCTGCACACGCGCGCATCGGCATCATGCCGATCGCCAATGCGACGATCCCCGTTTTGCATCACAATTAACATAAGGAGACCCTGTGGCGGATCTTCAACTGGTCAATCCACACCTGGAAGGTGATAGCTTTTTCTGGGAGGGCGGGCCGGACGGCGTGCTGCTGCTGCACGGCTTCACCGCGACGACCGCCGAGGTGCGCCCGCTG
>JAKPQT010000354.1 GCA_029555885.1 Chloroflexota bacterium | reverse complement strand
GCAGATGCTCCAGGGCGCGGCTGAATGCGGCAGAGTCCCCCGTGGTGAAGAAGCGATGTTCCGGCGCGCCCCCCGGCTCCACGAGCCAGCCCTGCCGCGCCAGCACGCGGCCCGTCTGCCGCGCCACCGCGGGCGCGGGGTCGATGATCTCCACCGCGGGCCCTGCGGCCTCCTCGATCAGCGGGCGCAGAAAGGGATAATGGGTGCAGCCGAGCACGAGTTCGTCAACGCCCGCGGCCAGCAGGGGTGCGAGGTCCCGCCGGACGGCCGCGCGCGCCCGCGCGCTGTCCAGCTCGCCTGCCTCAACCAGCGGGACCCACTCCGAGCAGACGCGCGTGTGAACCGTCACATTGGCCGCGTAGCGCGCCAGCAGGCTGGCGAACAGCTCACCCTGGAAGGTCGCGCGGGTCGCCAGCACCCCCACCCGGCCTGCGTGCGTCCGCTCGACCGCGGGCTTCACCGCGGGCTCCATGCCCACGAAAGGCACTGCGGGGAAGCGTTCGCGCAGCCAGTGGAGCGCGGCCGCGGATGCCGTGTTGCAGGCGACGACGATCAGCCGCACGCCCTCGGCCAGCAGGAAGCGGGTGATGCCCTCAGATAGGCCGCGAATCTCGGCCAGCCCGCGCTCCCCGTAGGGCGCATGGGCCTGGTCGGCCAGGTAGATCAGCGGATGGCCGGGGAGCTGCGCCAGCAGCTCACGCACGACCGACAGCCCGCCTACGCCGGAATCGAAGACGCCGAGCGGCGCGGGGCCGCCCGTCTCTGCCGCGCTCATTGGCCGTCGCAGCCGGCACACTTCACCGGACCGCCCCTTCGACTGCGCTCAGGGTGCTCCGCTGCCGTCCCGTGGCCGCAGCGCGTTCCCGCGCGGCCGCGACGAACGCCGCAAACAGCCGCGGCGCGGTCGGCTCCGTGTCGACCATGCCCTCCGGATGCCACTGCACGCCCAGGGCATACCGTCGCGCGGGGTTCTCGATGCCCTCGATGATGCCGTCGGGCGAGTGCGCAACGGCCACAAAGCCGTCTGCCACCCGCTTGACGGCCTGGTGATGGTAGCTGTTGACCATCGCGTCGCAGGTCTCCATCACCCCCGCCAGCCGGCTGCCGCTCACGATCTGCACGCCGTGCGTGGCCCGGCCGCGCGGGCTTTCCGCGGTGGTGTAGTTGTGCCGCGGCTCGCGGTGCAGTTGCGCGGGGATATCCTGCCAGAGGCTCCCGCCCGCGGCGACGTTGAGCAACTGGATGCCGCGGCAGATGCCGAACACCGGCAGGTCAGCGTCCAGCGCCCAGCGCGTCAGCGTGAGCTCCACATGGTCACGCGCCGCGTCCACCTGTCCCAGGTCCGGATGGCGCGGCTCGCCGTACTGCGCGGGATCGACATCGACCCCGCCGGCCAGCAGCAGGCCATCCAGCCGCTCGAACAGGCTGCGCAGGGCCGGCAGGGGCAGATTCAGCGGAATGACGACCGGTGTGCCGCCCGCGGCTGCGAGGGCGGCAGTGTAGCTGCCTTCAAAGCGGTAGGTGTAGGGGCTGAAGGCATCCGGGCCAAACGCGGTCGAGGCCGGAATGCCGATCAGGGGATAGATTGTGTTCGTCACGGCTGCTCCTGAGAAATCCAGCGACAGAATGAGTGCGTGGCGCGATTATACCGCCGGTTCGAGGGGACAGCCAAAGGCCGCGCGATGCCACTTCAGCAGCCCATTTCCCTCTGCTGCGACACCATGTTAAAATAGTGCGCACATGCATATCAACCCAGGCTCACTAAAGGAACCGCTTATGGCCCCTCTCGAGATCGCTGGTATCGACCTACCCGTGTACGCCGGTTCTGTAGTCGAAAGTGCAGGCACCACCTACTTCCTCGCCCGCCTGGCGCCCGGCGACAAGCGTCTGGGCGTGCTCGCTGCGACAGGCGCCGCGCTGCCGCCAAACTTTGCGGGGGAGCGGAGCGAAGCAGCAGGCCGCGACCTGCTCCTGTGCCCGCTGACGCACGCCAATGCGGCCGCGCTGCGCGACGCGCTGCCCTGGCTGCGGCCCGTTCCGCTGGGACTGGCGACCTCCGCGGGCTGCGGCGACCGGCTGGGCATCGCGACGCCGGGCCACGTGCGCGCTGCGCAGCAGATGAGCGCCCGCGACGCCACCCACCCCATCGCCATGATCTTCGCACAGCAGTCCATCCGCGAGATGACGCGCACGGGCCGGTCGCCTGACGATGTGATGGATGACGCGCTGTGGGGCGCATTTCAAGGGGGCTGGCGCGCGCCGGTCGGCGCGGACGCCGACCACCTCAAGACGCCGGAGGACATCGACCGCTGTGCCGCCGCGGGCTTCACCTTCTATACGATCGACCCGGGTGAGCACGTGGACCCGACCGCGGACCGCGGGGATGCCACGACGCTGCGCGAGCGATACATGGCCCTGCCCTGGGCGCAGCTCGACAGCTCGCCGTCCGCGCTGGCCGAGCGTTACGCCGGGCGGCGCTTCGACCTTGCGGACCGGGCGCTCAGCCTGGATGAGGTGACGCTCTACCGGGCCGCAGTCAAATACGGCCGGGCGGTCGCGCACGTCGCCGCGATGTACCGCCACCTGCTGGCGGTCATGGCCGGGCGGCCGTGTGAGCTGGAGGTGTCGGTGGACGAGACGGACACGCCGACGACCCACGCCGAACACCTCTTTGTCGCTAACGAGCTGCACCGGCTGGGCGTGCGCTGGGTCAGCCTGGCCCCGCGCTACGTGGGCCGCTTCGAGAAAGGCGTGGACTACATCGGCAGCCTCTCGGAGTTCGACGCCGACTTCGCTGGCCACGCGGCCATCGCGGCCCACTTCGGCCCGTACAAGCTGAGCCTGCACACCGGCTCCGACAAGTTCAGCATCTACGAGCGCGCCGCGGCCCATGCGCGCGGCCTGCTGCACCTCAAGACCGCGGGCACCAGCTATCTCGAGGCCCTGCGCGCAACGGCCGGGTTCGATCCCGCGCTGTTCCGAGAGATCTACGCGTTCGCCATCGAACGCTACGAGACGGACCGCGCGAGTTACCATGTCTCCGGCTCGCTCAATCGCGTGCCGCGGCCCGAGACGCTCACGGACGCCGACCTGCCCGGCCTGCTGGAGCAGTTCGATGCGCGGCAGGTGCTCCATGTGACGTTTGGCTCCGTGCTGACGACGCAGCAGTTCAAGGCGCGGCTGTTTGCCGGGCTGAACGCGCACGAGGAAGCGCACTATGCCGCGCTCGAACGCCACTTCGTGCGGCATCTTGAGCCGCTGGCGCAACGACAATAGAACGCTGATGACGCTGATTGGACTGATTCCCGCTGATAGCTTTTTTGTTGACCTATCAATTCCTGTCCCATCAGCCGTCATAAGCCTTCAAACCATTGTGGAGGTATCACATGCGGGTTTTGTTCATCGGCGGGACGGGAGTCATCAGTTCATCGTGCGCGGCGCTGGCGCTGGCACGCGGCATTAAGCTGACGCTGCTCAACCGGGGACGTTCCAGCACGCATCCGGTCCCCGAGGGCGCAGAGGTTGTACACGCGGATATCCGTGACCGGGCCGCGACACAGGCCGCGCTGGCCGGCCGGATGTTCGATGCGGTCGTCGATTGGGTGGCGTTCAAGCCGGAGCACGTCGAAGCGGACATCGAGCTCTTCCGCGGGCGCACGGGCCAGTATGTCTTCATCAGTTCGGCCTCGGCCTACCAGAAGCCGCCCTCCAGCCTGCCCATCACCGAGTCGACGCTGCTCGACAACCCGTTCTGGCAGTACTCGCGCGACAAGATCGCATGCGAGGAGCGGCTCGTGCGGGCGTTCCGGGAGGAGAAGTTCCCGTACACGATCATCCGGCCCTCCCACACCTACGACCAGACGAAGGTGCCGGGCGCGGGCGGCTGGACGGGCGTACACCGGCTGCGCCAGGGCAAGGCGGTCGTCGTGCCGGGCGACGGGACCTCGCTCTGGGTGCTGACGCATTCACGCGACCTGGCGAAGGGGCTGGTCGGGCTGCTGGGCAACGCGCGGGCCATCGCGGAGGCGTTCCACATCACCTCGGATGAGTGGCTCGACTGGAACCAGATATACGCGACGCTGGCGCGCGCTGCGGGAGCGGAACTGCGCATCGTCCATGTGCCCTCTGCGGTCATCATCCGCTACCATGCGCAATGGGGTGGGGGCCTGCTGGGTGACAAGACCTACTGCGCGATCTTCGATAACAGCAAGATCAAGCGTTTCGTGCCCGGCTTTGTCGCGACGACCCCGTTCAGCGAGGGCGCGCGGGAGATTGTCGCGTGGTACGATGCAGATCCGGCGCGGCAGGTCGTGAACGAGGAGTATGATCGGGTGATGGACGAACTGATCGCGCGCATGGAGCAGGCCTTCTAGCCTTCCCGCCCAAGACCTGCGCTGCGCGTATGTATTCGAAGAAGCTGAAACGATCTCACGCCAAGGCGCAAAGACTGCAAAGGTATCTATTCTTAGCGCATTTTGCGTCTTCGCGTGAGCTTCTCAAAGACCTGGAAGGTCTGGAAATCCCCCAACAACCCGAAAAAGGACCCATCATGAAAGCACTCGTATATGAAGCGCCGTGGCAGATGCCGCTGCGCGAAGTGGCCGACCCGGAGCCGCAGCCCGGCGAGGTAGTCGTGGCAGTGCGCGCGGTCGGCGTCTGCGGGTCGGATGTCCACGGCTTCACCGGCTCGACTGGCCGGCGCATCCCGCCCATGATCATGGGCCATGAGTTCTCCGGCGAGGTCAGCGCGGTCGGCGCGGGCGTGACCGGCTGGGAGCCGGGCGCGCGCGTCACCGTCCTGCCCACCATCTCGTGCGGTACGTGCGCCAACTGCCGCGCAGGCCTGCCCAATATCTGCATGAACCGCAGCGGGCTCGGCATGATGACCACCGACGGCGCGTACGCGGACGCGGTGCGCGTGCCCGCGCGGCAGCTTTACCCCCTGCCGCCGGAGGTGTCGTGGGAGGCCGGCGCGATGGTCGAGCCGCTGGCCGTCGGGATGCACGCGGCCAACCTGACCCCCATCCGGCTCATGGACACCGTGCTCATCTTCGGCGCGGGCACCATCGGCCTGCTGACCCTCATGGCCGTCCGGCTGAAGGGCGCGGGCACGATCATCGTCACCGACCTCAGCCCGCACCGGCTGGAGGTCGCGCGGCGGCTCGGCGCGGATGTGACCGTCAACCCGCGCGAGGCCGACCTGGCCGCGATCGTGCACGAGCATGCGGGGCCGTCCGGCGCGCCGGTCGTCATCGAGGCCGTCGGCGCGGCAGCCACGGCCCGCCAGTCGCTCGAACTGGTGCGTCCCGGCGGGCAGGTCACCTGGATCGGCAACTCGCAGCCGGTGATCGAGGTCAACATGCCGTCCATCGTCACGCGCGAGATTACCATCCGCGGCGCATACGCGTTCAACCGGGAGTTCGGGGACGCGATCGAGGCCATCCGGTCGGGCCGCGTGGATGTCATGGCGCTCGTGGAGGACGTCCTGCCGCTCTCCGAGGGGCCGCGCGTAGTGACGGAGCTGGCGAAGGGCCAGCTCGACGCCATCAAGATTGTGCTGAAGCCGTAGATTGGAACCGCGATGGGTCTATTACTCGTTACTCGTTACTCGTTCTCATACGTAATGAGTAACGAGTAATGAGTAAAAGGCGGTTCAAACCAAAGAGGATCCCCCATGAGTGAGCTTGGTTTTGCCATCATCGGCCCGGGCAAAGTGGGCCACATCCACGCACGCATCCTGGCCGCGCTGCCCGGGGCGCGGCTTGCAGCGGTCTGCGGGCGCAACGCGGAGCGTACCGCGGCCTTCGCTGCGCAGTACGGCGCGCAGCCGTACACCGACCTGCCCGCGCTGCTGGCTGACCCCGCGGTCGACGCGGCGATCATCTGCACGCCCCACCCGCAGCACGCTGAGCAGGCCGTCGCGGTGCTCCGGACGGGACGGCACGTGCTCGTCGAGAAACCGATGGCCGTGACGCCTGCGGAGTGTGACGCGATGATCGAGGCCGCAGCCTACGCCGGCGTTAAGCTCGGCGTGGTCAGCCAGCGGCGGTGGTACGAGCCTGTGCGCCGCGTCAAGGACGCCATCGACGCGGGCAAAATCGGCCGGCCCATCCTCGGCACCGTGACCGTGCTCGGCTGGCGCGGGCCCGAATACTACGCGATGGACCCCTGGCGCGGCAAGTGGGATGCCGAGGGCGGCGGCGTGCTGGTCAACCAGACCTCGCACCAGCTCGACCTGTTCCAGTGGTTCATGGGGCCGGTCGAGGAAGTGTGCGGCTACTGGGACAACCTGACGCACCCGTACATCGAAGTCGAGGACACGGCGGTGGCTGCGCTGCGCTTCCGCAACGGCGCGCTCGGCAGCCTCGTCGTGAGCAACTGCCAGAACCCCGGCATCCACGGCAACATCCACGTCCACGGCTCGAACGGCGCGACAGTCGGCGTGCAGACCGACGGCGGCTCGATGTTCTTCGTCGGCCAGACCGCGACCGTAGAACCGCCGGTCAACGACCTGTGGACTGTGGCAGGCGAGATGGAGCTGCTGCCCGGCTGGCAGGCGGAGGACCGCCGCCGCATCGAGACGCTGGACATCATGAGCGACTACACGCGGCGGCAGGTGGCCGACTTCGTCGCAGCCATCACCGAGGATCGCGCCCCCGCGATCACCGGCGAGGACGGGCGCCAGGCCGTCGCGCTGTTCGACGCGGTCTACCGCTCCGGCCGCACGGGCGGGCCCGTGCGCGTGGCATAAGGGTCAGCTGATGCCTCGCATCTGACTACAATTTGTATGCGATCGTATACAAATTGTAGTAGTGCTGCAGAAAAGAGACCGCAGGTTCGTCAAGGAGTAGCATAATGCCGACTGAAAGCAACCAAAACACGACTCTTGTCCTCTATCGTATTAAGGTTCCCGAGTGGCACAACGTCACCGAACGACAACGCGAACTCATCGCAAATATGATCGTGAAGGGAGGTTGGCGCATCGTAGGACAAAGACGCCGAGGCTTTCTAAACTGCGAACGTCAAGGTAATGTTGTATTCGGGTACTTTGCTCACGAAGGAGCACTCGATGTGGAGCAGTATGACGATCAGCAACAACCCCGGAGTGAAGAGCAGAGTTCGTTCGAAAGAATGTTATTTCTGCTGTTCTTAGACGAAGGCTTGATTCTCGCTCAGTCTATGCGCGTGTATCACTATCGAGACCTTACTGGGCCAAAGATGCGAGACGCGCTGTTTAGTGAGCTAGAAGTAGCATTGAAGGATGTTGGAATGAGCTTCCCTCGCATTAGCCTTGAGCGCTATAGGGAGGAAAGAACTAGTACCTCACCACTGACGTTTTGATGCATGTCGCTTCTTGTGTTATGGTGGAGGCATAACACCGGGAGGCGAACATGCCGCAGAAAATCTACATTG
>JAKPQT010000349.1 GCA_029555885.1 Chloroflexota bacterium | reverse complement strand
CCGCCAGCCCCGCCAGGACCGGCCCGATGCGCATCCCCTGGTAGGCCGGCTCTTCGCCGGGCAGCACCGTCGCATGGTCACCGTCAGCCAGATTGAAGGCCGCCGCAAACGCACCCAGCCCGGTCAGGCCGAACAGGGTCGGCACGGCCAGGTTGTACGCGACCCACGGCACGATGCCGGTCAGCTTCGTGAGCACGGCGACCATCACCCAGCCGAAATAATAGTAGTTGATGTAGCCGCCCGCGTGCCACGGGTCATAGGGCGGGAAATGGGTCGAGCGGATGATCGCGTTGAGATACGCGAACTCCATCGGCTTCTCGCCCCCGCGCGCCGGATGCCACAGGTCAGGATTGCCGATGCGGATGAGCAGGAAGAGGCCGAACAGCACGAGGAAGACAGCTTCCTCGGTGAGCAGCAGCGCGCCCCGGTCGCGAACGAACTGGCGCAGCGCGGCCCGCGTCCGCCACGCGACGACGCCCGACAGCCCGATGAGCAGGCCCAGCGCCAGCGCGATCCACCACTGCGCGAACGGAACCGCCTTCAGACTCGGCCCCAGCCAGCTCAACCATGCGAGCAGGAGCAGGCCCAGCGTCTTGCTGACCCCATAGCCCCGGTCCGCGAGACGGCGGAAGATCACGAACGCAAACGGGAACGCCGCCACGCCCAAGACCGCCAGCAGGAGCAGCCACACGATGACCGCAACCACCTGCGAACGATTGACAAGGCTCGCCAGATCGAACATTGCAGACCATGTGCCGCCGGCCTGCTGCTGCGCAGCCTCCTCCGGCGTCAGGTACAGCGCAGTCGGCGCCTGACTGACCTGCTTGGGCCACATCATCAGCGTGTTCTCCAGGTCGATCGGATCGAAGTACGATCGGACCGTCGCCTCGCTGTAATCCGCGGTCTTGCGATAGATGCGGACCTCCGGGTGGTCGTAGACGCTGAACGCCTCCTCCGCGCCCGTATCATCGAACTCGATGCCGAAGATGGTCGGGAAAGATGTGAAGCGGCCGGCGAGCTCGAACCCCAGCTTCTCCTCGAACAGCAACCGGTAATACTCTGTCGTCATCGGGTAGCGCATGGGCAGTCGTGGGATGGAACCCCAGAGCCGGTTGGACGATAACACCAGGACGTCTGCCTCGTTCAGCCACCGGATGAGCTTCTCGCGTTTCTCAGCGGTATCCTCATCGTAGTTCGTGATCTGCCCGGTCTGCTGCCCGGTGTTCGGGTCCGTGAGGCCATAATACCGGCCATACGGCTTGAAGCTCATGTTGCCATCGATGCTGAACGGCAGCGGGTCATCCCAGTGCTCGTTTGCGATGACGCTCCCCTCCGGGATATTGGCGTAGATCCAGCGCGACGCGGTGATGCGCGTGAGCGGCCTCCGGTAGATCGCGAGGAACCCCCAGCCCCACAGCATCGTGCCGATGGCGATGAGGGCAACCAGAAAATATCCCAAGCTTGCCGCTCGACGATTGGAAAGTTCGAAGGTTGCAGGTTGCAGGTTGGGTGACCGGAACCGGCGAGTGCGCACCCACTCAGCGAACCTGTAACCTGCAACCTTTAAACCTGTAACCTCCCACAGCCCCCACGCGGCCACCAGCGCCAGCAGCGGATAGATAGGCAACAGGTAACGCATGGACTGGACGTACTGGAGGCCCTGCCAGAGGAACATGCCGCCGATCCACGCGACCGGCAGCAGGTGTGACTTGACCAGCGCACGCCGCGCGAGGTCGGTCAAGGGGGGAACGCGGGTGAAGGCCAGCACCACCTGTATCGTGGCCACAAGCCAGCCGGCCCACCCTGCCAGCCCCAGCGGCAAGCCCATGCCCCAGACGACCATGTTGACGAAGGGAAAGACAAATGGCGTGCGGTTGGTCCATTGATGGCCGGGCGGATAGTCCGCATCGCCCCCGATGAGCTGCTGAATCTGACGCATATTGCTGCGCCACTGGGCGGAGAATGAGAAGTCCAGCAGCGACGTGCCGCCGAAGGCATACGGCTGCGCGACGCGGAACACTGCGATAGCGACGACGCCCATCAGCACGAACCGGAACAACGTCGCCTGCAGCAACATGCTGACCCACGGCAGGTCGACCCGACCCCCGCTCGCCTGCTGCGTCTGCAGCTCTTCCCACACGCGGATGCCCGCGGCCAGCAGCGCGATGCCTGCCAGCGGCGCAAGATTGATGCGGCAGGCAACGCTCGCGCCGAGACCGGCGCCGAGCGCCAGATATGTGCCCCAGCCGCCCCCTTGCGCCACCCGCACCGCAAAGTAGAACGTGACCAGCGCGAAGAACGTGCCGAAGGTATCGACCGTGAAAAAGTGCGACTGTTGGAGCGGCAGCGCCGCGAACGCGTAGAACAACGCAGCAAGCAGCCCGGCGCGCTTGCTGTAGAGCCGCTGGCCGATGATGTAGATGAGCCAGACACACCCGAGATCGAAGATCCCTGACAGCGCGCGGCCCACGAGATGCACGCCATCGTAGCCGATCATGTTGATTGGCGTGCCCGAGGCCGTACTCCAGAGCGCGAATGCCTGATTCACTCCATCAGCAATCTGCGCGACCACCCGCACGATGAAGATGGGCAGCGTGCCGTAAACAAAGAAGTCGTACCCCTTGTTGTAGGGGCTCATGGGTGAGGTCGTGCTGTCGAAGAACTGGCCCAGGCTCTGCGGCAGTTCCAGCGCACTGACAACCATCGTCAGGAAACGCTCGTCCGGATGGATGTGCGTGCCCTCGTCCCAGTTGAGGTTCGTCAGCCGCAGGAATGCAGCAATAACCAGGATGGCGACCAGAATCCAGCGCGGTGCCGCGTTGGTTGCCAGCCACTCGCGCCCCCGGTCTACCAGACCCGGCACTACAGGTCCGCGTTCAGCCTCTACGAGTGTATTAGTTGAATAACGCATGAAAAAATCGCTCCACTGACCTCTATGGACAGGATTTGCAGGATTGACGGGATTTCCCCTCATGCCATCCTGTCAATCCTGTCTTATCAGGTCGGTCACTCACGGCCTTCGCGCCTTCGTGCTCCATAGCCGTCCAATCACGCGCGTCCGCAGCCAGTAGTGCAACATGTCGCGTACTGTCATCAGGATCAGCGCGGGGCGTGCGCCGGTCGCGCGGCCCGTGCCGCGCGGGACATAGCTCACCTCGACCTCTGCGATCCGGTAGCCGAGTGCCTTCGCCTTAATGATCGTCTCGGCATGGAAGAACGCGCTGCGCCAGTACTCGACCGTCATGGCGCGCAGCACGACCAGCCGGTACATCGTGATGTAGTTGAACTGCCGCTCGCGCATCCCAAACAGGAACTGGATCAGCCCGATATTGACGAACGACACGATCCGCCGCCAGCCTGAATAGTCACTCCGGTCCGACCGGATGCCGACGAGCACGTCCGCGGTCTCTGCTGCGGCGAAATACCGTTGCAGCTCTGCCAGGTCCATCGCCAGGTCCGCCGGAATCAGGATGAACCACTCCCCCCGCGCCGCCGCCACCCCGCTGATGAACCCACCGCCGATGCCCTCGTTGACGGCATGGTGGATCACGCGCACCTGCTCGTGGATGGCCGCCAGCCCATCCGCCACGCTGCCGGTCGCATCGGTGCTGGCATCATCCGCGATGAGCACCTCATAGGTGATGCCGTGCCGGTCCAGCGCGGCCAGCAGCGCCTCAACACTGACCGCCAGCCCGCGCGCCTCATTATATGCGGGCATCAGCACCGTCAGGGTCAGGCTATTCGAACTTGAACTCGCGCACATGGATATGCACGTCCACCGGCGGATTGAGCTGCTCGATCTCGATCCGCACGCGGCCGACCTGCTCCGGCGCGGCAGGGAACGACAGAGTCACGTGCGGATCAGGCGGCTGGCCGCGATACACTTCAGTATACACCACCGGCTCACCCGTCGCATCCCCGTACAGCCTGACGGTCAGGCTGAAGTCCATCGAGCCGAAATCCGCCACTAGACCCTTGACCTCTCGCGCGGTCGGGAAGATGAAGTCGAAGACCAGCGGGTTGGCCGCCAGCCCCCTGACCAGCGTGAAGGGCTCGCCGTCGAACAGGTCGGCCAACTGGCCCACATCGAGCGGTGAATGTTCCACATCGACAAGCTGGCCATCCACCACCACCTGTCCCTGCACCGGCCTGACGCGCGCCTCGCGCTCCGGCGCAAGCAGGTCCTCGAAGTTCGGACTATATTCCAGACGCGCGAAGTAGAAGCCCGGGCTGCCGTTCGGATAGTTGACCACCCGGTAAACGTCGACCCGCGCAAACTTCGGGCTGCCCGCTGCAAGCTGGTACTCGGCCGGCGTCATCACGAGGATGGTGTTGTCATCCAGCGCGCGGCGTTCGCTCATATAATAATCCACGTTGAGCATCTGCACCCTTGCGCGCTGCTCCGCCGGCAGGAAGAAGCGGATGAAGGTGTCCGCGCCGTTAGCCCACGTCGAGGTGAGCATGACGCGGTTGTCCGGGTTCTCAGCCAGGACCTCCGGAATCGCCTCTGCGAAGAGCTGCTTCGCGCCCCACTGCATCCCGTACAGTCCGTAATCGCTATACCACCCCGGCCCGTTGACCAGGGCATCCCGCAGCATCCACACGCTTGCGCCGCTCAGGACGATGATTAACGCGAGTGGAACAGCCAGCTTAGCCACAGAGACCATAGAGGGACCAGAGATACCGGAATGCCTTCTGTCGACGAAACCTCCGGTTTCCAGGGTGAGCGGCCGATTCCTCTTCTCTGAGGCCTCTGTGCGCTCTGCGGCAGTAACTCGCAGCCCCCACGCCAGCACCGTCTCGATCCCCAGCCCGATCAACACCGTCGCAGGCACGACAAACACGAGCACCCGCGTAATTGAGACGTCCACCAGTGTCGCGCCTGCCGGTGCCGCGAGCGCGGCCAGCAGCACGGCCCGGTGCGGCGCAGAGCGGAAGCGCCACACGCAAAGCCCAACGCCAACGAGAAAGAACGGCAGAAACGGCAGTGCAAGGTTGCCGTAGCCCTTCATGCGATGCCGTACGAGGTCATGCTCGTTCGGCGTGAACCAGTAAGCGGGGCTGAGGCCGTAGGCGTAGGTCTCAATGAACTGACCGAGCTTTGCGCTCAGCGGCTTGTCCTCGAACCAGTAGGAATTGATGGCGCGCAGGTGCGTCGTCATGGACTCCGGCTGCGTGGCACGGAAGCGCAGCAGCGGGACGGCCAGCACGGCGACCAGCAGCAGCGCCAGTAGCACCGTCCGCCACTGCTTCACGTGATAAGGCAGGTCCGACAACAGGAGCAGCGCGGCTGCTGCGGCCATGATCATCTGCCCGTTAGAGTAGGTGTAGAATGTGGCCGCGCCGAACACGACCGCCGCGAAGAGATAGCGCGGGTTGCGCGTGCGGTAGAGCAGATAGCATAGCAGGAAGGCGGCGAAGAACGATGACATCATCACCGTCTCGAAGCCGGTGCGCGAATGGAGGAACCAGGCCGGTGATAGCGCCAGCAGCAGCGGCCCCATCCACCAATGCCGCGTCTTGAGCACCTTCTTCAAGATCAGGGCTATGGCCGCGGCCGCCAGCAGGCTGACGAGCGCGCTGGTCGCGCGGTTCGCGATGATGCTCTTGCCCGCCAGCGCAACCGAGACGGCATGGACATAGACGGACAGCAGCGGCGTCCAGCGGTTGCCCGCCGCCTCGAAATAGAGCGGAAAGGTGCGGCCCAGCACATCCCGGAAGTCGCGCTCGATCAGGTCTTCCGCCAGGACGCTGTGGACAGCCTCATCCGCGAAGAAGTAGATGGGGAAGCGGTCCAGCGCGTACAGCCGGGTGAGGAGATAGACGCCGAGCGCAACGGCGAACAGCGCCCACGCCAGCCGCTTGCTATGCGCATCGGTGTCCGTGGCCGCGCGTCCCGGGCCTTGAGCTTCGGCATCATCCGCAGAGACCGCTGCGCTCGCTCGCACCGGCTCCACGGTCAACCGGACCGCGGCCCCGTCTTCCAGCGGCAACAGATCGGACGGCCATAGTACGCCCTCGGCGTAGGTCGCCTCCGTGCGCACGACCCGGCGGTCAGCGCGGCGTGCCCGCCGCACATCGACGACTAGCAGCGCGACCAACACCAGCACGCTGATGAGGCTGATGGCGAGGCCGAGCCAGAAGGAGGATGGGCTGAAGCTGAACGCGTAGGTGCGCGCACCCGGCTGCACCGCCGCAGCCAGATACCCGCCCACATTGAGCAGCGGCGCGGCTGACCGTCCACCGCCAGCCGCCATCCCTTGAACCCCGACGTCAGGATGACGAGCGCCAAATCGCTGTCCGCGGCTGGTGCCCCATCGACCGCCAACTCGACGCGATTCGGAGTGACGATAGCCGGATCGACGGCCATCACATCCTCGCGCCAGAGCTCGCGGCCGGCCGCCACATCGTTCAACGCAGACCGCGCTGCCACGAAAGCGTACGGCAGGCTGTGCGGCAGTTGCCAGATAGTGTGCGTCTCGAACGGCTGAAGTGCGACGGCATCGGGGTACTCCGGCGTCAGTCCGGTGCCCAGGATCTGGTAGTTGGGCCGGGCCTGCACCTGGCGCGCGTTGACCGCGCCGTTCAGCGGTGGGTAGAAGGCGAACCCGTACCACGCATCGAGGTAGCGCAGACCATTGGCGACCAGCGCGCCGTGCCAGCCGTTAGGGTTGCCCGTGTAGTACACGCCGGGCACGTTCTCTGCCAGCCAACGAGTCGTCTGGTGCTCTGGCGGGTATGGATCACGCGTGCCGAGATGCTGCCGATTCATCACATACACATCACCGATCGATCCAACAATGAAGATGATGAACAGCGCCCACCCAGCCCGCTCACCCAGCCAGGCCGCGACGCCCGGCACCGACAACTTGAGTGGCCCGCCGCGCCGCCCGTCGAACACGGCCAGCACCGCATCCAATCCCAGACTGCCCAGTGCCAACAGTCCGAGCGCGCCGAAGATAAGCATGCGCGTGGGATAGCGGAACTGGTTGAGCAGCTCGCTGCGCGCGTAGATGCCCGCCCACGGCATAGCCCGCACATTGACCCATGCCAGCGCGAAGAGCACCAGCGCACCGACAAACACGAGCGGCCAGAGCGCGCGCCGCGCGCGCAGCCACCGGCGCACCGCCCACGGCAGGGGCAGCAGCAGGAGGAAGGGCCAGACGCCGGTGTAGGCGTAGAATTCCTCCGGCGGCTGCGCGGCCGCAGCATCGGGCCGCCAGGGATCGCGCGAAAGGTAGTCGCTCAGAATCTGACCGAAGGTATGCGACCCGGCAAGCTGCGGGTCTACTTGCTTGGTCAGCGAAGGCCAGAACTCGACCAGCGGCAGGAGCTGAACGGCCGCGAGTCCGAGCGCCAAAACCGCAATGAAGGCCAGGGTGCGCAGGCGGGAGAGGTGCAAGGTTAGCCGCAGCTTAGCGCGCTGGCGTCCTTCGACTGCGTCTCGCCGGGCAGACGGCGAGACTCCGCTCAGGATGCCCTGGTAGCCGGAAGCGGATGAGGCATCCTGAGCAGGCGTGCGACGCTGCGCGTCGCCCACAGTCGAAGAAACATCCCGCTGCACGCCCACCACTGCCACCACCGCGAACAGCACCATGACGACAGTCGTGTAATACGCGTAATAGACGTTGCCGGAAAAGAACACCAACACCAGCGAGACCGCGGCCAGCACGGCCCACCTCAACCGCCCAGAGCGGACCGCGGCCAGCGAGGCCGCAAGCGCCCAGGGAATCCAGGCAAAGCCCAGCACGAAGTCGTATTCGCCCTGGAAGAAGCGCGCGACGGCCTGCCCCGTGAACGCGTACATCAGAGCCAGCCATACGCGACTGATGGGTCGCAGGCCGAGCGCCAACCCCAATAGCCAGGCCCCGTAGGCCGCGGCCAGGAAGCTCAGGAACAGGGCAACCTTGAAGCCATCCTCCACGCCGAGCAGCAGCACAGGGACGGTCGCCAGCGGGTTGTATGCGTGCAGGAAGGGATCGGCGACGAACGGTAGGCCCGCCTGTAAATAGGGGTTCCACAGCGGGAATGTTCCGTGCTCGCGCAGTGAGTTGACCAGGGCCCAGTCGAGCGACTGGACGATCTCCGCTTCGTTGCCGGTCAGCGGGCGGCCGCTGCCCAAGTCCAGAAATGGCAGACAGAAGGCCAGCACCACCGCAAAGATGCTGGCCCACTCGCGCGCGGCCTGGCGCAAGCCCACGGGTGAGACCGCGGGCTCAACTGTATCGTCACCCCGCAGGGCGCTGACGCGCCCATTACGAACGTCCATCACCCCCCGTCCGCGTGCTTGCGGCACAGGACAAACTGGTAGGCGCCCACCGCGGGCAGCGGTTCCTCATAATAGGGCCGCAGCCAGCGCTCGAAGACGCGGCGCTGCGCGTCGAACAGCATCCACCGGCCCAGCAGCCGCTTGCTGACCAGGTTCGGCACGCCCAGGTAGTGGCTCAGGTCGAAGCGGCGGTGCGCCGCAGGGGAAAAGTAGTAGGCGTGCTCCTCCACGATGAGCCCGACGGCCGCCAGCCGCCGCCGCCATTCCTCCGGCGGGTAGACATGAAAGTGGTTGGAGATGCGATTGAAGAAGCGGCCATAGGCCCGCCCCGCGCCGGCCAGCCCCAGCCTGCGCAGGGCCGTCGCGCCCAGCAGGAAGTCGGGGTAGTGTTCGCTCGGCAGCGTCGTTGCAAAGACCCCGCCCGGCGCCAGCACCCGGCTGATCTCTCGCAGCACCGCCGCGTTGTCAGGGATGTGCTCGATCACGCAGTTGCTGACCACCGTGTTGAAGCTGCCGTCGGCAAAGGGCATTTCGGTCGCGCTGGCGAACATCACTTCGCGGTATACATCCTTGCGCGCGGCCGCCTCAGGCAGGTCACGCGCCATTACGTCGATGCCGACATCGAGCGGCAACCGGTCATACGCGATCGACGCGAAGTGGCCGTCGCCACAGCCAACGTCGAGCACCGGCGGCGTCAACGGGACGCGCGCCATGAAACGGCATTCGACGGCGCGCAGGATCGCCCGGTGAGGCGCCATATCCTGAAGCTGGAGCGAGAGGTAGTCTTTCATGGGCTTCCACTACGAGACCTTCCAGGTCTCGTAGACCTGGAAGGTCTGGACGCTATTATTCCCGGCGAGCCTTCTCACGGAACAGCGCCTCATACGCATCGACCGTCTGCTTCAGCTCGAAGCGGCGCATGATTTCCCCGCGCGGCTTGATGTAGCGCTGCGGATCGCGCAGGACCTTGACGATGCCCGCAGCCAGCGCTTCGGCATCCGCAATGGGCACGATTTCGCCCATGCCGGTCATCGTGACCGGCTGGCGCACGCCCGGCAGATTGGTTGCGACGACCGGCGTCCCGCACATGAACGCCTCGACCTGCACCAGTCCGAACGATTCCGTGTTGTTGATGGATGCGACCGTGACCACGTCGCACAGGGCATAGAAGTCCGCCATCTGCGCCGGATTCAGTGTCCCCAGGAAGGTCAGGTAGGGCTCGTACTGCTTGATGAGCGGCTGCAGGTCATCCCAGATCGTCTCCCCGATGACGTCCTTGCCGTAAGGCCCTGCAAACGCCAGCCGGATGTTGGGCATCTCGCGCAGGATGTGGGGGATGGCGTTGATAAGGTAATCCGCACCCTTCTCGTAGGCGAATCGGGCGGCAAACCCGATGACGCGCGGCCTCCTTTCAACAGACGTACCACCGTCTGCGGGCAGCCCGATCCGCGCGGCCAGGGCGGCCATGCCCTCCGGCGTAGGATCGGGAATGACCACCGGAGGCAGGATGACGCGCAGCTTCCCCCCGCTGCCTGCCCGAAAGCGCGCCAGAAACGGGCTGTGTCGCGCAAAGTCCTCGGTATAGGCCACCACCGTGTCGGCCAGCGCGCCCGCCAGGACATTGTCCCAGTAGGTGAACCGGTCTACGAGCTTGCCATACCAGACCGGCGGCATCTGCAGGTCGCAGTGATAGGTCAACAGCGGCTTGCGCCCGCCGAGGCGGGCCAGCAGTGCGCTCAGCGCGGCCTCGATCTGGGGCAGATGGATGCTGACCACATCGGCGCGGCGAATCTCACGCCACGCGTACCTCGGAAACGCAGGCATGAACACACCCTTGTTGAACCGGAAGAGCACCGGCACGCGTACGACGCGCACGCCGTCCATCCGTTCCTCGCGCGGCAGATGCGCGGCATAGTGCGAGGTCAGCACCGTGACTTCATGTCCCCGCGCCGCCAGCTCCCGCGCCAACCGCTCCACATAGATGGTCAGCCCGCTCACATGGGGCCGGTAATACGTTAAGATGAACAGAACCTTCATGCGCTACCGACAGTTCCTCTTGGCCGGACGGCGAAATGGGACGATGAATATCCTGTTGATCAGTTCGATCAGCGTCATCAGCGTTCTATTTCACCGCCGGATTATGCAAACAAATCACGGTTATCCTCGACCCAACGGGCGAGCCGTGCAATGCCCTCGCGGACGCTGATGCGCGGCCGCCAGCCAAACTCGGCCTCCGCCTTGGCGATATCCGCGATGAAGACGGGCTGATCGCCGGGCCGCCAATCCCGGAAGGCCGCGGGGATGACGTCCTTCCCCAGGACGTCCTTGAGCAGGGGTCCGAACTCCGCCCAGATGGAGAGGGTGTTCTGCGGGCCGCCGCCCAGGTTGTACACCTGTCCCGCGGTCACATCGATGCGCTCGGTGGCTGTTTGGAACGCCGCCACCAGGTCATCCACGTGCAGCAGGTCACGCACCTGCTTGCCGTCGCCGTAGATGGTGATGGGCTTGCCCGTGATGGCGGCGATGATGAACCACGCCACCCAGCCCTGGTCCTCGACGCCCATCTGGCGCTGGCCGTAGATGCACGACTGCCGGAACACGACCGAGCGCAGCCCGTAGATACGCGCATAGTCCCGCACATACTGGTCCGCTGCGCCCTTGCTGCAGCCGTAGGGACTGTGGAAATCCAGCGGCCGCGCCTCGCTGACCCCCGCCGGATAGTCCGGCAGCTCATAGCGCGTCGCCAGCTCGACCGCCGGCGCATCCTCCATCCCTCCGTACACCTTATTCGTGGACGAATAGATGAAGACCGGGTTCTGCCCCGCCTTGCGCGCCGCCTCCAGCACATTGAACGTGCCGAGCGCGTTGATCTCGAAATCCGTGCGCGGGTCTGTGACCGAGGTTGTAACCGCGGTCTGCGCGGCCAGATGGTAGATGGCCTCCTGTCCCTGCGCCGCCCGTTCGATGGCCGCGGCCTCGCGGATATCGCCCAGGTCGATGGCGAAGCTGTCGCCGAACTGCCCCTTCAACCAGGTCAGATTGGCTGAGCTGCCGCGCCGCGACAGGTTGTCATAGATCGTAACCTGGTGCCCGGCCCGGATACACGCGGCCGCGAGGTTGCAACCAATGAAACCCGCGCCGCCAGTAATCAGTATGCGCATCATACCCCCTTAAAACATAATCACCGCGCTGAATACGACCAGATGGTAGTCGCCTGCTGCCGCGTGGTCAGCGGATTCCATGGTTGCCCTCAGGCGCTCTCCGCCGGCAGGTCGCGGTTGCGCCAGCGCGCCAACACCTGGCCGAGCGATGTGCCATGCGCCCACAGCGCGATCACGCCGGACCCGCTCAACGTCAGGTAGTTGGCTGCATGCCAGACGAGCGCGAAGGAAAGCGCCATCTCTTTGGGCACGCCGAACGGTGCGAGCGCCACCGTAACCAGATAGTGGAAGATGCCGATGTAACCGGGCGACGACGGCACGACCATGCCCAGCGACGTGACGACCACGGCCAGCGTGATGGCCGTGATGGGCGCATCCAGCCGGACGGCAACCGCAGCAGTCCAGGCTTCCACGACGACGGCCAGCCACGCCAGGAACGAGATGCCGATCAGAGCGAGGCCCAGCCGCCCGCGCAACGTGGCGAACCCGTCGATCAGATGCCCGATGGCCGCATAGACACCCGGCCGGTCCAGGAAACGGATGGGGCGCAGGATGGTGTGTGCCAGCGCCAGCAAGCGCTCTTTCCAGAAAGAGAGAAGCACAATCAGCCCGGCGGCCACCAGCGCGGCCACGCCGAGCAACTGTCCGGAGCTGCGCATCCACGGCGGCAGGTCCACAAAGGGCAACAGCACCACCATCAACACCAGCAAGGTCAACACATCCAGCAGGCGCTCCACGACAATCGTGGAGAGCGTGCGCGCAGCATCGACCGGCTGGTCGCTCACCAGCAGGACAAGACGCACAAGCTCCCCAGCGCGCGCCGGAAAGACGTTGCTTGCGAGATAGCCCGCACACAGCGCGACAAAGACCGGCTTGAACGGCAGCCGGTGTTCCGGCATGAAGAGCAGTTGCCAGCGCCACCCCTTGAGGAGCAGCAGACCAACCGTAATCAGCACGCAGGGAATCAGCCACAGCCAGTTGGCCGTCGTGAGTGCCGCCCAGAGCTCGCGAAAGCTGATCTTGCGCAGCGCGAGCCCCAGGAAGACCAGGCTCACGGCAACCTCGAAGACCCGTTGGAGCCGGGCCCGCGAGGACCGGCCGCGCGCCAAACCAGGCGCCCGCCGGGTGATCGGCGCCCCGGCATCCTCCGCGGGACCGAGCACCCTGTCCTCTTGAGCATCTATCGGCAAAGCGAGCACCCCTTCCGCGCCGCAAAGTTTTGACGGCAAATTATAGCACCGGAAGCCTTCGAAGGCAAAGAAAACGGGGCTTGCGCCAGGAATTCCAAATGTAGGCACAGATTCCGAGGCAAGCTGTAGTCTAGGCCCTTGTGGCCGCCTGGCTCGTCTGGCCGGACGCCCACAAGGGGCTAGGCTACGGTCACATAGGGACGAGGCGTCAGGCAGTGGCGGCACGAACCCGACCTGCGAGACTTCGTACCTGGCGTCCTGGCTCATTGGCAGGCACGCCACATACATCGCACAAGTTCCGTGCTACCCTGTTTGCCATACGAGGTATCAGGAGGCGCAAAAGACCATATGACCGCTACAACCAGCCAGGAGCCAACTGTTATTGTCGGTTTCGAAGACTCTACTCCCGTGCTCGACCGGCCGGAAGAGCTGCGCGCCCGCGCCGATCGGGACGGCTATCTCTTCTTCCGCGGGCTGCTGCCTGCGGAAGATGTCCTGGAAGTGCGCCGCCAGTTGTTGGGGATCATGGTCAAACACAAGATGGTGCGCACAGACCGCGACATCATGGAGGGCTGGGTCGACCACGAAAACGTGCGCGATATGGAATCCTGGGGCGGCACGGGCGTCACGCAGGCAGCATATCACGACCTACAGAAGCTCCAGATCTTCCACGCGCTACCCCATCACCCACAGATGTTGCGCATCTACGATACGCTTTTCGGCAGGCCGACGCTGCCGCATCCGCGCAATATCGCGCGGCTGATGGTGCCCTGCCCCAACAACAGGCCCACACCGATCCACCAGGACTTCATCCACATCCAGGGCACGCAGAACGTTTGGACCGCGTGGATTCCGCTCGGCGACATCCCGCGCGAGCTGGGCGGGCTGGCCGTGATGCCCGGCTCGCACCGGCTGGGTGTGCTGTCCGTCACTCACGCTGAGGGCGCGGGCGGACTGGAGGCTATCCTGTGCAATGTAGGGCTGCCCTGGATCGAAGAGGACTATCGCGTGGGCGATGTGCTGACCTTCGTCAGCACGACCGTCCACAAGTCGCTGCCCCACCAGGATCGTGATCGCGCGCGGCTATCGGTCGACTATCGCTACCAGCCGGCGGATGAGAACATCGAGGAGAAATCGCTCCAGCCGCACATGCAGGTGGCGCCGTGGGATGAGCTCTACGCGGACTGGCCGACCGACGAGCTGAAGTACTACTGGCAGAAGCATGACCTCCGCCTGTCGCCCTGGGACGAGCTGATCCGGTGGCAGAAGGAGAAGATTTGCTAGGAGGCGCCCCGCTGTGACAGGTTACTGCGGGCGTGCTAACAACAGCATTCACGAATAAAATGTGATATGCCGGTCACTTAGGCAAACGGGGTTGACAAAATACTCCAAATGTGATATTTTGCGGTTGCTGGAGCGGCCGTATAGCTGCTCCAGCAACCCGACATTCACCGGAGTGTAGATTTGAGTTTGATTGCATCGATCATATTGGCGACTGCTGTATCGATAACGCATCCCCTCGCGAACCAGGCAGCAGCAGCCGAAGTGACCGCAGCAGCAGTAAGTAACGAGGCACCAGAAGCGCCCATGACCGGCGAAGTAACGTACTACGCCGGTCCACACGACGGGCGCGGCAGTAGTTTGATGAAACGAGTGTGGAACTGGCGGATTTGGAAGGGCCACGTACCCGAGTGTCCTGACTGCTTGGATGCGGTCGCCCTGCTGGAGCCCCAGTATATCGGCAAGCAGGTCTGGCTAAGGCATCCCGACGGCGAGGTCTACGGGCCGCTGATGGTGGTGGACTGTGCCGAGGCCAAACACCGGCCCAACTTGCGTAAGCGAGGCTGGGTCGCAGACATCAGCTACGAACTCGCCATGAAGTGGCGGATGGCCGGCCCGCTGGAAGGCGTGACCGTGCTGTTCGAGCCGCCCATAGGACCCGACATCCCTGACTGGTCGGACGTGCCGCCGGTCACAGCCGGAAACTGAGAACAAGGCCAGGCAGCCTCCTGCGAGGGGCTGACCTGGCCTTTTCGCGCCCCGCGCCGATTCCGCGCCCCTGCACGAACAAACGAACAAAACCTCGCTTGACACATGGTCACTGTAAGTTATAATGCCGCTGTCGTAGTGTTTTCCCCTTGCCGTGAACCTCTGCAATGGCGCAGGCCAGCTTTCGTCCGTGTCGCCCTATCCATTCAACCCGGAGGAGTTCACATGGCATCCCGTTCTGGCATCCCTCGTCTCTTGTTCGTGCTTACAGTGTTGATCTTGCTCGCGGCCTGTGTTCCCGCCCCGACGGCGCCGTCTCCGGCTGCCGGCCAGGCGGAGCAACAGGCCCCGGCCCCCGCTGCCGCCGCCGGCGCGAAAACGCTGACGATCGCGCAGACCAGTGATCCCGGCACCGGCGATCCGCAGATGACGACGGAGGAGTACTTCCTCCCGCTCAACGTCTACGACCGCCTCGTCGAGGCCGTCACCACGTCGCCCGGCGTTTCCGAGCTTCAACCCGGCCTGGCGGAAAGCTGGGATATCTCACCCGACGGCCTCGTGTACACCTTCCATCTCCGCCAGGGCGTGAAATTCCACAACGGCGATATCCTGACTGCCGATGACGTGATCTATACTTTCGACCGTATGCTCAACCCTGCAACGAAGGCCCTCAACACCGACTTCCTGGACATGATCGCCGGTGCGCAGGAACGCATGGACGGTGCAGCTACGGAGACAACCGGGCTGAAGAAGATCGACGACAACACGGTAGAAATCACGCTGGCTGCGCCGTTCGCACCGTTCCTCGCCAATCTTGCGACCCCGGCCGGCTGCATCTTTTCACAGAAGTACGTCGAGGAAATCGGTGAGGACTTTGGCATCAAGCCGGTCGGCACCGGCCCGTTCAAGGTCGACTCGTGGACCTACAACAGCGAGATCCAACTGTCCGCCTTCGCCGATTACTTCCGCGGCCCGGCCCAGTTCGACAAGCTCATCATGAAGATTGTACCCGAGCCGCAGACGCAGGCCCTGATGTTCCGCAGCGGCGAGCTCGATGTGTTCGACCTCGACCTCGCCACGTCGCAGATTCCGGAGTTCCAGGACGACCCGGAGTGGAAGGACCAGATCGTCAGCGGCCCGCGCGTCGGCACGTACTACATGAGCATCAACCAGCAGATTCCGCCCTTCGACAACCCGAAGGTGCGCGAGGCGTTGATGTACGCCATCGACCGGCAGACACTTATCGACAAGCTATATTACGGCACCGGCGTACCGGCGAAAGGCATCCTGGCTCCGGGGTTGGCCGGCTACAACGCGAACCTGCCCGGCTTCGCCTACGACCCCGACAAGTCGAAGGCCCTTCTGGCTGAGGCGGGCCTGGCAGACGGGTTCGACATGACCATCTACCAGACCGTGGACTCGCCCAGCACACTGAAGATCAACGAGGCGCTGGTTGCCATGCTCGGCGGTGTAGGCATCCGTGCGAAGATCGAGCAGATGGATGACTCGGCCTTCTTCGGCACCCGCGGCGAGGGCAAGCTCGGCAACTATGTTAGTAGTTGGTCGGCGGATTATAACGACCCCGACAACTTCATCTACACCTTCTTCGCCCCGCGGAACTCCGTCGCCCGATCCTGGAACTACACCAATGCGGACGTCCAGGACAAGCTCGAACAGGCACGCACGATGACCGACATGGAGGCGCGTTACAAGCTGTACCAGGAGATCGAGGAGACGATCGTCTACACGGACTTCGCCTTCGTCCCGCTCTTCCACCTGGAGCACCTGTTCGTCGTGCATCCCAAGGTGAAGAACTTCAAGGTATCCTGGAACGGCTGGAGCAACATGCCGTATTACGGGATCGAGATTACGGAATGACGACTAACGAGTAATGCGTAATGCGTAACGAGTAAGCAGACACTTCTGCTCGTTACGCATTACTCGTTACCGGTTACGTCTTCGGAGTCATCGTGCTCACCTACATCCTCCGCCGCATCCTCCAGGCCGTGCCGGTCATCATCGGCACGACCTTCTTGACCTTCGTCCTGCTCCAGGTTGTGCCGGGCGATCCCATCGCGCTGATGATGCGCGAGCACATTCAGCCGGACGTGGTCGAGCGGGTGCGGCGGGAGATGCATCTGGATGATCCGTGGCTCCAACGCTACCTGCGCTACATGGGCGGGGTGCTGCAGGGCGACTTCGGAGAGTCTTACAAGATTCGCCGCGACGTGGGTGAGCTGCTGGCGCAGGCCTTTCCGGCGACGCTGGCGCTCACCCTCTCCTCGTTGCTTGTCGCCTGGGGCATCGGCATCCCCGCAGGCATCATCGCTGCGCTGCGCCCGTATTCGGGCCGCGACTACCTGGTCACCCTGCTGGCCCTGCTCGGCGTCTCCGTGCCGGTGTTCTGGTCCGGCCTCATCTTCCAGCTCGTCCTCGGCTACAAGCTGAAGCTGCTGCCCATCACCGGTTACGGGGGTATCCAGCATCTCATCATGCCCGCCATCGTCCTGGGCGCGGGCTCGGCCGCGGTCATCGCGCGGCTCGTCCGGTCGAGCCTGCTAGAGGTCATGAGCTCCGATTACGTGCGCACCGCCCGCGCCAAGGGCCTGCGCAGCCGCGTGGTGATGATCCGCCACGCGCTGAAGAACGCGCTCCTGCCTGTCGTGACCGTCATGGCGATCCAGGTGGCCGACCTGCTTTCCGGCGCAGTCATCACCGAAAGCGTGTTCGGCATTCCCGGCGTCGGCCGCATCAGCGTGGGCGCGATCCAACGGCGTGACTTCCCCTTGCTGATGGGCTCGGTGATTATGACAGTCGTCCTGGTCGTCATCGGCAACCTGCTGGCCGACATCAGCTACGCCTACCTGGACCCACGCATAAGATACGAGTAGAATCGGTTGGAGCATCCTGCGCGGGTGCACGGCGCACCCTGGTCTACGAAGGATCGCCTGTCGAAGGATGCCTGAACCCGCAGGACAGTTGGATATCGATGCCTGTTACAACTACCTCCGCCGCCTTGCCCGCGGCTACGATTACGCCTGCATCCCGCCAGACAACATTCGGTCGGGACGTCTGGCGGCGCTTCCGCCGAAACCGGCTTGCGCTGATCGGAGTCGGCGTTGTCGCGCTGCTGGCCCTGGCCGCAGCAGCCGCGCCGCTCATTGCGCCCTACGACCCGACCGGCGTCGTGCTGGACGATCAGTTCCAACCGCCCTCCCTCGCCCACCTGTTCGGGACCGATTTCTACGGCCGCGACATTTTCAGCCGGGTCATCTATGGCGCGCGCATCTCCCTGTTAATCGGCCTGATTCCGGCCTTCTTCTCCATGTTCATCGGAACGGTCATCGGGGTGGTCAGTGGGTATACCGGCGGCTGGGTCGACACGCTGCTCATGCGTATAGGCGACGTGGTGATGGCCTTCCCCTCGCTCATCCTGGCGATGGTCGTAACCTACACCCTCGGCGCCTCACTGTTCACCCTCTTCATCGCGCTGAGCGTTGTCGGGTGGGCATCAGCCGCGCGCGTCGTGCGCAGCCAGACCCTGTCGCTGCGCGAGCGCGAGTTCGTTGCGGCTGCGCACGCGGTCGGGGTGAGTCGGGGCGGCGTCATGTTCCGCCACATCCTGCCCAACTGCCTGGCACCCATCCTGATTCTGCTGACGCTCGGCATCCCCTCGGCCATCATGGCGGAGGCTGGGCTCAGCTTCCTCGGCGTCGGTGCGCAACCGCCCACCCCAAGCTGGGGCCTGATGGTGAATGAAGCCCAGCAGTACGTCTTCTCCGCACCGTGGGCCTCCATCCTCCCGGGCCTCGCCATCCTGGTCACGGTCCTCGCCTTCAACTTCGTCGGTGACGGCCTGCGCGACGCCCTGGACCCGTACCTGCGCGGGAAGATGTGAAGAGGAGAACAGGTGACGGGGTGACGGGATGAAGTCAGAGTCGAGGCTTCTGTCGGGTTGGGTGTGCGCCTCCTAAGACAGCGCGACCAGCGAAACTTTGCACTCCGACGGCTCTCGAAAGCAGGGCAACCGCAGTGAGCCCATATCACCTCTTCACCTCTTCACCCCGTCACCTGTTCACCTGCGCACCCTGTCACCACACCCCGGCAATCGCCGCGCCGCAGCGGTCGCAGCGACCGTCCCGAACTCGCACGCGCCCGACCTGATAACCCGCCCGCGCAACCGCCACCTGGCCGCACTGCGGGCAGAACGTGCTCTCGCTGTGATTGCCGGGCACGTTGCCGACATACACATACCTTAGCCCTGCATCGCGGCCGATCAGCCAGGCGCGTTCGAGCGTCGCCGTCGGCGTCGGCGGCGTGTCGGCCATCCGGTACTGCGGATAGAAGCGGCTGATGTGCCAGGGCGTATCCGGGCCCAGCTCGTCGTGCAGATAGGCCGCGACCCAGCGCAGCTCGTCGTCGGAGTCGTTCGCGCCTGGGATCACCAACGTCGTGACCTCCACCCAGATGGCCGCCGTCTGCAGCCGCTTGAGGTTCGCCAGCACCGGTTCGAGCGCTGCGCCGGACAGCTTGCGGTAAAACTCGCCCCGCCCTGCCTTCAGGTCCACGTTGATGGCGTCGATCCGCCCTACCATCAGATCGATGAACTCCGGCGTCATGTAGCCGTTGCTGACGAACACATTCTTTAGCCCCAGTGCCCGCTCCTCAGCCGCGCAATCGAGCGCATACTCCCCGAAGATGGTCGGTTCGGTGTAGGTATATGCGATGGACGCGCAACCGGCTCGCTGCGCCGCGCGGGCAATGTCTCGCGGGGTCGCCGCGCGGCCAACGACCTCGTGAGTCTCGCGCGGCATCTGGGAAATCTCCCAGTTCTGACAGAACGCGCAGCGGAAGTTACACCCCGGCGTGGCGATGGAGAACGCGGTCGTGCCGGGCAGGAAATGAAACAGGGGCTTCTTCTCGATCGGGTCGACGTGCTGCGCGATCGTCCGTTCGTAGACCAGCGTGACCAGCTCGCCATCTACATTCTCGCGCACGCAGCACGCGCCCAGCTTGCCGGGAGGAATGACGCAGCGGTGCGCACACAGGTTGCAGCGCACCCGCCGGTCTCCCGGCGCCAGCGGTTCCCAGAGGATCGCCTTGTGTGCCATAGTCGCCTCCCGTGGCGGATTCAATCCTATGATACCACGACCGCCGATGCATTGCAGCTTGGGATGTCGAATGTAGACGGAGTCGAGGCTTTAGCCGGTCTGGCAGTGTACGTGCGCCGCCAGCCTGACCGGCTGAAGCCTCGACTCCAATCTTCCGCAGGACGCCGTAGGGAGAGTTCCTGGGTTGCAGGTTGGCATGTTGTGGTACTATGGAGACAGCGTTCTCTCTTCATGTTCTCGGAGGGTGATTATGACAACGATCCAAGAAGTCCTCGATTATGTGTCAGCGGCTATCGGCAAGCCGCTGGATGATGAGGAAGGCGTGCGCCACGGCCCTGACGCCAGCCGCGAAGTAACCGGCGCGACGGTATGCTGGATGGCTGCGCCGGAGGCCATCGAGGCCGCGGCCGCAGCAGGCCACGAGCTGCTCATCGGCCATGAGAGCCTCTATTTCCCATACAACGCGCACGATCCCGCGGCGCCGCCGGCAGGCTGGTACGACTGGGCGGTCAACCGGCAGCGGCGGGAGCTGCTCGACCGCTATGGCCTGACCTATGCCCGGCTGCACTGGTCGCTGGACGTGCTGACGATCCTGGAGGACTTCGCCCTGCTGCTCGGGCTCGGTGCGCCGGTGTACGATGACCGGCTGGTGCGCGTCTACGAGATTCCGCCCTGCACGGTCGGCGAGCTGGTCACGCGCGCCAAGGTCGCGCTGGACATGCCCGCACTCCGGGTCAGCGCGCCGCGCGGCCTGGACCAGGTTGTGCGTCGCGTAGGGCTGCCATGGGGCGGGCTGGGCCTGTTCGTCAACGTAGACTATCAGCAGAGCCTCATCGCGCAAGGGTGCGACGTCTTCATCGCCGGGGAGTCGGACAACTACGGTTTCCGCTTTGCGGCGGAGGCCGGCATCGCGATGATCGAGACGAGCCACGAGGTCAGCGAGAACCCGGGCCTGCGCCGCGCGACGGACATCCTCACCAGGGCCTTCCCCGCTGTGGACTTCCGCTTTCACGAGCTGCCGTGCGTGTGGGAAATCCGGTAGAAGGTGCCGGCTTCCAGCTTCCTGCCTACCGCCGCGGGTCGAGCGCGTCGCGCAGGCTGTCGCCCAGGAAAGTGAAGCCGATGCTGACCAGCATGAGGCAGACCGCCGGGACGATGAGCACCCACGGCGCGCTGCGCAGCGCGTTCCGGCCCTCGTAGAACATGCCGCCCCAGCTCAGGGTGTAGAACGCATCGGGGTTGGCTGCAGGGCTGATGCTGATGCGCAGGTAGCCCAGGATGGCCTCGATCGTCACGACGCGCGGGAGCGTCGCAGTCACCCAGACGAGAATCGGGCCGAGAATGTTGGGCAGGATGTGGCGGCTCAACAGCCGGAAGGTAGTTGCACCGGCGACTCGTCCTGCATCGACGTACAGCGCCTCCCGCAGCACGAGCGTCGACCCGCGCGCCAGCCGAGCGACGCCCACCCAGCCGACCGCAGAAAAGGCCAGCACCAGCATCGCCAGGCCGTTCAGCAGGCGACCGAATGCCGTCTCGCGCAGCAGCATGACCACCAGGATGTAGAACATGATGGTCGGAAGCGCATAGAAGACATCCGCCAGCCGCATCAGCAGATTATCCACCAGCCCGCCCCGGTAGCCGGCCAGCAGACCGATCGGCAGGCCGATGAGCAGAGTGAACAGCACGGTCAGCCAGCCGATCGACATGGAAATACGCGTGCCATAGAGCATGCGGCTGAACACATCGCGGCCCTGACCGTCGGTGCCCAGTGGATAAGCAGGGTCAGGGGTAAGGTTCACCAGGGAACGCACCTGCCAGAACGGCGGCGTGTACTCGCGGTCATAATCGAGCCGGCGAGGATCGTGCGGTGCGAGGGGCGGGCCGACGACGGCAATAATGCTGAACAGTACCACCAGCGCCAGGCCCAACATGCCGCGGGGATCACGCAGCAGCCGCGCCCACACCTGGCGCCACAAGCTGCGCGGCGGGTACAGACGGATCGTATCGTTCCGGGTCATGCCCGCGGCCCTTTCACCCCACCCGCGCCCGCGGGTCAGCCGCGGCATAGACCAGGTCGACGCTCAGGTTGGCGAAGATGACCAGCACGGCGTAGAGCAGGGTCGCAGCCATGACCATCGAGTAATCGTGCAGGCCGACCGCTTGCACGTACTCGCGGCCGATGCCGGGGAAGCCGAACATCGTCTCGATCACGAACGCACCAGTAACCAGCTCCGCGAGGACCGGCGCCAGCATCGTGATGATGGGGATGAGCGCGTTTTTGAGCACGTGGACGGAGATGACCGCGCGCTCTCCTAAGCCCTTGGCGCGGGCGGTACGCACGTAGTCCTGCCGCACGACTTCCAGCACGCTAGCGCGCGTGAGGCGGACGATGGTCGTGAGCGGGCCGAGGGCCAGCACGAACACCGGGACAATCCACATGCGCGGAGGAGCTGACGCCCATGAGCCGGGGGTCAGCGTGATGAACCCCAGCCCCGAGCCGAGCACGATGATGAGCAGTAGGCCAAGGACGAAGTTCGGGATGGCTACCCCGACCGCGGTCAACACGCGCAGCATGATATCCACGGGGCGGTTCTGCCGGACCGCAGCCAGGACGCCGAGGGGGATGCCGGCTGCCAGCGCGAAGGTGAACGCGTAGAGGCCCAGGCGCAGCGAGTAACCGACGCGGCTCTCCCAAAACGAGCGGTTCTCCGGCGGTTCGAAGAAGACTTCCTCCACGGTGCGGCCGGCCTGGCGATAAGAGGGGCCGAGATTGCCGCAGACCGCGCCGCAGCGAAAGCGACCCTCCTCATCGATGTACCCGGCGATGTAGCGCACGAACTGCTCCGCGAGGGGCAGATCGAGGCCGTAGCGGCGGTCGAGCGTAGCGCGGGAGATCGGGTCCCGATCGAGGTTGGCAAACCGTCGTCCCTCGCGGCTGTCCCACGGGCTGCCGGGGACTGCGTGCATCAGCAGGAACATGATCGCTGAGACGAGGAGCAGGACCGGCAGGGCCCAGGTCAGGCGGCGGAAGAACAAGCGCAGCATCAGGGTCATTATAGGTTAGCCGCGAGGGGTGTCAAGCGCAGCGCGAACCTGCAACTTGCCAACCTGCCGCCCGATACGTACAATACCGGTGGGGATGGTTGTCGTTCGGTGGCGGCCCCGGTCTTCAAAACCGGTGGTGGGCGCCTAAGAAGCGTCCACGGTGGGTTCGACTCCCATCCATCCCCGCCTATCGCCCCCCTCAGTTGTCAGCCTGTTGTTTTACGCGTCACCCAGGAATCTCAAATGCACGAAGCAGTGCCCCACGGCCAGGAGAGTCTGGCCATTCACGGCGGGCCGAAGGTGCGG
>JAKPQT010000336.1 GCA_029555885.1 Chloroflexota bacterium | reverse complement strand
CCGTGCGGGAGGCTCTGGCCTTGGTGTTGCCACGGGACGCGGTGCATGTGGATATGCGTACCCGGACAGCGATAGTGCTGGGGTTGCCCGACGACATAGCCATGGCCTCCGAGATCGTGGAATTGCTGGATACGGCGGCGGCGGAGCATGCAGAGGTGAGCCAGGCGGAGGCGCGGGCGGCGGCGCCTGTGCAGCAGCCGAGGCCCGAGCCGGAGCCGCCTGCCGATGTGATGCGCGTGATCAGGCTGAAGCATGCCGTGGCGGCCCAGGCCCGGGAGGCTATTGCGTCTGCCGTTCCGGGCGTCCGCCTGACGGCGGACGGCCGCACCAATTCCCTGATTGTTGTGGCGCCCGGTGAGACGCAGGCAAAGGTGGACGACCTGGTTGCCGCGCTCGATATCGGAATCGAGCCGCCTGCTGTCGCTGCGGCGCCCGCGGATACTGCTCCGAAACCTGAACCGGAAACGGCAGAGATAGTTCGGCTGGAGTATGCGGCGCCCGCGGCAGTGCGCCAGGCGCTTGCGCCTACACTGCCTGAGTCCAAGATGAGCGTGGACGAGCGGACCGCCTCCATCGTCATAGTGGGCACCGCGGCCCAGCGCGAGCAGGCCAGGCGGATCATAGCCCAGCTGGATGTGGAGGTTCCCCCGTCGGCGGATGAGATCGCGACGCCGACAGCGCCCGCCGATCCCGAAGTGCTGCAGGTGTTCCAGCTAGCGCATGCGCCTGCGTCACGGGTACGGGAGGCGCTGGCGCCTGTGGTGCCGGTTGTCAGCATGACCGTGGACGAGCGCACCAACTCGCTCATCATAAACGCATCGCGCTCGCGCGTGGCGCGGGCCGCTGAGGTCATAGAGAGGCTCGACGTGGAGATCAAGCCCGTGCCGAGCGAAGCGGCGGCGCCGATCCCGCAGCTTGAAGCGGAGGTGGCGCGTTACCGGTTGGCCAACGCTCCTGCGGAGTCGCTGCGGTCGGCCGTGAGTTTGCTCGCGCCGGCCTCCGATGTTCAGGTGGATTCCAGGACCAACACTCTGCTGGTACGTGCGGCTTCAAGCTTGCAGCAGAGGGTGGCTGAGTTAGTGCGAGGGCTAGACATTCCGGTTGAGTCTGCGCCTGAGCCCAAGCCGGAGCCGGTTCCCGCGGCCCCGCCGCCTGAGGTAATGAAGGTATTCCGCTTGACGCATGCGGCGTCGTCCGACATGAAGACGCTTCTGGGCATAGTAGCACCCACGGCTAAGATGCAGCCGGACGATAGAACCAAGTCGCTGATTGTGATGGCGCCCGCGTCTACTTTGGTTGCCCTGGATGAACTGGTGCGAGCTCTGGACATACCTGCAGCGCCCAGCGTGCAGGCGGATGCGCAACCGGCGCCTGATCCGGATCCCGTGGCGACTCGGGTGTACAGGCTCAATCATGCGGTGGCCGGCGACGTGGCAGCGGCCCTCGAAGGGCTGGTGAAAGGCGCAGTGAAGGCGGACGAGCGTACGTCTTCACTGGTA
>JAKPQT010000325.1 GCA_029555885.1 Chloroflexota bacterium | reverse complement strand
CGCCGGCGGGGTGTCTGCCTGCGCGTCGAGCAGGCGCCGATCGGTGTCCATGCGGAGCACGGTCAGTGGCTGCGACCCCGCCGCCTGCACGACGGGTAGCTTGCCCGCCAGGCTCTCCTGGGTCAGCAGGACCTGCGCGCGGCCGTCGTGCAGCATGAAGGCCAGCCGTTCGGCGGGGTAGTCCACGTCCAGCGGCAGGTAGGCGCCGCCGGCCTTGATGATGCCCAGGAGCGCAACCACGAGGTCCGCGGACCGCTCCATGTACACGCCGACGAGGACCTCGGGGCCGACGCCCGCGCTCTGCAGGTAGCGCGCCACCTGGTTCGCCCGGCGGTCCACCTCCCGGAAGGTCAGGGGGGTGTCCCCGTAGACCACAGCGGCTTTGTCAGGCGCGGCGGCAAGCTGGGCGGCAAAGAGCTCGTGCAGGGGCTGGTCATGCGGATAGTCGGTGGTCGTCTCGTTCCAACCGGCCACGGCTTGCCACCATTCGCGATCCGTCAGCAACGGCAGCGCGCTTACGGGCCGGTCGGGTGCCGCGGCGATGCCGCGCAGCAGTTCGCCCAAGTGGCCTGCGAGGCGGGCAATCGAACCGGCGTCCCACAGGTCGGTGTTGTACTCGAACGCGCCGGTGAGCCGGCCGCCATCCGCACCGTGCGCGGCTTCATCGACCATGAACAGGGTCAGGTCGACTTTGGCTGTGCCGCTGTGAATGTCGAGCGGGGTAATCGTCAGGCCCGGCAGCCGGAGTCCCGCCCGCGCGCTGCGCGTCTCCAGGCTGAACATGACCTGGAAGACCGGCGTGATGCTGAGGTTGCGCGCCGGGGCCAGCTCGTCCACCAGCAGGTCGAAGGGCAGGTCCTGGTGGTTTTGGGCTTCCAGTCCGCGCTCGCGCACCTGGTGCAGCAACTCGCGGAACGTCACTTCATGCCCGGAGTCCGCTCGGAACTGCGCGCGCATGACCAGCGTGTTGACGAAGAACCCGATGAGGCCTTCCAGCTCGGGCCGGGTGCGGTTGGCGATCGGGGTGCCGACGCAGAGGTCGCCCTGCCCGGTGTAGCGGTACAGCAGGGCCTGATAGGCGGCGAGGAGCGCCTGGAAGAGGGTCGCGCCCTCGCGACGCGCGAGCTCCCGCAGGCCGGCCGCCACCGGCGCGGGCACCGAGAAGGAAAAAGTCGTGCCATGCACCGTCTGCACCGCGGGCCGCGGCCGGTCCGTGGGCAGTTCGAGCACGGGCGGCAGCCCTGCCAGCGCGTTGCGCCAGAATGCGATCTCTGCGGCCAGCCGCTCGCCGCTGATCTGCTCGCGCTGCCACGCCGCGTAGTCGGCATACTGGATGGGCAGCGGCGGCAGCACCGCCGGGGGCTGCGCGGCTCCCTGGCGGCGGAAAGCGTCGTACAGCAGGCCCAGCTCGCGCACCAGCACGCGGGTCGACCAGCCATCGGTGACGATGTGGTGCAGTGTGAGCATCACCAGGTGCTCATCCGGACGCAGTCTGAGCAGCCGGCAGCGCAGAAGCGGTCCGCGCTGCAAGTCGAAGGGCGCGGCTGCTTCGGCGCGCGCGATCTCCAGGCCGCGCTGCTCGATATCGACGGGGGTCGATCTCGCCCCCATCTCCTGCGTGAGGTCGGCGACCTCCAGGGTCAGGTGCAGTTCGGGCGCGATGACCTGGACGGGGTTGCCGCGTTCCGTCACAAAATGGGCGCGCAGCACTTCGTGCCGGCGCACGATCTCGTTCAGGCTGGCTTCCAGCGCGGGGATATCGAGCTCGCCCGTCAGGCGCAGCGCCAGGGCAATGTTGTAGAATGGGCTGTCCGGCTCCAACTGGCTGAGAATCCACAGCCGCTGCTGCGCGAAGGACAACGGGTAAGCGGAGGCGTCAGGGCGCGGCTGGATCGGCGCGGCCAGTCCAGTGTCTTCCGGCCGTTGAGCCTTCTGCCGCAGCTTCTCCAGCAGCATCGCTCGCCTTTCAGGCGACAGGTTCTCCAGGCGGCTGGCAAGCTCACCGCTCATCCTGTTCCTCCCTCATCACGCACCGACCCCAGTTCGTTATCCGGTAAGCCTTCCAACTCATCCAGCAGCCGCAGCAATTCCTCTTCGCTCTGCTGCGCGAGCAGGGCCTCCTCCACCGCAGCCGCGAGGCCGGCGACCGTGGGCGCCTCGAAAAGTTTGCGCAGCGGCAGTTCCACCGGGTAACGCCCGCGCAATCGCGCGACAATCTGCGTGGCGAGCAGCGAGTGGCCCCCCAGGTCGAAGAAGTTATCGTGGATGCCGATAGCCCCGGCCCCGGCCTCCTCGCCCCGCGTGAGGCCCAGCACCTCGGCCCAGACAGCCACAATCTCCTGCTCGATGGGCGTGCGCGGCGCAACGCGTTCCCCGGCCCTTGCGAGCGCCGACGCGTCCGGCGCAGGCAGCGCGCGACGATCCACCTTGCCGGTCGAAGTTAGCAGCAGCCGTTCCAGGCGCACGAACGCCGCGGGCACCATGTAAGCGGGAAGCGTCTGTGCCAGCGCCGTGCGCAGATCGGTGGGCGCAGGCTCCGCGGCCGGAGGCCCGCCGGAAGGGACGAAGTATGCCACAAGTTGCGGTATTCCTCCAGTGTCCGGCCGCGCGGCCACCACGGCCTGGCCGACCCCCGGCTGCTGCAGCAGGGCCGCCTCGATCTCGCCCAGCTCGATGCGGAACCCGCGTATCTTGACCTGTTGGTCGATGCGGCCCAGGAACTCGATGGCGCCGTCCCGCCGACGCCGCACCAGGTCGCCGGTGCGATAGAGACGGGTGTGCGATGTGCGAAGCTGAACTTCGCCAAGATTGAAGACGTGCGAAGCTCGGCTTCGCCAAGATTGCGCACTTGCCGAAAGAGAATCTTCAATCTTCAATCTGGACGAAGCAAAGCTTCGCACATCTTCAATCTGCACAAACGGGTCCGGTACGAACTTCTCCGCGGTCAGCTCCGGCCGGGCGAGATAGCCGCGCGCGATGCCGGCGCCGCCCAACAGCAGCTCACCGGCGACGCCATCCGGCACGAGGTTGCCGTCCCGGTCCACGATGTAGGCGGTGCGGCTTGCCAGCGGTTGACCGATCGGCACAGGGCGGCCCTCGCGGCCTGGTCCGCTGGCGAACCAGTCGGGCGGCACATCGCACACCAGCGCGGTGACGGTCGTCTCGGTCGGGCCGTAGGCGTTGAGCAGCCGCGCCGACCGGGCGGGCGTGCTCTGCCACAGACGGAGGCTCTCCGCGGACAGCACGTCGCCGCCGCTGATGATGGTCCGCAACTGCCCCTCGGGGAGCGGTATCTGCGACTGCGCCCACTCTCGCAACACCTGGGTGAGGTACGCGGGCGGGAGGTTGACGCTGTTCAGCCCGTAGCTGGCGATGACGCGGGGGAAGTCCTCCGGCGGCCAGACGTCGGGTCCGCGCATGACGAGTGTGCCGCCGACGGTCAGCGCGGTCAGGATTTGCTCGATGCCCTGGTCAAAGGTGTAGGCCGCGAACTGGAGGATGCGATCGCCGGGTCGCAGGTCAAACGCGGCGGACACCGTACGGACGTGCTGCGCCAGGTCGCCGGCCTCGATCAGCACGCCCTTGGGCTGCCCCGTGGAGCCGGAGGTGTAGATGACGTAAGCCAGTGTCTTGTCTGATGCGAGCGGGCCGGCGGCCGCTTGCAGATTTGTGCTGCGATTCTCAATCTTTAATCTGCCCGCTTCCATTTTCACAAGGACTTGCGCGCCGGAGTCTTCCAGCATGAAGCGAATGCGCTCGGCGGGGTAAGCGGGATCGACGGGCAGGAAGGCCGCGCCCGTCTTCAGTGTTGCAACGATGGCCGTCACAATGTCCAGCGAACGCTCCAGCAGGAGCGCAACGAGGCTCTCCGGCCCTATGCCGCGCGCCCTCAAGTCCTGTGCCAGGGCCTCGGCGCGGGCATCCAGCCCGGCGTAGGTCAGCTCCTCGCACCAGTCGGGGCGCAGGTCGGCGTCAACGGCCAGGATCGCGGCCGGCGCGGCGGGTCGGACCTTCACCTGGGCTTCGAACATCGCAAGCACCGTGTCGCCGGCCGGCGCGGTCGGTGCAGCGGGCAACGTTGCCGCGTTCCACCCGGTGAGGATGCGCCGTTCTTCCTCTGCGCTCAGCATCGGCAGCCGCGCGAGCGGGCGGTCGGGGTCGCTTACGGCCGCGGCCAGCAGCGCCTCGAAGTGCCCGAGCATCTGCGCAATCGTCTCAGGGTCGAACAGGTCACGGTTGTAGTTGAGATAGCCGCCCAGGCTGCCGGGCGTCGTGGAGCCGAGCGAATACTCCATCGAGAGCGCCAGGTCGAACTTCGCGGTGCCGGGGTCCACATCGAGCCGGGTTAGCGTCAGCCCCGGCAGCGCCAGTCCTTCCAGCGGCGCGGCCTGCAGGTCGAACATGACCTGGAAGAAGGGCGCGCGGCTCATGTCGCGGACGGGCTGGAGGGCTTCGACCAGCATCTCGAATGGCACATCCTGGTGCGCGTAGGCACCGAGCGCCACCTCGCGCACGCGATGGAGAAGCTGGCGGAAGCTCAGGTCAGGCGCCACGCGCGTGCGCAGGACGAGGGTGTTCAGCAGGAAGCCGATGAGCGGCTCCGTCTCCGTGCGGCCGCGGTTGGCGATGGGCGTCCCCACGGTCAGGTCTCCCTGGCCCGTGTAGCGGTACAACAGCATGTCCAGCCCGGCCAGCAGCGCCATGAAGAGGGTCGCGCCTTCGCTCCGGGCCAGGGCGTCCAGTTGCTCGTACAGGCCCGCGGGCAGGCTGAACCAGTGGTTTGCGCCGAGCGACGTCTGCACGGCCGGCCGCGGCCGGTCGGTGGGCAGCGCGAGGGGCGGCGGCTCGTCCGCCAGTTGTGCGCGCCAGTAGGCGAGCTGGGTGCTGAGCTGCGAAGCGGCTCCCGCGTCGAATGCCGGTGTCTCCGCCAGCCAGGCGCGCTGCCACGCCGCGTAATCCGCATACTGGATGGGCAGCTGTGGCAAGGCACTTGCCCCAGGCAAGGCGCTTGCCCCAGGCAGCGCGTGGTCCTCGTCCTCTGTGCTCAACAGCGCCGTCACTTCGCGCAGCAGCACCCCCACCGACCAGCCGTCCGACACGATGTGGTGCATCGTGAAGAACAGGACGGCCTCACCCGCGGCCGTGTGCAGCAGGTGAGCGCGGAACAGCGGGCCGGTCGTCAGATCGAAGGGTGCGCGGGCCTCTGCCTGGGCCAGGCGCAGGACCTCAACCTCGATGGCCGCGCGGTCAGCCGGGCCCGGCCCTTCCCGTAGGTCCGTCACGGCAAGGCTGACGGGCATCTCCGGCAGGATGCGCTGGACGGGCGCGCCGTCACGTTCGCTGAACACGGTGCGCAGGACTTCGTGGCGGCGCACGACTTCTGCGAGCGCGGCTTGCAGGCGCGTGGCGTCGATGGCGGGTCCCGTGCTGCCGCCGGTCGCGGTCAGCCGGAGCGCGGCGAAGTTGTTGTAGAGGGGACTGCCTGGGTCCAGCCGGTCCAGGAACCAGAGCCGCTGCTGCCCGAACGAGAGCGGCAGGAGGCTGAACCCATGTTCATCAACCGTGCGCGGGACGGCGGGGATCGCTTCCAGGGGGCGCGTTTCAGCCGGCAGGCTGCCCGCTGCGGTCTGTCCCGCGCGGATGAGCGCGGCCAGCCCCGCAACGGTCGGCGTCTCGAAGATGTTGCGCAGCGGCAGGTCCACATGATAGGTGTCGCGCAGCCGCGAGACGATTTGCGTCGCGAGGAGCGAGTGCCCGCCCAGCTCGAAGAAGTCATCGTGGACGCCGATGGGCGCGATGCCCAAGACTTTCTCCCAGTCAGCGACAATCTCCGCTTCGAGCGCATCCCCGGCGGTGACATAGGGCGTGTGCAGGTTGGGTCGGGCGTAGCGCGTCGAGCCGGCCGGTGCATCCGGCGGTTCAGCCGCCGGAGCAGGGGCGTCTGGCGGCTTCTGAGCAGCCCAGCGGCCGCGCCGCGCGGCCAGGTCGCCGGTCGAGACGATCACCTGCGGCAATGCGGTCAGCGCGAGGACGCGGGCAAACGTGGCCGCGCCCTCCGCGGGACTGAGGCTGTAGCTGACCGGTCCCGCGGCGCGGGCCTGCACCGTGCGCCCCAGCACGTCTTCTTCGGGGAAATCCCAGCCTTCCCAGTTCACGCTCAGCCACGGCTGCTGCGGACGCGAGCGCCGCTGCTGCACGGCAAAGGTATCCAGGAAGCTGTTTGCCGCTGCGTAGGCCGCGAACCCGAGCCCGCCGAGCACGGTGGAGAGCGAGGACATCAGCAGGACGAAGTCGAGCGGCCGCTCGCCCAGCGCCGCGGCCAGCGCACGGGTCCCGTCGACCTTCGGTGCGAACTGCGCGTCGCGGTCCGCGGCCGTCGTCTCTGTCACCGCCCTCATCGCGGCCGCGCCGACGATGCCTGCGGCGTGAATCACGCCGGCCAGTGCATCCGGCCCGAAGTGTTGATCCACTTGCGCCAGCGATGCGGCCATCTGGTCGGCATCAGCGACGTCCGCCTGCAGGAAAAGCACCTCGCTGCCGAGCGCCTGGAGCTTGCGAACATGGCGCACCTTGCGGGCCACAGCACTATCGGGCTCGGCCTCAGCCAGGAGCGTATCCCAGGTCTCCTCTGGCGGCAGGCCGGCCCGGTCGAGCAGCGCCAGCCTGGCACGGCAGGTCGTGGCGAGATGCTCGGCCAGCACGGAGCCGATGCGCCCCAGCCCGCCGGTGATCAGGTACAGTCCCCGTTCGCGCAGCGGCACGGCAGCGTCTGTCGCCTTGAGCGGCTCGAACACGGGCAGCCAGCGGCGGTCTGCGCGATAGGCCACCAGCGCTTCAGCCGGCGAGGCGTGCAGTTCCGCAAGCAGATGCGCGGGGGCGATGGCGTGTTCCGTGCGGTCCGGTGGGTGCACCAGGTCGATCACCTGGCAGGCGATGTCCGGGTGCTCCTGCGAGATGACGCGGCACGCGCCCAGGACGACGGCGCGCTCCGGCAGCAGCGTCTCGTTGCCCGTGACATCGCCGATGCCTGCCGTCAGGACCGCGACGCGGAGCGGTGCGCCCCCACCGTAGACCGACCACGCACGGGCCAATGCCACGAGGCTGTCGAACCCCTCAGCATGGCTGAATGTCGATCCCTGGGCATTCTCCCGCGCGTCACTGGCCGCTGCCGTCCACAGGTGCAGGACACCCTGGGGCAGCCGGTCCGCCGAAAACAGCGCGTCGAGTAGTTGCGCATAGTCAAGTGTGTTGCCGGGGCGTAACTCGTATCGCTGTGTATCCCCGGCGACCGCGAATGCCGGGCCGGGCACGACTGTCGTGAACTGCAAGGGGCTGGCTGCTGCAAGCCCGGCCAGCAGGTTGCGGTCGGCCTCGTTGTCGTGCGCGAAGACCAGCCATCGCTGTCCAGGCAGCGCAGGCGGCGGCAGGGGCGGCGCCTGCTGCCAGAGAGGAGCATAGAACCAGTCATCCGGCGGCCTGCGTCCTTCGGTCACAGCCTTCTCTGCGTTTGGCGCACCGGCCGTGCGGCCGGGCGAGGGCGCGACCCAGTAGCGCTCGCGCTCGAACGGGTAGGTGGGCAGCGGCACGCGGCGGCGTTCCTCGTCCGCATAGAAGGCCGACCAGGGATGGCCTGGCTGGCCCTGCGCGGGGTCCCAATCGGGCGTGATTCCGGCCAGCCAGAGCCTGCCCAACGCCATCAGCGCGAAGGCCTGGTCGTCGGCGCTCAGATCGCCGGCGGCAGCCGTCCGTGTCCCTGCCGGGCCGGGCAGCGAGGCCACGACTGCGCGCGTGTGGCCGATGGCCCCATGCTGCCGCGCGAGCGTGACCAGCGTGCGTCCTGGCCCGACCTCCAGCAGCGCGCGCGACGGTTCTTCGGCCAGAACGGCCAGCCCGTCCGCGAAGCGTACGGCCTGGCGGAGGTGCTGCGCATAGTAAGCGGGGTCCGTGGCCTGCCCGGCGGTGATCCATGTCCCCGTGACATTCGAAATGTAGGGAATGGCCGGCGGGCTGAGGCGCACGCTGCGCATGACCTCCGCAAACGGGGAGAGGATGGAATCCATCATTGCGGAGTGGAAGGCATGTGATGTGTGCAACCGGCGCACTGCGATGCCTTCGTCTGCCAGCGTCTGCTCGAAGCGGGCGACCGCGTCAGGCGGCCCGGAGACCACGGATAGCTGCGGTGCGTTGACCGCGGCCAGCGCCAACCCGTGCGCTTCCGGCTGGCGCAGCCGCACGCGCACGTCGCTCTCGCCCAATGGGACGCTCAACATCGCCCCGCCGGGCAACGCCTCCATCAGCCGCCCGCGGGCCGTCACAACCGCCAGCGCATCGGCCAGCGTCAGCACGCCTGCCAGGCAGGCCGCCACATATTCGCCGATGCTGTGCCCGATCATCGCATCCGGCCGCACGCCCCAGGCCAGCCAGAGCTGCGCCAGGGCATACTCGACGGCAAACAGGGCCGGTTGCGTGATAGCAGTGCGCCGGAGCTGTTCCTGCAGGTCGCCGGCGGCCCCCGGGAAGTGGCTCGGCAGGATGAGCGTGCGCAGGTCAAGCCCCAGGTGCGGCTGCAACAGCCGCGCACACTCGTCAATGATCGAGCGAAAGACCGGCTCGGTCCGGTACAGACCCGCCGCCATGTCCGGGTACTGGCTGCCCTGGCCGGTGAACATGAACGCGACGCTGCGGTGCGCGGCTGCGCCGTCGTTGGTCGCGACACGCGGCGCATTCACATCGGCCAATGCGGCAACGGCATCCGGCAGGTCACGAGCAAGTGCAAACCGGCGCTGCTCGAAGGCCCGCCGACCCGCCTTGAGCGTGTAGGCGACATCGGCAAGATAGCCGGGCGCATCCCCTCCATCCGGGCTGGCCGCAGACAGGTGCGCGGCCAGGTTCGCGGTCGCGCGCTCCAGCGCATCATGGCTGCGCGCGGAGAGGGCCAGGAGCTGCCACGCGCGGGAGGGGCCGGATGGCTCGCGCGGCGGCGCCTCCTCGAGGACGGCATGGGCATTCGTGCCGCCGATGCCGAAGGCGCTGACGCCCGCTCGGAGCGCGCGCGTGCCTGCGCCGGCCTCCGGCTGCCACGGCTGCAGGCTCGTGTTGACATAGAAAGGCGAACTGGCGAAGTCGATGCGCGGATTCGGCCGGCGGTAGTGGAGGCTGGGCGGAATCTGGCGATGCTCGAGCGCCAGGGTCGTCTTGATGAGGCTGGCGACGCCCGCCGCGGCGTCCAGATGCCCAACGTTCGTCTTGAGCGAGCCGATGGCGCAGAACTGCCGGTCTGCGGTGCTCTGCCGGAAGACCTGCGTGAGGGCCGTGATTTCGATGGGATCGCCCAGCGCGGTGCCCGTGCCGTGGGTCTCGACGTAGGAGATGGTGCGCGCATCCACGCCTGCAATCGCGTGCGCGGTCGCAATGACTTCTGTCTGGCCCTCGACGCTCGGCGCGGTGTAGCCCACCTTGGTCGAGCCGTCGTTGTTGAGGGCCGTTGCCTTGATGACCGCGTGGATGGTGTCGCGCTCGGCCAGCGCATCTGCCAGGCGCTTGAGGACCACGATGCCCGCGCCGTTGCCGCCGACAGTGCCCGCGGCATCGGCGTCGAAGGCGCGGCAGTGGCCGTCCGGGGAGGCGATGCCGCCCTCCTGGTATAGATAGCCGCCGCGCTGGGGCAGTCGGATGGTCACGCCGCCCGCAAGCGCCATGTCGCACTGGTAGTTAAGCAGCGATTGACAAGCGAGATGGGTGGCCACGAGCGAGGTCGAGCAGGCCGTCTGCACGGCCAGGCTTGGCCCGCGCAGATTCAGCTTGTAGGAAACACGGGTGGAGAGGAAGTCCTTGTCGTTGGCGATGGTGAGCTGGTACGGCTGGACCGTCTGCCGGATTTCGGTGTTCTCCAGCAGGTTGAACAGCAGATAGCTGTTCAGGCCCGCGCCCGCGAAGACACCGATCATCTTCGGGTATGTCGCGGGATCGTAACCGGCGTGTTCCAGCGCTTCCCAGGCCAGCTCCAGGAACACCCGCTGCTGCGGATCCATGATCTCCGCTTCGCGCGGGTAGATGCCGAAGAAACGCGCGTCGAACCACTCTGCGCCTTCCAGCACGCCGCCCGCCTTGACATAGTGCGGGTCGCGCGCGAGCGCCGGGTCGATGCCCGCGGCGAGCACCTCCTCGTCGGTGAAGGTCGCGACGGACTCGACTCCGGCGGCCAGGTTGCGCCAGAATTCATCGAGGTTCGCTGCGCCGGGGAATCGGCCCGCCATTCCGACGATGGCGATGTCGAAGTCGCCGGCGACCGCGGCCTCAGGTTCGCCGGCGCGGGCGATTTCGGAGTCCGAGTGAGTCAAGTCTTCTGGCATAGTTCATCCTGTACGCCCACAGCGCACCTACCGCGGTTGGCGGTCAGCCCCGCCTGGCCGCCCGGCGCCCCCTTGCCGCGCCTGTTGGGCCGCCCTCATGCGTTCGCGCTGCTGGGCTACGGCATTGCGCTGCTGTTGCGCGCGCGCGCCGGCGGATGCCATCCCGGCCGGCTGCGCGGCGCCGGCAGGCCGCGGCCCGTCTTCGCCCTCGCGTGGCGCGACTTCAGCCGTCGCGCCGGCAGGGGGCTGGGCTGTGCCTGGCGCCTGCCCCAGATGCTTGGCCAGGCGGCTGATCGTCGGGTAGTGGAACAGGTCGACGATGGGCACCTCCCGGCCCAGCAACTGCTGGAGCCGGCTGTGTGCCTGGGCCATCAGGAGCGAGTGCCCGCCCAGGTCGAAGAAGTTGTCATGGATGCTGATCTGGTCGACGCCGAGAAGCTGCTGCCAGATGCGCGCCAGGTCGCGTTCCAACTGGCTCTGCGGGAGGATGACATCCGCCGCTGAGCGAGTGGTGAGCGGCCGGGGCAGCGCGCGGCGGTCCACCTTGCCGCTGGCGTTGAGAGGCAGCGCTTCGAGCCGGACGAACGCCGACGGCGTCATGTATTCGGGCAGCTGCTCTCGCAGGCGCGCGCGGAGGTCGCCCTCGGATGGCCCTGCGCCTTCTTGTGCCACGTAGTAGGCGACGAGTCGCAGGTCATCGCTCCGGGCTCCGGTCGTCGCGGCATCCGGTTCGCGCAGGTCGCGCGCCACGACGACGGCTTCGCGTACACCCGGACAGTGGCTCAGCGCGGCCTCGACCTCGCCCAGTTCGACACGGAACCCGCGTATCTTGACCTGGTGATCGACGCGTCCCAGAAACTCGATCGCGCCATCCGGCAGGAAGCGCGCGCGGTCGCCCGTGCGATAGAGACGGGTAGCAGGTTGAAAGTTAGCAGGTTGTGCGAGCTGCGGCTCGCGCAGGTTAGAAGGTTGTCCGGGATCCGCAATGTTACCTTCAACCTTTAACCTGTCACCTGCAACTAGTAGAAACGGATTCGGCACGAACCTTTCGGCGGTGAGGTCCGGGCGGTGCAGGTAGCCGCGCGCCAGGCCGATGCCGCCCAGGTACAACTCGCCGGGCACGCCGGCGGGCACGGGCTGCAGGCGGCGGTCCAGGATATAGGCTGTGATATTGGCGATAGGGCGACCGATGGGCGCGTTCGCTGTGAGCACAGGCACGGTGGGGTTGCCATCGTTGACCACGTGCCCGGTCGGCCCGATGGTGACCTCGGAGGGGCCGTACGCGTTGATGAAGCGCCGGCCCGGGGCCCAGGCTGCCACCACATCGGGCGTGCAGGCCTCGCCTGCCGAGATGACGGTGCGCAGTTCGGGCAGGGCGGCTGGGTCCAGCAAGCGCAGCACCGTCGGCGGCAGGGTGATGTTGGTGATGTGCCCGGCCTGCAACGCGCGCGTCAGGAGCTCAGGCGATAGCACGGTCTCGGCCCGCGCCAGGTGCAGCGCTGCGCCGGAGGTCAACGCAATGAAAATCTCGGATACCGAGGCATCGAAGGTGTACGAGGCGAACTGGTACACCCGGTCCGCCGGGGTGACGTCGAACAGGGTCACCTGTGCCTGCACGAGGTTGACCAGCCCCCTGTGCTGGAGCATCACGCCCTTAGGCACGCCGGTGGACCCCGAAGTGTAGATGGCGTAGGCCAGGTTGTCCCCGGTGGCCGGGGGCAGGTCGCAGGTTGCGGCGTGCGGCTCAGGCCGCGAGGGGCCGGTCAATGCGCCGTCCGCCCGGAGCGAGCCGACCGGCACGCCCTGCCCGGCGACCTGCAACCGCAGGTCCTCCGCCAGGCGTTCCTGGGTGAGCAGGAGCGCAGGCCGCGCGTCGTCCAGAATGGTCGCCAGCCGCCCGCCGGGGATGGCCGGGTCGAGCGGCACATAGGCGCCGTCCGCCTTGAGCACGCCGAGGATGGCCACGATCATCTCCGGCGACCGCTCGAACGACAGCGCGACCAGGCGCTCCGGTCCGATGCCCAGGCCCCGCAGGTGTTGCGCCAGCCAGTCGGCCCGTTCGTTCAGCTCGCGGTAGGTGAAGGTCACGTTGGAGGCAACCAGCGCCGCTGCGTCGGGCGTCCGCCGGGCCTGCGCTTCGAAAGCGGCATGGATGGTTTCATGCGCTAAGTCTGCGCAGCACGTGCCGGACCAGGACTCGAAGATGGTGTTCCGCTCGACATCTGTGAGCACCGGCAGGGCTGCAACGGGTAGCTGAGGCGCGGCCAACATGCCTGCCAGCAAGGTCCTGTAATGGCCCAGCATGCGCCGCACGGTTGCCGGGTCAAAAAGGTCCATGTTGTATTCGGCAGCCACGCTCAGGCAGGCGCCCGCGTCAGCAACGAGCAGGGTGAGATCGAAGGGCGACATGCGCCGGGGCACGGCGACCGACTCCAGGCTCAGGCTGCCGAGGTCCATCTGCGTGCCGTCCGTGCCCAATGCCATGCGGGCGAGGCCCTCTTCGTATAACAATTGCGGGCGTTCATACACGAACATCGTTTGGAAGATGGGCGTGCGGCCGGGATCGCGCGGCGGGCGCAGCCGCTCCACGAGCAGCGGCAGCGGGAAGTCCGCGTGGGCGAGCGCGTCCAGCACGGTCTGGCGCACGCGGCGGATCAGGTCGGTGACGGTCGGATTGTCGGCAAAACCGGTGCGCAGGGCCACTGGGCTGACGAAGTAGCCGATGACGGACGCAAACTCCGCCCTGGCACGGCCCGTCGTCGGCGAGCCGACGATGATATCGTTTGCCTGCGTGTAGCGATGCAGGAGCGTCTGGAACGCAGCCAGCATCACAACGTAAGGCGTGGCGCCCGTTTGTTCGCAGAACTGTCGCAGGCGGGCGCTTAGCTCCGGCCCGAGATCAAGGGTTTCGACGGAACCCAGGTAGGTCTGCACCGCAGGCCGCGGCCGGTCGATGGGTAGATCGGTGTCCGGCAACTCGCCCGCCAGTTGGGCCTGCCAGTAGCGCCAACTGCGCTCGCCGGACGGACCTGCCAGCATCGCCTGCTGCCAGCGCACGAAGTCCGTATAGCGCGGAGCAGGCAGCGCATCCGTGGCGGTCCCTGTGCGCGGCATCGTCTCACCGAGGGCCTCCGCATACGCGGTCCCCAGCTCAGACATCAGAACCGCCAGCGACCACATATCCACACTGATGTGATGGGCCGCCAGCAGCAACACGGGATCGGCGTTCACACCGCGGGTGAACAGGTTCACGCGCAAGAGCGGCCCGACCTCAAGGTCGAAGGGTCGGTAGGCCTCCTCGATAAGGCGCTGTTCAAGCGCCGGCTCATCCCAACCGGTTGCGTCGATGACCGCGCAGTGCGCCGGGCGATGCGCGTGCACCCGCTGAAACGGCTGGCCGTCCTGCGCACCGAACGTGGTGCGCAGCGCGGGATGCCGATCGGTCAGGGTCTGGAGTGCGTGTTGCAGCGCCTCGATGTCGACCGCAGACTTGATGCGGACGGCGTAGACCGGGTTGTACACGCTGCCCGGGGCCACCTGGTGTTGCAGCCACAGCGCACGCTGCCCGATGCTCAACGGGTAATCGCGCGCCTCGGCCTCTGTGTCCGCTTCCTCGATCGCCAGCGGAATCGCTGTTTCACCCGCGTCGCTGACCAGCCCGGCCACCACCTCGGCCAACTCGCCCAGGCTGGGGCCTTCCAGTAGCTTCACGATCGGCAGTTCGACGTGCAGGCTCACTTCGAGTGCGCTCTTGAGTTCGAGCGCGAGGATGGAGTCGAGCCCCAGGTAGTTCAGGCGGCTTTCCGCGCTGAGCTCCGCCGCGGGCGCGCCGAGCACGCGCGCCAGATGCTCCCGCACTGCACCGAGGATCAGTCCGGGACGCGCTGCCGCAGGTGCGGCCAAGACGTCCGCGCGTGTGGTGAGCGCCGGTGCGTTCGGCTCCCCGGCAGACGGAGGGACTGCCTCCGCGGGCTGATCGACGCGCGGCGCAGGCTGGCCGCGCCGCCGGGCCGCGGCTGCGGATTCGGACCAGTAGCGCTGCCGCTGGAACGGGTAGGCCGGCAGCGCCAGCCGCCGGTAAGCCATGTCGCGGTGGAACGCGGGCCAATCCACCGTTCCGCCTGCAGCATAGTAGGCCGCGAGGCTCGTGAGCAGCGATCGCTCATCTGGAGCATTTCCCTGCAGCGCACACAGGTAGAGCGCCTCCGCAGGGTCCAGTGTCTGCCGTACGACTTCGCTGAGTTGCGGACGTGGGCCGAGCTCGAGGAACACATTGCACCGGGCTGTGTGGAGCGCCTGCATGGCTCTCTCCAGGGCGGGTTGCCGCAGCGTCCGCTCCAGATAGCTCGCGGTGAGCAGCTCGCCCCCTGCCAGCAAGCCACCGGTGACACCGGAGAGGATGGGAATGGCCGGTGTCCGCCAGGTGTAGCGGGCCGCAAAGCGTTCGAATGCTGCGAGCGCGGCCTTCTGCGGCAGCGCGGCCAGGAGCCGGCCAATCTCAGCGACCAGTTGCAGCGCGTCTTCGAGCGTCAAGGCGCCGGCGATGGTCGCTGCCACATACTCGCCCACGCCCTGACCGAGCAGATGGGCGGGCGCGATGCCCCATGACTGCCAGAGCTGCGCCAGCGCGTACTCGACGGCAAATAGCGCGGGCCAGGCGTACTGCGGCTCGTGCAGAATGTGCGCCGCATCTCCTGCCGTATACAGCACGCTCAGGAGCGGACGCGGCAGACGGTCACGCAGCAGTGCGTCGCAGCGCTCTATCGCCTCGCGAAAGCGCGGGAATCCGTGGTAGAGCTGGCGGCCCATGCCCTGATGTGCTGCGCCCTGCCCTGTGAACAGGAACGCGACGCGCGGCGCGGCCAGCCGCACTGTGACCGGCTCGGCCTGTAATTCGCGCAACCGGGTCGCCAGTTCAGCGGTGGTCGCGGCAATGAGGGCCGCGCGGGCTGCTGTGCGCTGCTGCGGGAAGTGACTGCGTCCGGTGTTGAAGGAGGCGCAGATATCCGCGACGTCCGCTTCGGGGTGCGCAGCCAGATAACCCGCCAGGCGGCCGACGAGCGCATGGAGCGCCGCGGGGTTCAACGCGGCCAGGGCCAGGATATGATGCGCGCGTTGCGCAGCAGGGGAGGCGGCAGCCGGCTCGCAAACCGGCGCTTCGCCCAGGATCAGATGCGCATTGGCGCCGCCGAAGCCGAAGGCATGGACGCCGGCATAGCGGGTGGTCGCCGCCTGCCACGGCTGGAGCGTCACCGGTATGGCGAGCGAGCGTTCGGCCAGCCGGAGGTGGGGGTTGACCTCCTGGAGATGAAGGTGCGGCGCAATCTGCCTCTTCTGAAGCATGAGCACCGCCTTGATCAGCCCGGCCACACCCGACGCGGCCTCCAGATGCCCGATGTTCGTCTTGACCGAGCCGACAAGACAGGGTGTGGCGGGTGTCCGCTCTCCCAGCGCCGCAGCCAGTGCGTCCATCTCGATGGTGTCGCCCAGGACGGTGCCCGTACCGTGCGCTTCGACGTACGAGATGTCCTCCGCGCGCAGCCCCGCGTCCCGCAGAGCCTCCCGGATGACGGCTTGCTGTGCCTGCGTGCTGGGTGCGGTCAGGCCGTTGCTCCGGCCATCCTGGTTGACCGCGCTGCCGTAGATCACGGCCAGGACGGTGTCGCCGTCGCGCAGCGCGTCGGCCAGCCGCTTGAGCACGACGATCCCACAGCCCTCCCCCCGCACATACCCATCGGCAGATGCGTCGAAGGTCTTGCAGCGGCCTTCGGGCGAGAGCATGCGGGCCTGCGAGAAGGCAACACTTAATTCCGGGCTGAGGATGAGATTGACCCCGCCGGCGAGGGCCAGGTCGCACTCGCCGTTGCGGAGGCTTTGGACGGCGAGGTGGGCCGTCACGAGCGACGAGGAACAGGCCGTGTCGAGCGCAATGCTGGGGCCGCGGAGGTCATAGACGTAAGACAAACGATTCGCGGCGATGCTGAACGCATTGCCCGTGCCCGCGTACGCGTCGATCAGCGAGGGGTCGTCGGACTGCAGGAGCGTGTAGTCGTTGTGGCTGATGCCGATGAACACGCCGGTGCGGCTGCGCGCCAGCCGTTCCGGCGCCAGCCCGGCGTGCTCCAGGGCCTCCCAGGAGACCTCGAGGAGCAGGCGCTGCTGCGGGTCCATGCGGGCCGCTTCGCGCGGCGAGATGCCGAAGAAGCCGGGGTCGAACTGGTCGACGGCATCGAGAAAGCCGCCCCAGCGCGTGACCATCTTGCCGGATGTGCCGGGCGTCGGGTCAAGATAGGCAGCCGCATCCCAACGATCCGAGGGCACCTCGCGCACCGCATCCACGCCGTCGCGGAGCAGGGTCCAAAAGGCCTCGGGATCGGCTGCACCGGGGAACCGGCAGCCCAGGCCGATGATCGCGATGGGTGCGCGCCGTCTGCCCTCGAGTTCCCCCTGCAGCGCGTCGTTCTGCGCCTGAAGTTTCTCGATAGCCAATAAGGCCCGTTTGAGCGGAGTCAGGATCCCCGCGCCGGTCTCGGCATTGCCCGCAGGGCGATCTGGCGTTCCACTCTCGTTCGGCTCATCCATCCTGGTATCCCTCACGCAGCAATAAACACAACGATCTTAACAATCCTGCAGGAAGCCACCTGACATCGCATTACGCTCGCATCATTCATCCATTTGCGCAAGTTTTTGCAGTAACAGCGCCTCCGCTTCCGCGTCTGACATTTCGTCGATGTTCAGCCGCAGTTCGTTTGGGGCATCTTGAGGCAGATCTGTGTCGACTACCGGTGAGGGAGATGCGGCTGGCGCCAGGTGTACTGCCAGCTCTCTGATGGTCGGGTACTGATAGAGGAGAATCGGGGACAGCCGGCGTCCGAGCCAGTCTTCCAGGTCGCCTGACAGGCTCACGGCATCCCTTGAGGCCAATCCGAAGCTGTCGAAGGTATCGTCGAGGCTGATCTCGTCAGCGCCGGTGCCAAGGATGTGCGCAATGTGTTGCGCCAGCCATGCTTCGATGTCTTGCTGTCTGAGTGTCGCCATGAACCTGCTCCCCGGGCGCCCGGATCTGGGCATCGGCGCCGCGTCGCCTTATCGCAGACGATTCCCACGACCGACTAGCGAGTCGGTTCCCGCACCCTGGTTGTGTCATCCAGGCGCATGCGATGCTCTCAGGCTGACTTGTGCTCCCTGCATACCGCGTGGCGGCCCGGCTATGCAAGGGGGAGCGTCTCTGCCTCAAGAACAGGTCGAGTTCGGAGCAACGCGTCCTTGCATCGCAGCGCTGAATTTGATAGATTTGCCTGAAAAGAACGACGGACCTGTTGCACGTTGCACAGAGGGCACGTATCTTTGGTCGCAATTCTGCGTTTATATTATGTTATGCCAGTGACTGCTGGCAGGCAGATTATACCCTGCCACAGCCTATTATACAAGAGTGCTGGTAAGGGTTTTTACGCCGTAGGCAGAAAAATTGTGATCAAGATCGGGACCTCGGGTTTCTCCTACGATGATTGGGTGGGGCCGGTGTACCCGCCTGATCTGCCGGCGCGCGAACGTTTGATCTACTACGCAGAGCGCTTTCCCACGGTCGAACTGAATGTCACCTACTACCGCGTCCCTGATGCGCGCACGGTCGAGGGCTGGGTGCGCAGGACGCCGGCAGATTTCCTGTTTGCGGTCAAGGCGTTCCAGGGCCTGACACACGAGCGCGAAGCGCCCGACTTCCCAGGTTTCGTGGCCGCGCTGGCGCCGCTGGTCGAGTCGGGCAAGCTTGGCTGCGTGTTGGCGCAGTTCCCCTACTCGTTCCACCCCACCCGCGAGAACCGCGAATACCTGGCGTTGCTGCGCGCAGGATTCGGTGAACTGCCGGTCGTCGTCGAACTCCGCAACGCGGGTTGGGTGGCGGAGGAGACGTTCGACCTTCTGCGCTCGCTGGCGCTGGGCTACTGCTGCGTCGACGAACCGCAGCTCCGAGGGCTGATGCCGCCCATCGCCATCGCGACCGGCCCGGTGGCCTATGTGCGCTTCCACGGGCGCAACGCGGCCAAGTGGTATGCGCATGACGAAGCCTGGGAACGCTACGATTACAGCTACTCAGCGAGCGAACTGAACGAGTGGGTGCCCAGGATTCGCGAGCTGGATGCCCAGGTCCCCCTGACTCTCGTCTACTTCAACAACCACTATGTCGGGCAGGCCCCGAAGGGCGCCCGCGACCTCAGCCAGCTCATGCTTGGCATATAGCCATTTCGATACAATTATGCAGCATCGTAAAACTTGCCAGCAATTTCCGCAGCCGCGGCTACGCATGCCTTGAGGCGGCAGGGAGGGGAGGGGACGCGGCCATCGCGGATAAACGAAGGCGCTGGCGCGCCACGAATGCGCGAAGCGTGTGCGCCGCGGCAGGGCTATCCGTGTATCCGTGCCCAGCGCCGCAGCGCCATTCGCGTATTCGCGATGGCCGCGTTCGCCCCCATTAGGTAACGCGCCCGGCAGGGAGCGGAATCGTGATCTTTCCCACTATGCAGGTCGAAAGATACGGTCGCACCGGATCAGCGGTAGGTGTGTGTCGAGCGGGGAGTTAAGAGGTCGCGCAAGCCATCGCCGAGCAGGTTCAACCCCACCACGGTCGCGGTCACTGCCAGGCCGGGGTAGAGCGCGAGCCACGGGGCTTCGCCGATGTAGTCGCGCGCATTCGCCAGGAGCGCGCCCCATTCGGCTTGCGGGGGCTGTGCACCGAGGCCGACGAAGCTCAAGCTGCCGGCGGCCAGGATCATCAATCCGAGGCGCATGGTGAGCAGGACGATGAGCGAGGGTGCGATGGTGGGGAGGATGTGCCGCACGATGATGCGGCGATCGGGCGCACCTATCGAGGCCGCAGCTTCGACATACCCGGCGTGTCTGGCGCAGAGCGTCGTATTGCGCGTCAGGCGGTAGAAGCCGGGCGCTGTCACGATGCCCAGCGCGAACGCTGCGTTCTCCAGCGAGGGGCCGAGCCGCGCCACGATGATCAGCGCCAGCAGCAGGCCGGGAAAGGCCAGCCACACTTCCATAAGCCTGGACAGAATCTGGTCGATGCCCCCGCCGTAGTAGCCTGCGGCCAGCCCCGCGACGATCCCCAGGCTTGCTGCAAGCCCCACGCTGAACCCCGCCATGAGCAGGGCCGTCCGCGCGCCGTGCAACACGCGGCTGAACATGTCGCGGCCCAGCAGATCAGTTCCGAAGGGATGACTCGGCGACGGGGGTGCAAGACCGGCGCCCGTGCCGACCTGGTTCGGCGGGAAGGCAGACAGGAGTGGGGCAAAGGCCGCGCTCAGTAAAAACGTGGCAACCAGGAAGGCCCCCAGAAGCAAGCTGGGACTGTATCGAGAGCACACATGGCGCTGCGCGCCGGGAGCGCACCCTTGGTTGAGGGTTGACTGCGTTCGCCGGCCGCGCCGGAGCCAGGTCGCCGGCGATGTGATCGAGCGCACAGCCATCGCTAGACCGCCTTCTCGGCAACGCGCGGGTCCAGCCAGGCATGCGCCAGGTCGACCACGAGATTGATGAACAGATAGATGGCGGCAATCATCAGCGCAGCTCCCAGCACGACCGGCGTGTCGCGGTCGAAGATGGCCTGCACGACGAGCCGCCCCAGCCCCGGCCAGCCGAAGATGGACTCCACGATGAACGAGCCCCCTAACAGATGACCGAGATGGAGACCGAGCAAGGTGATGACCGGCAGCAGGCTGTTGCGGAAGACGTGCCGCCCCAGCACCTGGCGACGGGGCAGCCCCTTAGCATGTGCGGTGCGCACGTAGTCGCTGCCCAGCGTTTCGAGCAGGCCGGAGCGCATCAGCCGCGCGATCACGGCGGTGGTGGGCAGGGCCAGCGTTATGGCGGGCAGGATGAGGTGGCGCGCGCTGCCCGCGCCCACGATGGGCAGCCAGTCCAGCTTCAGGGAGAACACCAGGATAAGGAGCAGGCCGCTCCAGAAGCTCGGCACGGCCATCCCCAGCCCGGTCAGCCCCATGATGCCCAGGTCAACCAGCGTGCCGGAGCGCAGAGCCGCGAGCGTGCCGATGGTCATGCCCGCCGCTGCGGATAGCAGGATGGCGGTCAGGGCAAGGAGCGCGGTGTAGGGGAAACGCTCGGCGAGCAGGCCCGCCACGGGCCGGCCGCTGATGAGCGATTCCCCCAGGTCTGCCTGCGTCAGCACGCCCCAGGCGAATGTGCCGTACCGGGAGAGCAGGGGCCCTTCCAGGCCCATCTCTGCGCGCAGCTGTGCCGCCTGCTCACGCGAGGCGGAGTCGCCGGCCAGCGTGTCCGCGGCATCGCCGGGAGCGGTCGCGAGCGCGGCGAATGTGATGAAGCTGACGCACATCAGCACGAGCACAGAGCCGCCCAAGCGGCGCAGGAGATGCGTGAGCATCACAGGTCAGAGCCCTATCTTGTCAGTCCACGACGGTCGCGTCGTTGAGCAGCAGGCGGCCCATATAGCCGACTTCCGCGCCTTGCAGCCGCTTGCCGGTCGCAATGATGTCCACCGGATAGTACAACGGCTGCCAGGGCGCGTCGGCCAGGATCAGCTTCTGCGCCTCGACGTAGAGGCCCGCCCGTGCCGCCGCGTCCATCTCCTGCGCACCCTGAACCAGCAGGGCATCTACCTGTGGGTTGCTGTAGCCGACGCGGTTCGTGCTGCCGATGCGGTCGGAGCCGAGATAGATGTTCAGGGCATCCGGGTCGTTCCAGTCGTAACGCCAGAGCAGCAAGTCAAATGCGCCCTCGGTGGTCGCGGCCATCACCGCCTTCGAGTCGAGCATCTGGATCTCGACATCGACACCGATGGCTGCCAGTTGGCTCTGCAGCAGCGTGGCGATCGTCTCGTTCGGCGCGCGGGTGGAGGTCAGCAGGACGACGGTCAGCGCTGCTCCGTCCCGGTTCCACTTGCCTGCTGCATCCCGTTGGAAGCCGGCCTCCTGCAGCAGCGCCTCCGCCTGGGCTGGGTCATATGCCAGCGCGTGTGACCTGAGTTCCGCCGAGTAACCCGGCAGGGTGGGCGGCAGCGGCGCATCCGCAACCTGGCCCAAGCCGCCGAGCGCCACCTGCACGATCTCTTCCTTGTTGACTGCGTGAGAGAGGGCCTGGCGGACAGCCGGTTCATCGAACGGGGCCTTCTGGCAGTTGAATCCGAGATAGATGAGGCTGTTCAGGACCGCTTCGTGGACCTGTACGTCAGGGTTGGCTTCGAGGGCGCGCTTATGGGCCGGGTTGTTGACGAAGAGGATGTCCACTTCGCCCTTCTCCAGCGCGGCGAGCTGTGTGCTGGCCTCGGGAATCAGCGTGAACACCTGGCGTTCGATGTGCGGCGCGGAACGGTTCTCGACCAGGTCAGGCCCCCATGCATACGCCGGGTTGCGCACCACGCTGATCGACTGCCCGGCCTTCCACTCCTCCAGCATGAACGGCCCGGTCCCGACCAGCACGGCAGCCCCGTCCGCGGCAGCCGCAGCCGCTTCGGCCGATGCCGGGCTGATGATGCCCGCATACGGCATCGCGACGGTGCTCCAGAAGTTGGCCGCGGGCGCGTCGAAGGTGAAGCGTACCGTCAGCTCATCCACGGCCTCGATACCCGCTATCTGCTGGATGCCGCCGTAGATGGGCGATGCCTTGCCGACCTCCTGGAAGCGTTCGAAGGTAAACTTCACCGCTTCGGCGTTCAGCGGCGTCCCGTCGTGGAAGGTGACGCCTGATTTCAGCGTCATGGTAATCGTCTTGCCATCGTCAGCCGTCTCCCAACTGTCCGCCAGCAAGGGATGTACCGAGTTGTCCAGGTCAAGCACGACCAGCGTATCGAACAGGTAGGGCAGCACCAGGCTCAGGCCGGAGTGGGGTGCGCCCTGCGGGTCCAGGTTGGGCGGTTCGGAGGTCAGCGCACGATAGACCGTGCCGCCTGCGGGGGCCGCCGGCCCTGATGTCTCTGCGGGTGTATCAGTGGCTGCGGCTGCAGGTTCAGCCGGCATGGCCGGCGCAGTGGCTGGTCCAGGCGGGGCACAACCGGCAACCATGACCAGCAGAAGAATCACCGACAAATGCTTCATGTATCGTTTCATCTTTTCTCCACGACAGTAAGATAGGTGATGATTTGGCCCGCTGTTTCCTGGGCCTGTTTAACGCAGTCCGGCAGGCCGACGCCTCGATAGGGGCTGCCGGTGACATACACTGCGGGTGGCAATGCCTTTTCGATCTCGGCCACGCAATCCAGGTGGTTGACATCATACTGCGGGTTCGAGCGGGGCCAGCGATAGATACGGTGGAATAGCGGCTCCGCCCGGATGCCGGTCAGGTGCGCCAGCTCCTGGCGCACGGTATGGAGCAACTCCGCATCCTCCAGGTCCATCGAGCGCGGGCTGCGCGAGCCGCCGAAGAAGACGCGTAGCAGGGCGTAATCATCCGGCGCGCGGTCATCGAACTTCGTCGAGCTGAAGGTGATGGCGTTGATGGGCCGCCGCTCGCTGCGCGGGACTACGATGCCGAAGCCCAACGGCGCGTGTGCGATATCGGATTGGCGGTACGCCAGCGAGACCGTGCCCGTCCCGACGTAGCGGATCGCTTCCATGCGCTCCGCAGCCGCCGGCGCATGGGGCCGCACGAGCTCCGCCGCGGTCCACGCGGGTGTCGCCAGCACCACGGCATCCGCATCGAGCGTCGTGCCGTCGTCCAGCGTCAGCCGCCAGGTGTCGCCGTGCGCCAGGGCTGTGACGCGGGCGCTGGTCCGCAGGTCAGCGAGCGGCCGGAGCGCCTCGACCAGTCCGTCGATCAACTCGCCGGAGCCGCCGCGCAGCGTCAGGAAGGCGGACGAGGGCTTGCGTGACCCTGCTGGCTGACCGCCACCCGGTTTCCCGGTGCCGTTTGTGGCCTTGCCATGTCCGTTGCGCCGTGAGGCCAGGATGCCGCGCGTGAGGCTGCCGTGCTGCTCCTCCAGTGCGCGGAAGCGCGGGAAGGTGGCGAGCAGGCTTTGGCGGTCTGCCTCGGCGTTGTAGATGCCCGACAGCAGCGGCTCTGCGATCTTGTCGAGCGCCTCCGCGCCGAGGCGGCGGCGGACGAACGCGGCCAGGGTTTCATCCTGGCCGTCGCGCCGCGGCGGGATGAACAGGTCCAGTCCCATCCGCAGCTTGCCGAGCGGTGAGATGAGCGGCGAGAGCACGAACGGCATGAACTTCGTCGGCACGATCAGCAGCACGCCATCGGGCAGCGGCACGGGCCGGCCGCGGCTGACCACATAGGTCTTGCGGCTGGCGTCGTTGGTCCCCAGCAGCCGATCGCCCAGGCCGAGCTCCCCGGCGAGCTGCGCAGCCCACGGCTTCTGAGCGATGAAGGAGTCCGGCCCGCCCTCGATGACGAACCGGCCTACACCCTCGACGGTGACGTCTTCGGTCAGGATCTTGCCGCCCCAATGCTCAGTTTTCTCCAGCACGGTGCAGCGCAGGTTTAAACCCGTCGCATGTGCCTGCCGGATGAGATACCAGGCCGTGCTCAGCCCGGCAATGCCGCCGCCGACCACGACGACATGACAGGAGGTGTATGAATCAGCCATGCAGTTCTGCCTGTTCTGCCAGTTGTGATTGCACGATGCTTGCCAGCGCGTTCACCAGTTCCGGGCTGTCGTTGAGCATGGGCGTGCGCTCTACGTGCGCATCTGCCCCGGCAGCGACCTGCTGCAGCTCGATGTCAAGGTCGTACAGGACCTCGACGTGATCCATCACGAAGCCCACGGGCGCGATCAGCAAGTCGCGCGCGTCCTCTTGCGCCTGTCCGAGGACGACCTCTTCGATTGAGGGGCCAAGCCAGCGCTCGCCGCGACGCCCGGCACTCTGATAGGCGAGCAGCCAGCGATCTGCCGGTAAGCCAAGCCTCTCTGCGGCCGCGGCGGCGGTGGCGCGTACCTGCGCGTCGTATGGATCGCCCTGGTCGATGATGGCAGCCGGCAGGCTGTGCGCAGTGAAGACGATCTTCACGCGCTGGGGTTCAGCGAAGCGCGTCAACGTCTGCCGGACTCGTGCGGCCAGCCCTGCGAGATACTCCGGCTGAAGATGCCAGGAATCCACGAAGTCGATCGCCATATCTGAATCGACGGCTGCGAGCGCTTCGTCCAGCCGTTGCCGGTAGGCGCCGATGCTCATCCGGCTGTAGTGCGGGGCCAGGCAGATGACCACCGCGCGCGCAACGCCCAGTGCGGCCATCTGGGCGACGGTATCCTTGATATACGGATGCCAGTGGCGCATGCCGATGTAGACCGGCTGGTCGAGCATACGCTGCAATCGGGTTGCCAGACTCCGCGTGATATCCAGCAGCGGCGAGCGACCGCCGATCAGCCGGTAGCGCTCGGTGAACTCATCGATAAGTGCCTGCGGTGTGGGCCGGCCCCCGCGGATGTCTGCGAGGTAGGCCGGGACGTCGGCAAGCTGTGACGGCCCCCCATAGGCCAGGAGCAGAACAGCCGTGTTCATACGGGCGCCCCCTGCCAGACCGCCTTGCCGATGAAGAAGGGGCCGAGCCGGTCGAGATAGGTGGAGGTCTGCTTGGTCTTGCGCATGCGCTGCACGATCGAAGAGAGCGGATACAGCTCGGGGCCGATCAGGCCGACCACAAAATCGTTGTCGTTCGTGTCGAGCCCGAAGCAGGCCAGCCGGATATCCGTGCCGTAGCCGGCGCGGCCATACGCGTGACCGATGCCGCCATGCTCGGCCAGGATGACGCGCTGCTCGGCCGCGCTGAGGTGCTCAAACGCACCGCTGCGTCGGAGCGGGTACCAGATGGCCCACGGGGAGGCCGGGTCGCACACCTTGCGTATGGGCCGTGCGAGCAGTGCATCCTCCAGGTCGGTCTCGTGGCCGAGGGCATAGGTGCGGCCCAGCATCGTATACTTCGGCTTTGGTGCCAGGGCGCTGAACGGCGGCTGGTGCAGGAAGGCCCGCAGTTCCGTCAGGAAGAAAGCCGGGCTCCGGTTGAACGTCAGCAGCGCGACGCCATAGGGATCGTTGATGTCCTCATACAGCACGCCGGGGATCGGGGCGGCGGCAAGGGCCGCGACGAGTGATGTCGTGTCCTCACAGCTCCCGAACGCCAGTAGCTGCATGAAGAGCCGCTGGTCGAGCGTGATGGTGCTGCCGTCCGCAAGCTGGCTTCTTTCACGCAGGTCGAGCCCTGCATTCGCGTCCAGGGTCATCGTTGAACCCCTTGTGGACCGGACGACTCCTCAGCGCGCACGGCCTGCGGCTCGTAGGTGCAGAAGGGTTCCTCGCCCAGGTACTCCAGGGTCATGCCGTAGGCGCGCGCCCGGCAGCCGCCGCA
>JAKPQT010000326.1 GCA_029555885.1 Chloroflexota bacterium | reverse complement strand
ACGTCGTAGACGGTCAGCACTGTGCGCACACCGGGCCGGTAGGGCATCAGGTAATACGGGCTGTGGTAGAGGTCCGCGGCCAGCCGCCGCAGCAGGCCCGGCACGGCCCACTGCTGCGCGAGCGAGAAGGGCGAGACGGCCAGCGGGTACACCTGCACCGCGCCTCCCGCCGGCAGCGAGATGGGATGGTCCGGGTGGCAGAGCAGGGTCAGCCGCTCGCCGGGCCGCAGCTGCGGCACAAGGGCCTGCGCCAGGCTGGTGACATAACGCCCGATGCCGGGAAAATGCGGCGTGGCCGTGCGGGCGTCCAGGACGTAGTGGCTCATGGCCGCAATAACCTTTCATAGACCGCCACTGTCTCCTGCGCAGCCCGCGGCCACGAGAACCGGGCGGCCTGCTCGAAGCCGCGGCTGCGGAGGTCGGCGGCCAGCGCGGGGTCAGCGAGCACGCGGCGCAGCGCAGCCCCTAGCGCATCCGTGTCCAGCGGGTCCACGAGCAGCGCAGCATCGCCGGCCACCTCCGGGAGCGAGGAAGTATTCGAGCAGACCACCGGTGCGCCGCTCGCCATGCCTTCCAGCACCGGCAGGCCAAACCCCTCGAACTCGCTGGGGAACGCGACGGCCTGGCTGCTTGCGTAGATGGCGGGCAGGTCCGCGTCGGGCACGAAGCCGGGGAAGATGACGGCCTGCCGTGCAGATGACGCCTCAAGCTGTGCGAAGAAGTCATCGTACAGCCAGCCGCGCTTGCCGACAATCACCAGCGCATCGGACAGCCCCTCGCGGTGCAGCCGCTCGAACGCAGCCAGCACGCGGCCGAGGTTCTTGCGCGGCTCGATGGTGCCGACGAACAGCACATAACGCGGGGGCAGGTCGTAGCGCGCGCGGACCTCGGCCACGACCTCCGGCGGCTGCGGCCGGAAGCGCGGGTCCGCCGCCTCGTAGATGACGCTGATCTTCTCCGCGGGCACACCGTAGGCGGCCATGATGTCGCGCTTCGTCTGCTCCGACACGGCGATAATGTGGCCGGCGCGGCGGCAGAAGAGCGGCAGCGTCGCGTTGAGGTAGGTGCGATTGAGCGGCTTGTGGTGTGCCGGATAGCGGCGGAAGATGAGGTCGTGGACGGTCAGCACGGTCGGGATGCCGCGCAGGGGCATCAGCAGGTGCTCGGTCGCGTGATAGAGCCGCGCGCCGGGCAGCAGCCGGTTGAACCCCACGCGGCCCAACTGACCGAGCCAGACAAGCATCCGCCACGGCTTGTACCCCAGGCTGACCGTCCGGCTAGGCACATGCTCCAGCCCGGCCAGCGGCTCGATGCCCGCCTCCCGGTTGTAGAAGAAGGCCAGTTCCTTACCGAGCAGGGGCAGCAGGCCCCGCGCCAGGCTCTCCGCATAGCGGCCCAGCCCTGCGCGGCGGTGCACCGCGGCCGAGACGTCAAAGTAGACGGACATGGGTCATGGGAGTGCTGTAATGCCTGAAATGAAAACAGCTAGACATCATCTGCTTCTGCTAGGTAATCGTCATGCCGTTGAGATACATCTGACCTGCCCGAACGAAACCGTCCTACGATGGCACGCGCTCGTTGACGTCGTTCTACCATCGAGATGCTGCCTCTCGATTCCAACCACAGGTCGATCGCCCTGCGGATCAGGTCTGCCACAGATGTGTTTTCGTGATGCGCGATTTCCTTCAGCGCACAAACTTGCTCCTCAGTCAGTTGTAGTTGAACGCGAATCATCTTGGCTCCCGTAATCCGCCATCAATGTCCGCAAAGCATGCCGAGCAAAGCAATCATAATATGGGCAGGACAGAAGTCAACGCCCGATTGACCGATATAATGCTAATGTCGCCTCGGCGGACCGCTGCCAGGTGAAGCGCGCGGCCTGGGCCAGCCCGCGGGCGCGGAGGTCCGCCCGCAGCGCGGCATCCGCGAGCACGCGTTCGAGCGCGCCTGCCAGCGCGACCACATCGTGCGGCGGAACCAGGATGCCCGCTTCACCCGCCACCTCCGGGATGGCGGAGGTGTTGCTCGCCACCACCGGCGTGCCGCACGCCATCGCTTCCAGCACCGGCAGGCCGAACCCCTCATACAGCGACGGGAAGGCCAGCACATCGGCTGCACTGTACAGCGCGGGCAGCTCTGCGTCGGGGAAGGGGCCGAGCAGCGTGACCCGTTCCGCCACCCGCAGCGCGGCGAGGCGCTCGAAGAAGCTCTCGGAGCGCCAGCCTGTGCGCCCCGCGGTGACCAGGCCGACATTGCTGCCGCGGTCGAGCAGGCTGCGGTAGGCTTCCAGCAGGCCGACGAGGTTCTTGCGCGGCTCGATGGTGCCGACGGCCAGGATGAAACGCTCCGGCAGGCCGTGCTTCTGCCGCACCTGCGCGATGTCATCTTGCGTGGCGGGCTGGAACCGCGGCGCAACCCCACCGTAGATGACATGGACCTTGCGCTCGTCCACCCGGTAATGGCGCAGCATGTCGCGGCGGGTGGATTCAGAGATGGCGATGACACCGCGCGCGTGCTGGAGGAAGCGGGGCATCATCAGCGTCAGGAACGCGCGGTTCAGCGTCGCGTGGGTGTCGGTGAGCAGGTAGGTCACGTCGTACAGGGTGAAGATGCCCGGCACGCGGCCCAGGTTCGGCAGCAGGTGATCGGTCGCATGAAACAAGTCGATGCCCGGCAGGAGGCTGTCCTGCGGCCGCCGCAGCAGATGGCTCAGCAGCACGCGCAGCCGCCAGGGCTTGTCGCCCCACGGCACCGTCAGCGCGGGCAGGTGGTCGGCGGGCGGATCGGGCCGCGCGTCGGCCGCCCGGTTGTAGAAGACGCTGTATGCCACCGTGGGGTCCAACGACAGCAATGCAGTGAGCAGCTCCTGGGTGTAGCGGCCGATGCCCGCCCGGTGATGCACCGCGGCTGACAGGTCCAGGCAGATGTTCATCGCACCACTGCCTCGAACACATCGGCCAGGCTGCGCGTCTGGTTGCGCCGGGTGGACTGGCGGATGATGTTCCAGTCGGGCGCGTGCGCAAAGACTCCCTGCTTCCACTGCCGGTAATAGCTCAGGATGGCAGTGGCGATTTCGGCCGGGTCGTGCCGGACGGCTGTGCCTGCGCGGGCGGCTGTCAGCCGCTCCGCGGCTGCATTATCCGGGCCGGTGATGGCGAGCATGGGCCGGTTGCTGCCCAGGTATTCGTAGAACTTGCCCCCGAAGTTGCCGCGTCCCCTGTACGAATCGTGCTGGATTAGCAGCAGCAGATCGCTCTCGCGGCGCAGGTCGCCCAATGATGTGTGATCGAGATAGCCCAGTTGCTCGAAGGGCGGGCGGTCGGGCACGAACTTAGCCGTATTCTTGCCTGCAAATGCCACGCGCAGTTCCTCGATCGGGATGGCCCCGCCCTGCACCAGGCTATCGACCGCCGCGATGAACGTATCGGGCAGGCGCACCCGGCTGAACTCGCCCGTGTAGGTGATCGTGAAGCGTGCCGTGTGGGGCGGCGGCAGAGCAGGCACATCATCCTCATCGTACCCGTTCTCGATCAGGGTGATGTCCTGGCGCGGGCGGCCGGAAAGCCGCGCGAACATCTCCACCAATGGCTCCGACACGGTGATGATGTGGTCGGCGGCCAGAAGCACGCGGCGCTCCATCGCACGGTTGAGCGCGCGGTAGCCGGGGTAATAGGGCAGCAGGTCGTCCTCGCTCCAGGGATCGCGGAAATCCGCGACCCAGGGCAGGCCGAAGGTCTTGTGGACCCAGAATCCCAACAGGTGCGCGCTGAAGGGCGCCGACGTGGAGTAGACCAGGGCAGGCTGCTCTGCCTTGATTGCGCGGCGCGCAGCCGAACGTGCCCGGAATGACCACAGCCGGTGGGTGTCGGGCAGATAGAGTGCTGCGTTGATCGCACTGAGCAGCTTACCGAGCTTCAGCCGCTCGAATTGCGGGCGCAGCATCTGGATGTCGTAGGCGCGCACGCGATAGATGGGCGTCTGCGGGGGAATGTCGCGCGCAAGGGTGTGGTCCAGCACCGGGTGGTCCTGCTCCGTCGCCGTCAACACTGCGGCCTGCCAGCCGAAAGCAGGCAGGTACTTGACGAACTTGGCCGAACGCTGGACGCCCGGCCCGCCGGCGGGCGGGAAATGGTAGGCCAGGAACAGGGCAGTGCGCGTCAAGAAGGAACCTCCCGTTAGCGGCTCATGCAGTCGCTGCCGAAGCTGCCCGGCGGCTGACGTGCAGATAGAACCCCAGTGCAGCGATGAAGAAGGCCAGATACGCCAGGCTCGAGGCCGCGGCTGCGCCGACCGCGCCGAAGCGCGGGATCAGCGTCAGGTCAAGGATGACCGTGAGAACCAGAGACAGCCCGGCACAGATGGAGTTGTACTGCAAGTGGCCCCGCCCCGCCATCTCGTTCGCCAGCACCTTACCGCCGCCCATGAAGACGATGCCGGGGAGCAGCGCCAGCAGTGGGCGGTAAGAGGGGGCAAACGCCGGTCCATACAGAATCTCGATCAGCAACGGACCGGCAAGGGCCAGCATGACTGCACCTACGATCAGAATCCCGAGGGTGAGCTTCAGGACTCTGGGCGTGAAGCGGTTCATCTCTTCGGGCCGGCTGGCCGATGACTTGGGAAAGATGACAAACCCGACCGCAGTCGGAAACTGCCACAGGAGCTCACCGAGCGAGACGGCGGAGCCGTAGAAGCCGACCCCGCTGGTGCCCAGAAAGCCGTTGACGATAAAGGTGTCCAGCCGGTAGTTGAGAAACTGGAAGATGCTGCCGATGTGGCCCCGCAGGCCATAGGCAATCGTCGGGCGCATGACAGCCGCATCCCAGCGCGGGCGAAAGCTCGCCCCCTCCCGCCTGAGATAACGGACGGCCATCGTCAGCGCGGCGGCCGCGCCCAGCCAGGTGGCGACGACGGCCCCGACCAGACCCCAGCCGAGCATGATCACGAAAATGCCGGTGGTTGCTAAGGTGACGAGAGCCTGGGTCAGATTCGCGAAATTCACCTCCCGGATGCGGCGCAGCCCCTGAAGGATGTTGAGCAGGAGGCTGTTGAGCAGGGAGAGCGGCAGCCAGAACGACGCCAGGATCACGACCGGCATGGGCACGCCCGGCATCCAGCGCGCCAGCGCGCCGCTAAGGATGAGAACGGCCACGATGAGTGCGGCCGCAGCGGTCGCCATCAGCGTATAAGCCAGCGTGTTGGCGGTCAGGCGGGCGACGTCGATGCGCTGCGAGCCCGCGAAGTAGACATTCGCGAGGCCGATGCCGCCGCTGAGAAATAGCGCCAGCATGAATGGCATGAGGGTCGCCAGCGTGTATGCACCCTTGCCGTCCGGCCCCAGCCAGCGCGCGATGATCGCGGCATTGGCGACTGTCAGCACCATGCCGGCGACCTGGGCGGTGAAGGTGAGCCCGACCTGGCGGAGGAACGGCCGCCGGATCAGCTCGCGGAGTTGGTCTGGCAGGCTCAGGGGATTCCCTCTTCCTGATCCTTGAGGTATGGCAGCAGGTCCTCGGTCTGGCGGATGCCGTGACGCTGGCGGTAGGCCAGCACCGCCTCCGGCGTGACCTCCTTCAGCACCCGCGCCGGCGTCCCGCCGATGACTACGTTGCTGCCGAAGCTTGTGGTGACGACCGCACCTGCGGCCACGGTCACGTTGTCGCCCAGCGTCACGCCGGGCAGAATGACCGCGTTCATCCCGATCCAGCAGTTCTTTCCGATCCGCACCGGCCCGTCCTCGGTGGACAGGTTGCGGTCATATAGGTCATGGTTGGTGGTCAGGATGCCGACGTTGGGCGCGATGACCGTCCCGTCGCCGATCTCCACCCCGCGGATGCCGTTCACGTACAGGCCGCCGCTGAGGGCAAAGCTCGCGCCGACCCGCCGGCCGGCGCGGATATTCTGCCCGCAAGTCACCGTCGACCGGTAGTTGACCGAGAACGGTGCGCTGATGTTCTGGCGGAGGATGCGCTGGAACAGGAAGTTGACCAGGAGCAGGCTCGGCGGGACCGCGCCGTAGCCCCACTCGATGGCCTGCTGGCCCCAACGCGTCCAGCCTATCGCTCGGAGCCATTTGGGCCGCGGCAGCTTGACATCGGCCAGCGGTAGCACTTTCTAGCCTCCCTGCGTCTGCAACAGCGCGGCAATGCGTTCGGCCGCGTGTCCGTCGCCGAAGATGGGCGGCGGCGCATCGCCGGGCCAGGGCCCGCGGGCCGCGGCCAGCACGGTCTCCGCGTCGCCCCAGGCAAGGCGGTTCCACCCCGTCTGCACCGTCTCGACCCACTCGGTCTCGGGCCGGAGCGTGACGCAGGGGACCGCGAAGAAGTATGCCTCCTTTTGCACACCGCCCGAATCGGTGAGAATCAGCCGCGCGTTTTGTTCGAGCGCCAGCATGTCCAGGTAGCCGACCGGCTCCACGCAGCGCAGGCCTGTCGCGGTCTGGCCGGCACATTCTGCCGTGCCCATCTCGGCCAGCCGCGCCCGCGTGCGCGGGTGCACCGGAAAGACGACGGGCAGTTCCAGCCGGTTCAGCGCATCGAGCACCAGGCGGAGCCGCGCCGGGTCGTCCGTGTTGTAGGGCCGGTGCAGGGTCGCGAGGGCATACCCGCGCGGCGCCAGCCCCAGACGGGCCACGATCGTCGAGCGTGCGGTTGCGACCTCCGCGAATTGGCGCGCGGCGTCGAACATAACATCCCCGACCAGGTGGACGCCCTGCGTCACGCCCTCTGCGGCCAGCAGGTCCACCGCGGTCTGGGTCGGGCAGAAGAGCAGGTCCGCACAGTGGTCGGTGAGCACCCGGTTGTGCTCCTCCGGCATCGCCCGGTTGAAGCTGCGCAGCCCTGCCTCGACGTGCGCAACACGGATGCCCAGCTTGACCGCGGCCAGCGCGCCGGCCAGGGTGGAGTTCGTGTCGCCATAGACGAGCACCCAGTCCGGCCGCTCCGCCTGGAGCACCTCCTCGACGCGCATCAACATCTGTCCCGTCTGCCAGCCGTGCGAGCCGGAGCCGATCCCCAGCTCGTAGTCCGGCCGGGGGATGGCCAGCTCGGTGAAGAAGATGTCGGACATCTCGCGGTCATAGTGCTGACCCGTGTGCACCAGCACCTCGCGATGCTGCTGCCGCAGGACCTTGCTTATCGGTGCGGCCTTGATGAACTGCGGCCGCGCGCCGACGATGGTGACGATCTTCATGGGCAGGTTGGGTCCAAGCCAGCCCCTCAATACGCCGCGGCCACTGCATCCACGATCGCGGCCTGCATCTCCTCGGTCAGTTCCGGATAGATAGGCAGGGCCAGCGTCTCGTTCGCGGCCCGTTCGCTCTCCGGCAGGCTGCCCGCGCGGTAGCCCAGACCGGCGAAGCACTCCTGCAGGTGCAGCGGGACGGGGTAGTAAATCTCGTGCCCGATCTTGCGCGCCTTCAGCTCGGCCATGACCGCGTCGCGGCGCGTGGTGCGGATGACGAACTGGTTGTAGATGTGGCGGCGTTCCGGCAGCTCGACCGGCAGCCCGATGTCCGTCAGCCCGCGCTCGGTGAACAGGGCGCGATAGCGCGCCGCGTTGCGCTGGCGGCCCGCGGTCCAGCCGTCCAGGTAGGTGAGCTTGATGCGCAGCACCGCGGCCTGGAGCGCATCCAGGCGGAAGTTGCCGCCGACGACCTTGTGATAGTACTTCGGCTCCGCGCCGTGGTTGCGCAGCAGCCGCGCGTCGTGCGCCAGCTTCTCGTCCTGTGCAGTGACCATCCCGCCGTCGCCGAAGCCGCCCAGGTTCTTCGACGGGAAGAAGCTGAAGCAGCCGAAATGGCCGATGGAGCCGGCGCGGCGGCCCCGGTACTCCGCGCCGATGGCCTGCGCGGCATCCTCGATGACGTACAGATTGTGCCGCGCGGCGATACCCATGATGGGGTCCATGTCGGCCATCTGGCCGTAGAGGTGGACCGGCATGATGGCGCGCGTGCGTGGGGTGATGGCCGCCTCGATGAGGGCCGGATCGATGTTGTAGCTGGCCGGGTCGATATCGACAAAGACCGGCACCGCGCCGAGCCGGTGGATGCAGCCGCCCGTTGCGAAGAAGGTGTACGGGGTGGTGATGACCTCGTCGCCCGGCTGGATGCCGAGGGCCATCAGCGCGACAATGAGCGCGTCGGTGCCCGATGTGACGCCGATGCCGTAGGCTGCGCTCGAATAGGCCGCAATCTCGCGCTCCAGCCCCTCCACTTCGGGGCCGCCGATGAAATACTGCGCGTCGGCCACGCGATCGATGGCCGCGCGAATCTCCTCCCGAATCGGCGCATACTGCGCCTTCAGGTCGAGCAAGGGAATGGGCTGCGTGTAAGGCATTTGACGGGTTGTCCTTTCGTTCCGGTTGCAGGTTTGCAGGTCACAGGTTGTAGGTTTGGTCTTTCACACTGGGCTTGCATCCAACACGACTAACCTTCAACCTCCAACCTTCAACTCATTCCAAAGTGCGTTCCTCCGGCCAGTCCAGGCAGCGGAGGACGCCCGGCTCGACCTCGCGGTAGCGCCAGCCGCTCTCCGGGCAGACCATGATGCCTTGCGCATCCGGCGCAGGCAGGCGGTGGCCGTGGCGGCTCATCCAACCGCGGCGCCGCGCGGGCACGCCGAGCATCAGCGCATAGTCCGGCACATCGCTCCGCACGACTGCGCCCGCGCCGATGAACGCATAGCGGCCGATGGTCGCGCCGCAGACGATGGTGGCGTTGGCGCCGATGGTCGCGCCGCGGCGGACGAGCGTGCGCTGGTACTCGCTGTGGCGGACAATCTGGGAGCGGGGGTTGATAACGTTGGTGAAGACGCACGATGGCCCGCAGAAGACATCGTCCTCCAGCTCCACGCCAGTGTAGAGGGAGACGTTGTTCTGAATCTTGACGTTGTTGCCGACCCTGACGCCGTTGGCGACGAAGACGTTTTGGCCCAGCACGCATCGCTCACCGATGACGGCCCCGGCCATCACGTGGCAGAAGTGCCAGATGCGCGTGCCCGCGCCGATGACGCATGGCTCATCGACATACGCGCTGGGATGCACCGTATAGAGACGCTCGCTCATCGGAGTCCTTTCATGGGCACGTTTCATGCTGGCGGCGCAAGCATCCTGAGCGGAGTTCCGCCGCAGTTGAGTGGAACGCAGTCGAAGGACGCTGGCGCATCATGGGCCTCTCACGCAGCGCCCACTTCGGCAGATGCGCTCGCTTCCGCGACCAGCGACCTGAGCCGGGCCGCCACCATGTCGATTGCCACCTCGTTATGTCCACCTTCAGGGATGATGACATCGGCATATCGCTTGCTCGGCTCGACGAACTCCAGGTGCATGGGCCGGACGGTGTTAAGGTACTGGTTGATGACTGATTCAGGCGACCGGGCGCGCTCCTGCATGTCGCGCTGCAACCGGCGAATGAACCGCAGGTCAGCATCCGTGTCCACGAAGATTTTCATGTCCATCAGCTCGCGCAGTTGCCGGTCCGCGAAAATCAGGATGCCCTCCACGAGAATGATCGGCTGCGGCTCGACGCGGCGCGTCTCCGCCAGCCGCGAATGGGTCTTGAAGTCGTAGACAGGGATTTCGACCGCCTGCCCTGCGCGCAGCCACCGCAGATGCTCGGCCATCAGGTCGTTGTCCAGCGAGTCGGGATGGTCGAAGTTGAGCTGGGCGCGCTCCGCGGGCGGCAGGTGGCTGGCGTCCCGGTAGTAGGCATCGTGGGGCACATACGCCACGCGGTCGAAGCCCACCCGTTCCAGGATCTTCAGGGCCACGGTGGTCTTGCCCGATCCGGTGCCCCCGGCCACGCCGATAATGATTGGGTTCATGGAACCTCACTACGCAACGGACACAAGAGCTGACTCACGCGATACTGCCGGTGACGGTGGCTGCAAACGCGGCGGCAAAGGCCAGCGCCGCCAGCAGCGCCGGCAGCCAGGCGGGCAGGCGCAGCGGCCGCCAGCTCGACGTCAGGTGCAGGTAAGCCCCGGCCAGCAGCCATGCGGCCAGGAGCCACAGCTCGCCCGGCTCCCCGCGCCAGAGCGTCGCATACGCGGCCAGATTCCGGCCCGCGCCGAGCAGGACCGCGGCGGTCAGCCAGGGATAGCAGAAGAGTGCTGCACCGCGTCCCGCGTCGAGTGCAGGGACGCGCACCGCGCTGAGGCCCAGCGGCACCCCGGCATCTGCCGGTGAAATCGACGCGCGCCGCGCAGTCACCGACAGCGCAAACGCGGTCAGCAGACCGCCGGAACCGGTTCCCGCCACGACCTCCACCAGGCCGGGCAGCCAGGTCTCTCGGGCGAAAGCCCCGGCCTCGCTCGCCGCCGGGTCAAAGGCCAGGGCCGCGGCAACGGCCAGGACTGCCGCCGCAGCCAGCAGCGCAGCGGCGCTCCGGCGGGTCCCTGACTCGCCATGCCGTACGGCATGGCCGCGCCACCAGGAGAACGTGACCAGCGCACCCATGTCCAGCAGCGCCAGCCGCTCAGCCAGCGTTGCGCCGGGCCAGGTCGCCGTTGCCATGCTGCGCCAGAGCAGGCCCCCGACCAGCAGGACTCCCGCCAGGCCGGCCAACGTTTGCACCCATTGATTTCGGTTGCGCAGGTCGCGCGGCCAGCGCGTGAGCAGGCTGCCTGTCAGCACGATCAGGGCTGCGAGGAGCCAGACCAGCCGCTCAGGCGTCATGGGGCAACTCGTCTATCGCCGCAGGCGGCAGCGCAGCCGGCAGCGCAGCAGCGCCTGCGAGCACCTGCGCGGCCTCGCGCCGGGGGAAGAAAGGCAGCGCTTGGCGCACGGCCACACGCACCTGTTCTCCAGCGGCGGTGATGTCCACCCAGGCGCGCACGGGGCCGCAGCACGCGGACAGCGCGGCGCCTGCCAGCAGCAGGATCCCGCCCAGGGCCACGAGGACCAGGCCCGGCAGATAGGCGACGGCCAGCTCGACGTAACGTTCAGCGGCGAGGCTCAGCCTTACACTGCCCAGGGGCACGTCAGCCTCGTCCTCTACCAGGGCGCTGGCGAGCGGCGCGGCCTCGTCCTCACGGTAGGCTTCCACCTGGTAGACGGGCGCGGTGATGCCGCGGTCGGGCAGCGCAGGATAGTAGATGGCGCGCAGCGTCAGGTTGAGGGTCGGGATGGCGAAGGCTTGTTCGTTCTGCGTCTCGCTGAACAGGAGTTGGAGGGATTCACCGACCTCGCCGCCGGCAGCCAGCGATTGCAGCGGCAGCAGACGGCCGCTGCCGTCTGTCGCGCTGACGACGAGCGCGGGGCCGGTCGCGCGCTGCGCCAGCCAGATGTTGCGCCACCTGCCCGGCCAGGCAAAGCCCGCGCGCACGGTCGCTTCTTGGTTTGCGTGCGCCAGCGTAATGGTCGAGCTGGCAGGCTCATCGGCAATGTCCGCCAGGGTCAGGGTCAGCCGGTCGGCTGCGCCCACGACGGCGCTGGCGCCCGGCGCGAGGATGACCGGCGCAGGTGCGCCCCAGCCCAGCAGGCCATCCACCAGCAGCCCGGCCAGCAGCACCAGCGCGCCGAGGTACGTCAGCGCCGGCCCCCAGGCCCCCACACGGCGGCGCTCGGCATAGACCTGCACATGCCCTTCCCGTTCGGCGATGCGGGTCACGGGGAACCGGCCGCGACAAGCCGCAATCACGCGCTGTACGACGTCCGCCAATGGGCTGTGTGCGTCGGCCTGCGCGACCGGCAACCCGGCGGGCGCGAGGGGGATGCCGGTCCCCTGCTGCAGACGGATTGCGAAGCGCACCTGAGCTGCGAGCCGCAAGGCCAAGACGAATGCCAGCGCGGCCAGGAGCATGTGCATGAATGCACCATCCAGTACGTTGAACGCGCCCACCGCGCGGAGGAACTGGCCGAACCGGCCAAACCGGGGCAGAGCCGAGGCCAGCCACTGCTCCTCAGCGACGGCGTCCAGGCCGCGCGGCATCTGCGAGACGCTGGCCGCGAACGCGAGCGTGGCAGCCAGTAGCGCCGACAGCAGCGCCAGAGTCTGGGGCGCGCTGGCAAGATACCACAGGCTGTCCAGGGCACGATTGAGTCGGCGGGCTGGCGCTGAATTCAGGGACATGGTGGCTCGGAAAATAAGAGACCCTGACCCCCCTCGCACGACCGGCAAGGCCGGGGCGGACGGGCGGGTCAGGGCCGTCACATGGAGCCACCCAACGGAATTGAACCGTTAACCTAGCGCTTACGAAGCGCTTGCTCTGCCGATTGAGCTAGGGTGGCACGCAGCCGGGCTGTTAAGCACCGACCACCATAATTATATCCAGATTGGTGTCGTGCGCAAAATCCGGCTAGACCCGAGTCAGATACTCGCCGGTACGGGTGTCGATCCGCACCTTGTCCCCGATATTCACGAACAACGGGACCTGCACCAGGTAGCCGGTCGAGACGCGCGCTGGCTTGGTCGCGTTCGTCGCGGTGTCCCCTGCAAAGCCCGGGTCGGTCTGCACGATCTCGAGGTCCACGGTCGTCGGCAACTCGATGCTGATGGGCTCGCCCTCGTAGCTTTCGAGCTGGGCCACCATGTTATCCACGAGGAAATTGACGGCATCGCCCAGCATGCTCGCGTGCAACACCGGCTGCTCGTAGGTTTCCATGTTCATGAAGGTGTACAGGTCGCCTTCGTGATAGAGATACTGCACCTCGGCGTGATCCAGCCGGACATCCTGCACGCGGCCGCCAGAGGGGTAGGTCTTTTCCATCGTGGCGCCTGAGCGCACATTGCGCACCTTCACGCGGATGGTCGCGTTGCCGCGGCCCGACTTAATGTGCGAGTATTCGAGCACGCGAAAGAGTTCGTTGTCTTCAGTATAGGTGGTTCCCTTGCGTAGGTCCTGAACGCCGATCATGGCTTTTATTACTCCTGCTATCGGCCGCGCGGGCGGCCAGGTTATCACAAATTCAGGCGGCAAAACCTCCGAGCCAGCGTAGCCTCGGAGGTTGCGAACGTTCATTTTAGCGATGCCGCGGGGTTGTGTCAAATATGGTGGGCGATGGGCCAGGAATTCTAAGTCCAGGAGGAGTCGAGGCTTTAGCCGGTGAGGCTGGCTCTGAGCGCAGCCTACCAAACCGGCTGAAGCCTCGACTCCAATGCCGCCCCACTGTTTGTTGTCGTTGCGCATCTGAGGATGCGCACTCCTCACCTCGTCACCCGGTCACCTCTTCACCTCTTCGCCTGTTCCCCCGTTCACCCCGTCGCGTCGTCCACCCACGCCTGCGCGGCGGCAGGCAGGTTCATCAGCGGGCCCTTGTGCACGGTGCATTCGGGCAGCGAGTCCAGGAACAGGTGGCCGTAACTTTTGGAGGTCAGACGTTTGTCGAGGACGACCACGACCCCGCGATCGGTCTTGCTGCGAATCAGGCGGCCAAAGCCCTGGCGGAAGCGCAGGATGGCCTCCGGCACCTGGTAGTTGTAGAACGGGTCATCGAAGGTCTCGCTGCGCGCAGCCACGATGGGGTCAGTCGGTACTGCAAACGGCAGCCGCACCAGCACGAGCGCGCTGAGCGCGGAGCCGACCACATCCACGCCCTCCCAGAAGCTGCGCGTGCCGAGAAGCACGGTGCGTTCGTTGGCCTTGAAGGTTTCGAGCATCTGGTGGCGCGAGCCGCCGCTGGCCTGGCTCAACACGGTGATGCCTGCCTGCGTCAATGCGGGCATGATGGCCTGCGCGGTGCGCTTGAGCTGCGCGTATGAGGTGAACAATGCCAGCGTCCGCCCGTCGAGCGCCTTCGCCAGCCCGATCAAAGTCTGTTCGACCGCGGTCTGGTAGCCGGGCGCGTTCGGCTCCGGCAGGTCGGCGGGCAGATAGAGCAGGGTGCAGGCCTTGTAGTCGAACGGCGAGCCGACCGTGGCCGTGTCCGCGTCGTGCGCCGACAGCCGGTCGCGCAGGTAATCGAACGTTCCCGCCGTGCGCAACGTAGCCGAAGTGAGCACCACCGTCTCGTTTTTGAACAGGATGTGGTCCTGCACGAGCGGCCCCACGTGCAGCGGCGCGGAGCGCAGCGTGACGCGCTTGCCCTGCCGCTCGCCCGTGCTGACCTCCATCCAGTAGACGTTGCTCGCGTCGGGCTTCATTACCCACGATTCCATCTGGACGTGCATCTCCGCAAGCTGCAGGATGGCGCCGGCAAACTCCTCGTGCAGCGAAGCCAGGTCCTCACGGTTGGCCGCAGGCCGCGCCAGATCGTCCTTCAACTCCTCCAGGTGCTTGATGAGCGTGCTCCAGACGATGCCCAGGTTGTCC
>JAKPQT010000315.1 GCA_029555885.1 Chloroflexota bacterium | reverse complement strand
ATGCCGCGCCCTACAGTGACCCCGGCGTAGCCGGCAATCCGCTGGCCCCTGCGACCCTGTTCTATGCCGCGCAGGGACAGGTGACATCGAGCACGCCGGTGCTGGTGTCCGGGCTATCCAACCGGGTGGGGCTGTTCGAGTTCAGCCTGGTTCCCGGAGCTTTGCCGTAAGCGCGAGGGGAGCCGGGGGTTCAGCTCTTCAGCAGATGCCAGTGGGGCATGAACCCGTAATAGTATCCCAGGAGCACGGCCAGCTTGAGGCCGAGCCAGCCATCACGGTAGCCTTCAAGCGTGACATAGCGCCGCCAAAACTCGCGCCAGGGATAGCGGAAGAACTTGTGCGGCCACGGCTTGATGCCCCGCTGGCGCAGCGCCTGGCCTTCCAGGCGCGCGTAGCGGCGCTGTTTGGCATGGAACTGCGCCCACGTATCGTAGTTGTAGTGGATCATCACGTTCTCGAGATGCCCCGCCGGCCCGTCGAGCAGCACGACCTCATGGACGGGCCGCGTCGGATCGTAGCGCGCATGGCCGCGACGCAACAGCCGCAACTGGTAATCCGGGTAGAAGCCGCCGAACCGCACACGCTGGCCCGCGATGTAGTTGTGCCGCGGCACCCACCACCCCACTTCGGGCTGCTCCACGATCACCCGGCGCACCTCCGCGGCCAGCTCCGGCGGGATGCGCTCATCGGCATCCACGAAGAAGACCCACTCCGTATCGACGGCATCCAGGGCGGCGTTGCGCTGACTGGCAAAGTTATCGAAGGGCCGCTGCAGCACCTCGGCGCCCGCTGCCTGCGCGATCTCGACTGTGCCGTCGGTGCTGTACGAATCGGATACGACGACGCGATCGGCGAAGCCCAGCATCGCGAGGCAGTCACCGATGTGGCGCGCCTCGTTCTTCGTCAGAATCACGACTGCCAGTTGCACCGCCGGGCCGTCTGCTGTATCCCCCATGTCAGGAACCTCTCGCAAAGAGCTGCACTACAGTCTCAACGGCAGCAAGCCGCGCGGCCAGCTCCTCATCTGTGATCTGCCCTTGCTGCGCCGCCGCCCGCGCACGGCGCGCCTCCGCCGCCATGCCGAGCCGGATGATGCGACCTGCCGCCGCGCGACGCAGCGGGCCATAGAACCGGCCGTACAGCCGGTGACGGCTGCGCCACAGGTTAAGAAAGGACGCCGTGCGGAACTGGCGCGTGCTCGCGCCACCGTGATGGATGACCCGCGCGGCCGGGACACAATAGAAGGGCCAGCCCGCGCGTTGGATGCGCCAGCACCAGTCCACTTCTTCCGCATACATGAAGTAGCCCTCGTCCAGCAGCCCTGCGGCCTCGACGGCTTCGCGGCGGAGCATCAGCGCAGCGCCGAGGGCAAAGTCGATCGGGAACGGTTGGCCTGCCGTGTACAGCCGCCGGTCATAGCGCCCGTTGAACCGGGATTCGAGCAGCCGCCGCGGTCGCGGCATGAAGAAATCGAACCACAGTTGCAGGAGGCCGGGGAAGCGGAATGCGCCGTGCTGGAAGCGGCCGTCGGGGTACTGGAGCTGTGCGCCCACGCCGCCCACGTCGGGATGGGACAGCAGGAAACGCGTCATGCGGCCGATGGCATCGCCCAGCGGCTCCGCGTCCGGGTTGAGCAGGAGGATCAGGTCGGGGGGAGGGCCGCCCCTTCGACTGCGGTCGGCCCAAACTGCGGGCCGCCCTCCGCTCAGGGTGCTTTGTTGCATTTCATCCTGAGCGGGTGTACGTCGCTGCGCGACGCCCGCAATCGAAGGATGCGGCTTATCCTCAAATCCGAGGCTGCGCAGGGCCAGGTTATTGCCGCCGGCAAAGCCGAGGTTGTCCTGCCGCGCCAGCAGCGTCACGGCCGGGAAGTTGCGGCTGACCATCTCTGCGCTGCCGTCGGCGGAGGCGTTGTCCACGACGATGACCGTCGCGGCCAGTTCAGGCGAGAGGGCAAGGCTGGCGTACGTTGCGCGCAGGCATGCAGCCAGCAACTCCCGCACGTTATAGCTGACGACGATGACGGCGAGCGATGGCAGCGCTGTAAGCGACGGCATCAGGGCACGCCCACCTGGACGCTCACCCGGTCGACGTTGGTGTTCGCGACTTCAACAAACTCGTGGATCAGGCCGCCCCACCAAAACTGCGTGCCGACGGGCGGCGCCTGATCCATCTGGATGCACCCCGTGACTTGCCCGCGCTTGCCCGGCAGCAGGTAATACTGAGACACACCGTCGATGACGCGCTCTTCCAGGTCCTCGCGCCGGCCAATCGCATACCGGAAGGGGAAGTCCACCCCGGTCGTGTCGAAGTTGATGCCGAAGCGCCACACGCCGGCCTGCTGCGACCAGGATAGTTCGTTCTCGCGCGCGGCCAGCGTGTTGTAGTTCTCGGTGAACTTGTAGGTCTGCCCGGGCCACGGCCCGGCCGTACGAATCGGGACCGGCCCGTCGTTCTGGATCGTCGCCGTGAAGCAGAAGGTCTCGTTGAGCAGCACGCCGATCTCCCGCGCACTTTCGCCGCCCCAGTCGATCTCGCCCTCGACGATGTTGGCGCGCGGCTTGCCGCCCTCCCGGATGGTCAGCGTGGACGAAACGACGACCCGGTTGCCCACCCGGTCCGACACCTCGCCATAGACGACATAGTCGCCGTCGGGCGGCGGCTCCGCGCCCAGGTCCACGCCGCCGTCATAGTCATAGCCGTGATAGCCCTCCCGGCCCGGCTCGACGCGCGAGGCGGTTGGATTCTCCGCAATGGGAAAACGCAGCGGACGGCCCGTGGCCGGCTGCTCCGCCGGCGTCAGGTAGACCGACACCTCTTCCGCGTCCTTGGTCAGGTAGTAGGAAACCGCAACGCGATCGTGGATGCCGTCCTGGTTGGGCGTAAAGTCCTGGGGAATCACGGTGAAGTTGTGCAGTTCGGGCAGCTGCGTGTCCGCGCCGGCCAGCGTGATCCGGCCCTCGACCTTCTGGGGTTGGCCGCCCGGCTCGACGGCCTCAATCGTCCAGGTGTACGCGCCGTCGGGCAGCACCTGGCTTTCCACGAGCATGACCCCGCCTGCGGTATCACGCACCTCTGGCGTATTGTTGACCCCACCCCAGTACACCGTGTAGCGTCCTGGCGACCGCCGCTCGTTCTCCCGGAAGTAGAAGCGCTGGCCCGCATCATTTGTGAAGTAGATGGAGACATGGGCCAGCCGGCCAATCCGGTACTTGATGAGCGTCACGTCCTGGTCGCCATCCGCGTTGGGCGAGATGTCGGTGGGTGTGACCGAGACTTCCGAGAGCAGCGGGCGGAGCGCACAGCCGCTCAACAGGAGCAGCGCGGCCGCGAGGAACACGAAAGCACGACGGGTGGCTACCCGCATGAGGAACCTCCAGTTTGATGGTGCCCGTCCAGTGTAACGGATGCGGCTCATTGCGTCAAAACAATCGGGCCAAGCCGCACGCGCTTGCCCGCCGGGTTGTCCGCCACATCGCGGATATCCAGCCCGGACGGATCCGCGCGGTCATACACCGCGACCGTCACATAGACGGGGCCGTCCCGCCCGACCGGCAGCGGCACGCCGCCAAACAACGCCTGGCCCACCTGCCAGCGGTTCGTGGGATAGTCGTACCCGGCGGGACGGCCGTCCCAGCGGCCCAGCTCCTGCCCGGCCGCATCCTCCACGACGAGCGAGAGCTGGTAATCCTCGGTCAGCGTGTTCAGCACGCGCCAGTAGAGCGTCAGCATGGCGCCCTGCTCGCCAACCTGTGGATTGTCCCAGCCGAGAAGGGCCAACTTGTGGTCGAAGTTCGCACCGTCGGCGTGCTGCGGCTGCGGCTCCGCCGGGAAGGTCGCGGCAGGGTCGAGCTGCCAGCGGCGCAAGCCCAGGTGCCAGAACCGGCGGTCGACCGGCCGCTCCTGTCCGGCCCGGTCCAGGAAGTAGGGCACGAAGCCCGCGGGGTCGACCACTTCCGCCTGCCACTGCACGAGCCATGCACCGGATTTGCCTGCCAGCCCCTCTGCCAGCGCCGCGCCGGTCTGGAATCCCAGGACCGCCTGCACATCCAGGATCGCGATGTGGGGCAGGCGCACGGCCGGGATGTCGGGGGCATAGTAGCGCCACGCGGGATACGCGTGGCCCGAGACCAGCAGGACCGCCTCGTCGGGCGCACGTTCTGCGGCCACATGCGCAGCCAGCTCACGCCACTGCGCCTTTGTGAACGCCGGATCGGTAAACCAGTTGCGCAGCCCGATGGCCGACACGACCACCAGTGCGACCAGGAGCGTGCCTGCGGCCAGCCGCGCTCCCGCGCGACGCCCTGTGCCGGCAAACGGCGCACTTATCAACGCCGCGATGCCGCCCGCCAACAGCAGCAGATACGCGGGCGAAACGAGCATCAGGTAGCGCGGGTTGAACTTCGGGCTGCGCGAGGCCAGCAGCAGCACGGCCATGACCGGCAGCAGCAGGACGACCAGCAGTGTCAGGACTGCCGACGGCCCGCGCTGGCCGGCGCGGCGCGCAGTCCATTCCTGCCGGAGCAGCGCCGCGACCGCGATGAGGGCTGCCAGGCCGAACCAGGGCAGCAGCCGCAGCCCGTCCGGTTCCAGCATGGTCTCCGGCGCGCCGGTCGTGAAGCTCAGCGCGACGTGGCGCAGCGCCTCCCCCAGCTTCAGCGCGCCCTGCCAGTCGGAGCGGTCCTGCTGGTAGCGGTCCAGCATCGCCGGCAGCCACGGCAGGTACAGAAGTGCGATGGCCGCAAACGCCAGCAGGCCGGGAACGAGGGCATCCTGAGCGGAGGCCGCCGGCCAAGCAAGGCTTGGCTGAGGCGGACGCAGTCGAAGGATGTGCCGCGTCCAGCCGCCCCTTCGACTGCGGCCGGCCAGACGGAGTCTGGCCGGCCGCCGCTCAGGGTGCTCGGCTGTTGTCGCCGCATCCGAACGCACCCGGTCCTTCGTCGTGACAGTCGCGACGAGCCAGCACAGCGCCAACGCCAGCAGCAGGAATGCGCCGAAATAGTGCGTGTAGAGCAGCGCGGTCCCGGCCAGCACGAACGCCGACCAGCGTCGCCACGATCTGCTAAGGCCCATCAGCGTATACCCGGCCAGCAGCGCCAGCGCGACCAGCAGGGTGTACATGCGCGCTTCCTGGCTGTAGTAAACGTGGAGCGGCGAGACAGCCATCAGGAGCGCAGCTGCGGCCGCAGCTACGCGGCCGATGTGCAGTGGGCGAAAGAGCCGCCGCGCAACGACCCAGGCAAAACCCACACCGAGGACGCCGAAGACCGCCGACGGGAAACGCAGCGCCCACTCGCCCCCCGGCGCCACGCCGCTGACGCCAGCACCGATCCAGCGGGTCCAGCCCGCGACAATGTAGTAATACAAGGGCGGCTGGATGTCGTCCGCGGTCCAGCGGGTCAGTTCCGCCAGCCCCTGCCCGGCCACCTGTGCGGTCACCGCCTCGTCGTACCAGACGCTCTGCGCGTCGAGCCGGTGCAGCCGCAGGCCCAATGCCAGCCAGAGGATCGCGATCAGCAGCACGCGCTCCCCAGTGCGGCTACGGGCGGCAGGGATTGGTCCGGTCATTCCAGAGAGGCGCAGCATTCGCCCACCATCAGGCAGCAGGCGTCGGGCACGGGCCCGGCCTGCGGTTCTACCATCACTGCTCCCAGGACGTACTCATCGCCGGCCGGGTTCCCTGCCGCGTCGAGCAGCGGCAAGCGCGCGCCCGTCTGCCAGTCGTACCAGCCGACCACCAGGGTATAGCTGCCCACGGCGATATCTGCGGGCACTGGCACTACGTGCGCGTCCCACACCGTCGCAGGCGCAGGCCAGCGCGACGCGGGCTGCGGCACGAACCAGGTCGGCCCCGCGTCGCCGCTCGCGACCGTTCGACCGGCCGCGTCGCGCAAGTGGACGAACACCGAGTCGTCGCGCGGCGACGGGCCTGCCGCAGCCCACTCGAGCCAGACCTGCAGGTCAGCACCCGGCGCGCCCGCAGCCGGAAATTGCCAACCGGTCAGGCGCACCTGCCAGTCGCCCAGGGCGAAGGTTACCGATGCCCCTGCTGCGCCGGATGGGGCCGCGTAGGGCACGAGCACGCCCCCGCTGCGCTCCCACGCGGGGAGGCGCAACTGGCCTTCGGGCGATACCGCGAGGTCGCCGCCCGCGCCTGATATGGCGGGCCAGGCACGCTGGCCCGCCACATCGACCGCCAGGGCCGGGGTCCAGGTCGCGGGCAGGTACCACGCCAGCGTCTCGATGACGTAGGTTTGGCCCGGCTGCCACTGGCCGGGCGGCAGCCAGACCAGCGCGGGAGGCGGGCGGAGCGCGTCGTCGTCCACGACCGCGCCCGACGGCGCGAGCGCCTGATAGCGGATGGCTGTGTCGGGCGGGAGCGGCTTGGTCGCGCGCCAGTGGAAGCGGAGGCGGGTCAAACGCCACTTCGGGTTGTCCTCGACCGAGTACCCGACCAGCACCAGATGCTCACCGAACGGCACATCCAGCGCGTGTTCGGGGGGCGCATCCGACCGCACGAAATCGTAGAATCCAGCCGGGATGTCGCGGGCAGGCGCGCCACGCTGCAACAGGAGGTAGCCGCCCGCCGCATCCAGCACGCCGAACTCGCCGGATGCCAGCAGCCCGTCCAGCGTGTTCCTGACATCGACCGGGTGCTGGTCGGTCGTGCCGGAAACATCGACCAGGACGTAACCGGCGTCCGCGATGACCGGGAAGACGTAGATGCTCTGCCGGTGCGACAGGTGCGGGTGCAGGGCCGGCGTGGTTGAGAGCGCCGCATCCGTCGGAATCTGCGCCGCGAAGCGTGCGAGCAGCCGTTCGTGTTCCGTGACCCGCGGCCAGCCGGCCAGACGAAACTCGCGGCCCACCGGCGTGAACCCCTCGGCGACCTGATAGCCCAGTGCGCAGACGATCACCAGGCTGAACAGCACAGGGCCGGTCCACCGGGCGGGCAGGCGCAGACGGGCCAACCAGCCGAGCAGACGGGCCGCGCCCGCGGCGCCCGCGGCGGCAAAGAAAGGGACCAGCGCGGCGGAGTAGTGCAGCTCGCCCGAATATTGCAGGGGATAAGAACTAAGGAGATTGGCAAGCAGCAGCGGCAGGCTGAGCAGCAGCACTTCCGGCGCAAGCAGGGCCAAACCGGCCACGGGTAGCAGTAGCCCGGCCAGGTAGCCTGCGCGCAGCGGCTCGGCTGCGATGCGCAGGACGGCCAGCGGCTGCGTAATGAGCGCGAAGACGACATCGGTAAACGAATCGCCCAGCGCGCCGTAGCGCGCGGCGTAGGGCGTCTGCCCGATGGCGTAGGCCTCCGCGGCGAAACGGGGGATGATGACAAAGGTCGCGACGTAGAACCAGGCCAGCCCGAACAGCGCGACGCCTGCCCCGGCGACGAGGCCAGGCAACCGGCGTACACCTGCGTCGCGCGGGGCAAATACGGCTCGCGCCGCAGCATAGAGGCCGAGCGTCGCACTGAGCAGCGCGGCGCCCTCCTGGGTCATGGCCACCAGGGCCGCGGCGAGCACGAACCACCCCCACCGGCGACTCTCGACGGCCCAGAGCGCGGCCGCGATGAGCGGCGCAGCCAGCGGCAGCGCGTGGAACTCGCTGACCGCCGCGGCCTGCAGCGCCGGGACCAGCAGATAGGCCGCGGCAAAGGCGGCTCCACCCCAGGCAGCCAGCCCGGCATGGAGATGCGCGGCGAGTCTGCCCCGCGCCAACAGGTAGATGGGCCACGCGCCCGCCGCGAGGAAGACCGCCTGCAGCACCAGCAGTGCGCGCACATCGTCCCATAGCCAAAACACGAACGAAACGGGGAGGAAGATCGGCTCCACATGGTCGGTCAGACGATTGCTGGGCTGGGCTTCCCGGGTGCTCTGCACAAAGCGACCGTGCGCGGTGTTCCAGATGGCCTGATCCATCTGGCCCAGGTCGGATTTATGCGTTAATTGCGCATCATGCAGATGAATGCTGTAGGCTGAGAACCAGGCCACGAACAGCAGCATCAGGCCGGTGACGGTCAGCGTGGCAGCACGGTGCACATATGGCAGCGCGGTCCGATGGGAGGGAGTGGTTGCAGGCACGGGTTTCTCGTGATTCGCTCGACGTGGCGGCGGGTGCCGGATCGCCCCGCAGCAGGAGCATTGTAAACGAGAAAGCCGAATTCGCGAAGACTGCTGCCGGCAGAATTGTCGCGCGGTTCCAGGTCGGCTATAATCTGCTGTCGCAGTGAGGCACGCAGAGAGCCGTATCCTTCGACTACGTGCGCCGCTGCGCGGCGCCCATCCGCTCAGGATGCTCACTTGCGGGCGGTCCTTCGACTGCATATTGGAGGCAGATGTGACCAGCGATTTCATCACCGTCGTGTCCGGGGTGCCCAGATCAGGGACCTCGATGATGATGCAGATGCTCGAGGCCGGCGGGATGTCGATCCTGACCGACAGCCTGCGAACCGCGAACGCGGACAACCCCCTCGGCTACTACGAATACGAACCCGTCAAGGGCCTGTCGAAGGGCCAGTGCCATTGGCTGCCCCTGGCCCAGGGGAAGGTCGTCAAGGTCATCTCCGCCCTGGTGGAGTTCTTGCCCGCAGATTACAACTACCGCCTGGTCTTTATGCACCGCAACATGGATGAGGTTCTGGCCTCGCAGCGCCGTATGTTGTCGCATCGCGGGGAGCCGCCGTCCGACATCAGTGACGCGAAGATGGCCGAAATCCTCAAGCGGCATGTTGCCAAAGTCGAAAGCTGGCTCGCGCGCCAGCCCAACTTCACCGTCGTGGCAGTCGACTACAACCAGATGGTCGTGGACCCGCTCCCGCACGTGCTGGCTGTCAACCGGCTGCTGGGCGGGCACCTCGACACAGAACGCATGGCCGCGGTCGTGCAGCCGACGCTCTACCGGAACAGGGCCGGGCAGTAGCGCTCAAGAAAAGCGTCGCTCACGCACGGCGGCTGCCAGTGCGCAGCAGCAGCGCAACGCCCGCTGCAAGAAACTCCACGACAACCATCCACAGCCGGGCGACAATCGCTACCACCGCTGCCACAGCCCCCGGCAGCAGCGGCGAGAGCAATAACACCAGCGCGCCCTCGCGCACGCCGAGGCCGGAGGGCGTCAAGAGGCTGAGGAAGCCGACCAAGTACGCGCCGACCCACGTCGCCACCAGGTAGAACGCGGCGGGCGCATCTCCGCCCGTCAGCCCATGCACCAGCGCCGCAAAGCTCAAACCCTGCATCAGCCAGAAGACCGCATAGCCCCCGGCCAATAGCCACACCTGCCGCCATGTCAGCGTGACGCGCACAGGAGGCCGGCCAAAGCGAGCCAGCAACCAGTTCAGCACCCGCTCGATCAGCGCGGGCTGGAGCAGCAGCAACCCCAGCGGCGCGAACCAGAGCAGCGGGCGCAGCCGGTCGAACCCAGCCCCCTGCCCCGTCGCTGCAAGCAGCGCGGCCGCAACGGCCAGGCCGGAGGCCGTGGAGATGACCTGGTGCAGGGCGATGCTCGTCAGCGTGAGCAGCCGCGCGACGCCCGACTCAGCAGCCAACTCGGCCATGCCCAGGAACTGCCAGATGTTGCCGGGGATATAACGGATGATATTGCTGAGGAACCACACCTGCACGGCACTGCGATAAGTGAGATGACCCCCGAGGCTGCGCAGGATGGCCCGCCAGATCTGGATTTCGACAAGCCAGGCTGCGGCGAGGCCCACGGCTGCCAGCCCGGCCCACTCAGGCGCCAGCCGCCACTCGTACGCCTGCAACTCGGCCCACTGGCTGCGCACCAGGGCAACGAGAAACCCGAAGGCCAGGAGCATCACGAGCGCGCCTGCGACGCGCCTCCAGGGGATACGCATCAGCCGCCCGAATCCGACGGGCGATATGCGGCAATCTCGCGCACATCCCCCGTGACGCGCGCCGGGTTGCCGGTGACGACAGCATAGTCCAGCACATCGTGGGTGACAACCGCGCCCGCACCGACCAGGGCGTTGCGCCCGACTGTCACCCCCGGCAACAGCACCGCGCCTGCACCGATCTTCGCGCCTGCCAGCAGGTGCGGGCCGCGCAGATTCGCCTTCGCGGTCGGGCTGAGCGGATAGGCTGCGTTCGTAAAGATGACGCCCGGCCCCACCCACGCCCCTTCGTCCAACAGGGAGAACTCCGGGATGAACGCATTCGAGTGGATGCGCACCCGGTTGGCAAGCACGACATGGTGCTCGACCACGCTGTGCGAGCCGATGCTCACGTCGTCGCCGATGCGGTTCTCCTCGCGCACGAGGACGCCGTGGCCCGCCTGGAAGCGCGCGCCGATGACGTTGCCCGCATAGATGACCGCGTGCGAGCGAATGACCGCGGCTGGGCCGATGACCGTGGGCAGGTCACCGGCCGCGCGGCCGCGCGGCGGCTCCCCGATGACGACGAACGGGCCAAGCGTCGCGCCCTCCCCGAGGGTGACGTTGGGATAGATGATCGCGCTCGTCAACTTTCAACCTTCAACTTTCAAGCCTGCATGGTCACCGGCTGCCCCGTGCGCGCAGACTCGTAAATCGCCAGCACCAGCGCCAGCGACTTGCGCGCCTCCGCGCCGTGGGTCTTCGGCGCCCGGTCTTCGCGGATCGCCTCGATCATGTCCGCGATGACCTTCTGGTGGCTCGTGCCGTAGATCGAGGGCGGGTCCACCTGGTCGCGCATGAGTATCTCGCGCTCGCGCTCCAGCTCGCCGGCCACCTTCCACACCACCTTGCGGTTGAGCGCAGTGCCGCCGATCTTAGCCGAGCCCAGTTCACCGAACACCGCGAGCGACCCTTCGATGTTCTCCGGATAGGTGATCGTGGAGCCTTCGACCGAGCCGAGCGCGCCGCCCGCAAAGCGAATCACCGCGACGCCGGTGTCCTCGGCCTCCATGCGGTGCGCCAGCGTGCCCGTGAAGGCGAACACGCTCTCCGGCCGGCCCATGAACCATTGCAGCGCGTCGATGTGATGGATGGACTGGTTCATCAGCGCGCCGCCGTCCATCGCCCATGTGCCGTGCCACTCGTCCTCGTAGTATTCCTGCGGCCGGTACCAGCGGACGGTCGCGTTGCCCAGGAGCAACCGGCCCAGCCGCCCTTCGTCCACGATGCGGCGGAGGTCCTGCATCGGGGGGTTGTAGCGGTTCTGCAGCACAACGCAGAGCTTGCGCCCTGTCGCAGCCGCGGTGGCAATCATGCGGTCCGCGTCCGCCAGCGAGAGGGCGATGGGCTTTTCGACGATGACATGCTTGCCCGCCTGCAGCGCATCGATCGCCATCTGCGCGTGCAGCCCGGAGGGTGTGCAGATGCTCACGACATCGACGTCGGGCCGCGCTAGCAGCGCGCGGTAGTCGGTGAGCATATCGGCGCCATAGTGCTGCGCGAAGTGAGCGGCGCGGCTCTCGCGCACGTCGGCCACCGCGACCAGCCGCGCGTCGGGCAGCGCGTCAACGGATTCGGCATGGCGGGGCGCCACCCGGCCGCAGCCGATCAAGCCAAACCGGAGTTGTTCCATGATGCTATCTCTTTGTTGGAAGTGTTAGCAGGGTAGGCTGAGGCTTCGCCTCAGCCTACCCTGCTATAGCAATGAGTGTGCGTCGCAGGCCTTCCTCGAATGAGGTACGCGGCGACCAGCCGAGCAGCGTGCGGGCCTTCGTGATGTCCAGGACGTTCACCGGCACATCGACGGTGCGCGCCGGGTGATGCTGCACGGGCAGCGGGCGGTCGAGCAGCCGCTCCAGCGCGGCAATCACATCGGCCAGCGAGCGGCCCACGCCCGAGCCGATGTTGTAGACGGTGCGGCTGGCCGCGGTCCGGCCGGCGAGCCAGGCAGCCTCCGCCAGGTCGCCCACATAGAAATAGTCCCGCACGACCTGGCCATCGCCCCAGACATCGAGCGGCTGCCCCGCGGCGGCCTGAGCCAGGAAGGCGGGGATGACGCCCTGCCCGCGGCCGGGGTCCTGGTAAGGCCCAAAGGGATTGCCGGGCCGCAGGACGACATAGTCCAGTCCGTGCAATTGGCCGAACAGCGCCAGGTACTTCTCCACGGCCAGCTTGAGAATCGCGTGGGAGCTGCGCGGCTCGGTCGGGTGCGTCTCCGGGATGGGCGCGGTCTGCGCCGGGCCGTAGACCGTGCCCCCTGATGAGAAGAAGATGACCCGGCCCACGCGCTGCGCGACGCACGTTTCCAGCAGGCGCACGGTCCCGGCCAGGTTGGCTGCGATGTCGGCCTGCATCTGGCCGTTCGACTCCGCGGGCAGGAAGCGCCATGCCAGGTGATACACGAGGTCCGCGCCTGCCAGGACATCGGCCAGGCCCGCCGCGTCAGGCTGATACAGGTCGCCCAGGCGGTAATCGACGCCCGGCCAGCGCGGCGCGTAGGCCGGCAGTTGCCGGTCCCAGCTTGTCACCGTGTCGCCCGCGTCAAGCAGCGTGCGGGCCAGGTGCGCGCCGATGAAGCCGCTGCCGCCGAGCAGCACGGCCTTCACCGACGCAGCTCCCCGGCCAACCGCGCGAAGTGCGCCACATAGCGGGCAGCCAGTTGCGGCCAGCCCAGCTCGGTCCCGATCAGGCGGCGGCTGGCCGCGCCCATCTGCGCACGCAGGGCCGGATTCGCGGCGAGCCGCGCGAGTGCAGCAGCCAGCGCGGGCGCGTCCTGCTCCGGCACCAGGATGCCGTTGACGCCATCGCGCACGGCAAGGTCATTGCCCGCAGCCCTGGAAGCAACCACCGGCTTGCCGCACGACATTGCATCGAGCACGGACACGGCCAGCCCGGTGGCCGGCTTGCTGACCGCGGGCATGACTGCGATATCGGCCAGGTTGTTGAATACGCCCATGCGCGCAGTCGGGACGTTGCCAACCCAGTGGACCGCGTCTGCCAGGCCCAGGTCGCGGGCCAGCGCCTGCCACTCGGCCCACAGGTCGCCCTCACCCACCATGACCAGCCGCAACTGCGCAAACAGACGGGGATCCGACTCCTTGAGCAGCGCCGCGGCCCGCAGCAGGTAGTCGAAACCCTTCTTGTAGACCATCCGGCCCACGGCCAGCAGCACGACTGCATCGCCGGGAATCCCCAGTTGGCTGCGCAGCTCGACCGTGCCGGTCGCGTCGGGCTTGAGTGCATCCGGGTCCACCCCGTATGCAATGAGGTCGAACTTACGCGGGTCTGCGCCGAGGTCGTGCACCGCCGCGTCGCGCAGCTCGGACGCATTCGAGGTAATAAGCCCCGCGGTGTCGAATGCGAAACGAGCCATGCGGCCAAAGAGCGGATTCTGCGCGGCGACCGTTGCATCGGAGCCGGGGATGGAGACGACCAGGGGAATACGGTAGCGCCGGGCGGCCAACGCGGCCAGGAAGCCGTTCGGCAGCGCCCAGTGCGCGTGCAGCACGTCGGGGCGAGAGGCCGCGGCCCAGCCCATGACCGCCCGCGCGCCGGCCAGAAACATGCCGGGCGCCAGGAGATAGGTGAGCTTGCGCATCCGCACATCGGCCTGCATGGTGCGCATGTAGCCGAGGCGGTGCCAATCGGCGCGGGGCGCGTAGCGATAGAGGCGCAACGTCACCGCAGAATCAGCCGGCCGCGGGACAAACGCGGCATCCCACGGCGCGATGACCGTCACCGTGTGTCCCTGGTGTGCAAGCTCTTCGCTCAACGCCTCGACGAAACGCCCGGAGAAGTCACCGGGGAAACGCGGGTAGTTGTGGGTCAGGACGCCGATCTTCACGGGCCGCCCCGGTCATCGCGGCTCCAGTCGGCAGCCAGCCGTTCCTCGCGCACCAGGCGCTCGACCTCTGCCAGCTGCTCCGCCTGGCTGACGACCAGCTCCGCGATAAAGCCGATGAGGAACAGGATGAGCCCGGCAATCGCCAGGCCGATGGCCGCCCAAAAGAAGGGGCGGCGCTGCGCACCGTTGGCCAGCCACAGCCAGAGCAGCCAGAGAAACGTCGTGCTGCTCAACAGCAGCGCGGCCAGCCCCAGCCCGCCGAAGAAGCGCATCGGCGCGCGGCTGAAGGTCAGCAGGAACCAGACCACGAGCACATCCAGGAGCGACTTGGGGATGCGGCTGAGGCCGAACTTCGAGCGGCCCGACTTGCGACGGTGCCACGGCGTCGCGACTTCACCGACCCGGTAGCCCTGATGTGCGGCAATGTGGACGAGGAAGCGGTGCCAATCGGAGCGCAGCGGCGGCAGCGACTCGATGACCTCGCGGCGGAAGCCCTTGATCCAGTTCATGTCGTGGAGGCGAAGGCCGAACAGCCAGCGCGAGGCCAGGTTGTAGATGGCCGAGGCGAAGACCTTGCCTTCCTTGCGGCCCTGCCGCCAGCCGGACACCACGTCATAGCCTTCGTTCAATTTGCCGAGGAGCAGCGGGATGTCGGTTTCCGGGTCCGATTCGAGGTCCGCAGGGAGAAACAGGATGAAATCCCCGCGCACCGCATGGAAGCCGGTGCGGAGCGCCGCGGTCAGGCCCCGGTTGCGGCGGTGGCGGATGACGCGCAGGAAGGGATGCGCTGCGGCAAGCTGCTCCATCGCGTCGCCGGTCCCATCGGTCGAGCCGTCGTCGACGAAAACCATCTCGCCCTGGCCGTCGCTCAGCCCGCACGCGGCGAGCGCCCGGCCCACGCGCGCGACCAGCTCAGCCACATTGCCGGCTTCGTTGTGCGCGGGAATCAGGACGGAGACGGCCGGGCGGACCGGCGGGAGGGTGGCGGCACCCACAACGGGAGAAGACAGAGAGTCAGCGATCATGTGTTGCTCATAGACACAGCGCCCTCAGCCGGACGGGAATTGCCGGATGGCGGCCGCGACCCGCTCCTGCTGGGTGGGCGTGATCTCGGCGTAGAGCGGCAGCGACAGCACTTCGGAGGCCGCGCGCTCCGCGACCGGGAAGCTCCCCGGCCCCCAGCCCCGATCCCGGTAGACCGGCTGCAAGTGGAGAGGCAGCGGATAGTGCACGCTGGCGCCGATGCCCTGCATGTGCAAGTATTCGACCAGGGCATCCCGCTCCTGTACCCGAATCACGTACAGGTGATAGACGTGCCGGTTGCCCGGTAGCTCGACCGGCAGGCCGACCGGGGAATCCGCGAGCAGCTCGTTGTAATACTGAGCGGCCCCGCGCCGGGCTGCGGTCCACGCTTCCAGGTGGGGCAGCTTGGCGCCAAGCACCGCGGCCTGCAGTGCGTCCAGCCGGTAGGCCCACCCCAGCTCGACGTGCTCGTACTTGGCAACGCGGCCGTGGTCGCGCAGCCGCCGCACACGGGCCAGCAGCTCCGGATTGTTGCTCGTCACCATGCCGCCGTCGCCGTAGCAGCCGAGGTTCTTGCTCGGGAAGAAGCTGAAACAGGCGATGTCGCCCAGGGTCCCGCAGCGCTGCCCTTCGACCTCCGCGCCGTGCGCCTGCGCCGCGTCCTCGATGACCCACAAGCCATGCGCACGCGCGAATGCGCTGATGGCGGCCATGTCTGCGGGCTGGCCGTACAGATGCACCGGGATGACCGCGCGCGTGCGCGGGGTAAGTGCGGCCTCTAGCTGCGCCGCGTCCACATTATACGTATCGCGACGGATGTCGACAAAGACCGGCGTCGCACCTGCCTGCGCGATGGCTTCTGCGGTCGCATAGAAGGTGAAGGGCGTGGTGATCACTTCATCGCCAGGGCCGACGCCGCAGGCCAGCAACGCCAGGTGCAGCGCGGCCGTGCCCGATGCCACCCCGACGGCCGCCTGCGCGCCGACATAGCGCGCGAAGGCAGTCTCGAAGTTGCTGACCTCGGGCCCCATGATGAAACCGGCGCTATCCAGCACGCGCTGCATGGCTGCGGTCACGTCTTCCCGGATGGCCGCATACTGGGCGCGCAAATCTACGAGCGGGATTGCTTCGCTCACGAGTGCTCCTTCTAGCCCTGCGCGGTCTACCGCTGGCGCAACAGGCTGCGCAGGTCGCGGATTTCCCCCTGTACCTGCTCGATTTCGTCGAGCACCTGGGGCGTGACGGCCAGGAAGTCGCGCGCCCGCACGGCTTCCAACTCGACCAGCCGCGCGCGGCGGGCATTCAACAAGGCCAGCAGCGCGTTGCGCTCGCGCGGCTGGTGCCTGGTCAGCGCCTTGCGCATGGCGGTGTCCGAGGTCTGCAGCGGGGGCAGCTTCTCCAGCGCCTGGCCTTGCATGGACAGCCAGTTCGCGAGGAACCGGTTGCCGATAGCGACCTGGCCGGCCTTGCGCCGCAGATATCCCAGGCCCTCCAGATTATACAACCGTTGCTCCATTTCGGTAGAATGGCCGTCGGCGTCTGCAGCCAATTGGCCCGGCGTAATCTCGGCGGCCCGGTGAACGGCGAGGAGAATCTGGCGGTCAGCCTCGGTGAGCAGCCGGAAGTCGTGCTCGAAGAAGCCGGCGAGGATGGAGTCCACGTACAGGTGCTCGTCGGCCAGGGGCGCCAGCGTCCCGTCTTCCTGGAACAATCGCGAGCACAGCACCTGCAGCAGCAGCGGGTGGTTGTTGGTGGCCTCAGAGATGGCGGCCACGGTGGCCGGGTCCGCGCGGACCTGCTGCTCCGGCGGCTCCTGCGCCTGAAGGATCAGCTCCACTGCGGCGCGCGGGCCCAGGCTGCCCAGGGTGTGCGACATGTCGAACCCGGCCAGGAAGGACGAGGTCGGCCAATTGCGGCAGATATCGTGCATCCGGTAAATCTGCCGCGTGGAGGTCATCACCACGCGCAGGCCCGCACCCGCGGTCAGTTGCTTATGGAGTTGCTGCATGGCCTGCGGCGCGCTGCGCGCGATATTGATGAGCACTTCTGTCTCGTCGCACAGCAGGAACAGCTCACGACCCGCCTGCACCGCGCGCCGCCGCGCCTGCGCCAGGAAGACCGACGCATTCTCTGACCGCAGCATCTTGACCGGCAGTTGAAGCGGTTCGAAGCGTTCCGGGTGATCGCTTACCGCGTCTGCCAGGTAGCGGCTCAGACAAGCAAAACTGTTGCAGCCCTGCATGTCCCAGACGATGGGGATGAGCGTGCTGTCGGCGTCCTCCAGCGCGCGCAACTCCAACTGGCGCAGCAGCGAGGTTTTGCCGATGCGCCGGCTGCCGACCACCCAGTACGCGCGGCCCTCCCCATGTAGCAGGCAATCGATGAGGGTTTCACGTCCGTAGTGCTGGCGACCGGTCACATACGACCCGGTCACATATGGATTACGCACATCTACCTCTCAAAAACAGCGGCACCCCGCTTCACTCCGGCACGGCCCCACGCGCCCGCTCCAACACCTCATGCGCCGCGTGCACATCCTCAAGGGTGATATGGACACGGTGAGCGTGCAGCATGTGGTTGACCGCTTCAAGTGCGTACTGCTGCAAGCGGTAGGGCCGGCCCTCGGCCTGTTTCAGCACGAAGTCCAGCGCATCCGGCTCCCATTCGTACACCCCGCGCACCGGCTCGACCAGCAGCTCGCGCGCCCGCGCATCGGTGAACGGCTCTAGCGGGATCTCATTGAAGAGATTGTACCAGGGGCTCTCCATCCGGTCCCACTCCTTGCTGATCTGGATACCGGCCACCACCGCACCCAGGTTTGCCGCGAGCGGGCTCATGAAGATGCGCCGCAGTTGTTGTTGCGCCAGGGTGTCGTAGCTGCTGATGACATCCATCTCGTCCATCAGCAGGATAACACGCGCCTTGCGCGGGGCGACGACCCGCTTGACCCGGTCGAGCAGGACCCGCAGGTCCACAGCAAACTCGCGGTCGGTGTACTGCTCCGGTGTCAGAATGGCGAAGCGCAGCGCGGGCGCGCCGCCCGCCGTGTAGGCCTGGAGCACCCCCCAGATGGCATCCATCAGGTGATGGAAGAAGCGCTCCTGCGGCGTCCCCTCGAGGTCCACGTACACCGGGATGAACGCCCACTCCGGGTCCTCCGCGTTGCGCAGTTGCGTCGCCAGTTGATACAGCAGCGTGGTCTTGCCCATGCGCCGCTCGCCGTGAATCATGATGCTGTTTTGATGCAGGGCGTTGAAGATGCGCTGCACCAGGTCCTCCCGACCGAAGAACATGCTGGTGTCGCGGATAGGTTCGCCGGACACATAGGGGTTGAAGGCGCGTTCGAGCGCCTCGCGCTGCCGGACGGCCATCTCCGCGCTCAGCCGGCGCGCCCGGGCGCGGGCGCGCAACCCTGCGCCGCCAGTGACGCTCAACGCCACGACCACGATGCCGCCGATGCCGAGGACCGCGTACAGCGCATCGGCGCGCACGAGCGCACCGCCCGGCAAGCGGACCAATTTCGGCACGATGAGCGTGAGATCTACCGGCTCGGAGTAGTTGAAGGCCGTATCCCGCGCCGTGATGCGCAAGGTGTGCGTGCCTGCCGGCAGCGCAGTGTCACGATACCCCGTGATCTGAGCATCTTCGAAGACTCGCGGAGCAGTATCCAGGCCGCGCAGTTCGGTCAGGAAGATGAGCGACCGGTCAAGCGTCGTCAGGTCACCGGCCAGCAGGCGCAGGTCCTCCAGCGTATTGCCGGCCAGTCGGAAGGTGCCGTCGGCCGCGCGCAGCAGGTTCACCGAATCCACCCGCACCCAGGGCGCCGACCGGTCCGGGCGATAGTGCGCGAGGCCCGTGCTGGAGCCGATCCATGCGCCGCCCGCACCGTCCAGGCTCAGGGCGTAGATCGAGGCAGCGGGAAGAATGTCGCCCGCATAGTTCTGCCATGTCCGGCCATCGAAACGCGACAGGCCCTGGCGCGACCCGACCCACAGGTTGGTCCCGGCGGCGTGCAGCGACAGCAACTTGGGGCTGGGCAGCTCGCCATCCATGCGCTCCCAGCCGCCGTCCCGCAGGCGCCAGAGGCCATTGTTGTAGCTGCTGACCCACAGGCTGCCGTCGTCAGTCTGGCCGATGCCGTTCACAACCACATCGTTGAGCTGCGCCGTCTCCGCTCCGGTCACAGTCTCCCAGCGGTCACCGTCCAGGCGAAACACGCCCTCGGACACCGTGCCGAACCACAGCGCACCGTCGCGCGCATGAAACAGCGCATTGACCCGCGTGCCCGCCAGTCTGTCGACTGCTGCAAAGCCGTCCGCCTCGTTCCATTGGCTGAGCCCCCGTTCCGTTGCCAGCCAGAGGCTGCCGCGCGCGTCCTGCTCGAAGTCATAGACGGGCACGCCCGCCAGCCCCGGCGTGGCGGCGTCGAAAAAACGCCAGCCCTCGCCGTTCTGCCAGTACCCGACCGCGGTGAGCGTGCCGACCCAGATGCGGCCAGCGCTGTCCTCGTAGAGCGAGACGATGCGGTCATCCGGCAGGCCGTTCTGGCTGGTCAGGTGCTCCCACCGGTCCTCTTGCAGCACGGCCAGGCCGTTGAGCTCGGTCCCGGCCCACGTGCGGCCTGCGCTGTCCAGCAGCAAGGCGTTGATGCGCTGTTGCTCCAGCGCAGGGTCACGCTCCACCTGCCAGACGAGGCCGAAGTGACGGCTGACGCCCGCGATGGTGCCTAGCCAGACGCCGCGATCCTGATCCACAGTGACCACACGCACGTAGTCATTCACCAGGCCATTCTGTCGCGCGCGGTGCTGCACGACGGGCAGTCCACCCTGCTCGTAATCAGCCGCGTAGAACACCCCCTCGTTCGTGCCGACCCATAGCCCGCCTTCGCCATCCGGCGTGAGCGCGTAGACCTCCAGCCCTGTGTCATCCGCCTTCAGCGGAAAGCGCCCCCAGGTCTCGCCGTCCTGGTAGATCACGCCGTTTCGTGTGCCGACCCACAGCCGACCCGCGGTATCGCGCATCAACGCGGCGCGCGGGCCCAGCACCAGGGTTCCATCATCGAGCCGCTGCCAGCCGTCCTGTGCTCTGCGGCGCCAAACGCCGCTGCCGTTGACGCCAACGATGAGGTCGCCGTTGGGATCGGCCAGGCTCGCAACGATATCAGCGCCCGGCATGGGCGAGTCTACGATAACCTGGTCACCTTCCACGTACGCCAGCCCCTGGCTCGTGCCCACCCAGACGCCCTGTGCCTCGCCGCCCAATGGGGAGACGGGCGCCACGGTCAGCGTATGCAGGTCATTGCCCGGCAAGCCTTCTGCTACGGTCCACTTTTCGCAGCACTCTCCGTCCGGAGGGCGCCGCGCCAGCCCGGCCTGCGTCGCAAACCAGACTGCACCATCCTTTGTCTGGGCGATGGCCCGCACGCTGGCCCCAGGCAGTCCGTTGCCCGTGGTGAAGGACTGCCAGCGGCCATTGTAGCGGCTGGCGCCGGCCTCCGTTCCAAACCAGAGCGCGCCATCGTGATCCGGCACAATGGCAAAGACGTTGCCGGAGAGGATGCCGCTGCCGGCCGCGAAGGTCTCCCAAAGAGTTTCGGGGGTATCCGCCGCGCGGCTGCCCGGGGTGAGAGCGACGGCCGTAATGCCCACCGTAATGATAGCGGACAATACTAGTCGCGCCAGCAGACTATTCAAGGGCTGGAGCTTAAAAATGGCAAACATGGCTTCATCCTGCAGCGAACGGTTGCAAAAACCCAGAAAGTATGCTATACTATTTTCTAGTAGCAGGGGCTAACAGGGCTCTGTTGCCCGTCGGCCCGGTTCTACATGGTGATGACGCTTTCTGATCAACGAAAGGGCGCCGTATTACGGACTGACCTCCCCGGCATTGCAATCTGTACAACCAAGCTGTCAGGATCCATGCGGTCCCGCTGTAGAGCCAGGCGGCCACACCGACCTGTTGCCATCCATAGCTCCGGCTATCTGGAATGAAGAGGCAGGCCGAGGTGGACCCATGAACAGCAAATTTGTACGTATCAGCGTAACGGTCATTGCGATCAATATTGGAGTCCTGGTCGCGCCGGTCGGGGCCAGGAGTGCCTTGCCTGCTCGCGCCATCGATGTACAGACTCACTCGCTCACGCTTCAGCAGCCTCAACAGCTCCCTCAGGTTCTGGCCCAGGTCTGCGGGCCGGTGTACATCGTCCGCCGCGGCGACACCCTGTCCATCATCTCACGGCGGTGCGGGGTAAGCGTAGCCACCATCAAGCGCATGAACCGCCTGCGCTCCGACCTTATCCTCATCGGGCAGAGGCTCATTTTACCGGTAGCCGCTGTACCCCGATACGTGCCGCTCAGCCGCACAACATACCCGACGCCGGTCCCGGTGGCGACCCCAGCTCCGCAGGTCGAAGAGCTGCCACCCCCGCCCACACCGGCCATTGAATCGACCGTCTCACCGTGGTGAGAGGGTGGCTGACCGGTCGTTACATGAGTGACCTTACGCGCGAACATGGCACCATTATAGCACAGGCTGGCACAAAAAGCAACTGCTAATTATTTGTCGATCAGCCGGTTTTCGATCCGCACCCCACCCAGGGCGGCGGCGACATCCGGGCTGCTGACTCGCAGACGGAAAACTACCTCAGCCACGCGCCAGCCATCGAGCATCTCGGTGGCTGGTGTCGCGCCGGCGCCCGCCCGCCCGATGAACGCATGGCCCCACCGGAAGCGCCCGCGCAGGTCGGCCTGCACGCCCAGCGAACGCAGCGCGGCCACACCCTCATCGTTCAGGTTCAGCGATGCCTCGTCGCGCACCGCGCCTGCGACCCATGTGTCCGCAGGGAGCGCGGCCACCCACTGCGCCAGCCGCGCATTTGCGGCCGGGTCAGCGTGGGTGTCGAAGCTGGCTGCAGCAAAGATCGTCCCATCCCGGCCGTCCAGCGCGACGAGATTGTAGCCGCGGCCGCCGGGCGCCTGTTCCACGCCGTCCACGTAGATGTGCGCGAGGTCGCCCGTCTCCTGGCCCGCGCTGCGCACGAGCAGGCCCACCGGCCCGGCTGCACTCAACCGCTGGCCCCAGGTGCGCAGCGAAGTCGTGGCCGCGAACCGCAGACGCACATCGCTCAGCGCGGGCCGCGCCGGATCGGCTGGCAGGGCGAAGGCCAGCGTCACAGGCGATTCCGGCAGCGGTTGGACGCCCGCCACCCGACCGTCCACCACAACCGTCACGCGTTGGTCCGGCGCCAACGACCAGCCATCCAGGTACAAAACTGCGTCTGCGCGCGGCAGCGGCAGGAGCAGGCGCACTTCGGCGCGCTGCGCATACACCTCGGCGGACTCAGCGGACTCACCGGCCATGACCGGCGGCGGGCTCCACCCCTCGGCCAGTATCATCCGGCCCTGTGCAGTCGCGGGTGCAAAGACCTGCGGGACGGGCGTCTCGCCGGCCAGCGCATAGAGCGCCAGCGGGCCGTCCTCCGCGACCGGCTCCAGGCCCAGCAGGTCGCGCGCAGCCTGTTCCGCCTCCGGCGGCAGCTTGTCGCGGTGGACCATCACATAGCGGATGTTCAGGAACGCGGCCCAGGCGCGCGCCCGCGTCCGGTCGGCCTCCGTCACGGGCGTGGCAGCCAGCGCGTTGCGCAGCGCAGTATGCTGGGGCAGGTCCGCCGCGTTAGTGAGCGCGATGAGCCGAGCGAGCGTCGGGTCCTCGCTAAAATACTGGAACTTGAATTCCGGATTGCGCGAGGTGTTGCCGCCGAGCAGCCGCTTGTCGTGCTCCGACTGGTACCAGAGCTGCTGCATGATGAGGATGTCCTGCTTGCCCGCCACCCGCGCGCCGTTGCGCCAGCCGAGCGGCAGCTCCAGCAGCGTGAAGTCGCCCGGCGCCTCCGCAACGCGTTGGTACAGCGTCGGCACGCGCAGGTCGAACACTGGCAGGGGCGCGGACAGATGCTCGAACAGCAGGAGCGGCAGCAGAAGAAGCGGCAGAACCCGCCTGGCAGGGGACGGCAACCCGGCCTGGAATGTCCGCCGCAGAGCCGCCGCGCCGAGCGCGACCAGGGGCGCGAGGCTGGCGAGCAACATGACGCTATAGCGGCTGGGATAACGATTGCCCTTGAAGAAGGGCAGCTGCTCCATGATACGGAACGGCAGCGGAATGCCCGTGTCGTGCCCCGCGACGCGCAGGCTCGGGCCGAGGGTCAGCAGAAAGAACAGGACGGTCGCTGTCACCCAGAACCAGGTCGCGCTCCGCCGCCGGCCGTGCCACACGCCGATGACGGCCAGCGCCAGCGCCGTGTAACCCACGTAGATGTGCTGCCCCTTGTCCACCGGGAACTGCGCGCCCGTCTGCCCTGCCGCAACGCGACTCGACCAGCCGCGTACGATGTCACCCAGTAGCGGGTGCAGTTGCGTCGGCAGCGCGTAGCCCGCCAGGTCGGCGGAGAAAAGGTCGGCAAAGCCGCCGCCCGCCGTGAAGAAGTCGCCTTCCGCTGCGAGGTCGGGCAGCATATTCAACAAGACCGGTGCGATGCCGATGCCGAACAGGCCAGCGAGGAGTGCGAAACGGAACACCAGATTGAAGATTGAGAATTGAAGATTGAAGATTAGCGACCGGCCTTCTTCCTTCCTCTTTCGTTCTTGGTCGCCTCTTATCCTTCGTCCTTGGTTTCTCGTCGCTCTCATGAGGTACCACACAGCCGCCAGCACCGCGAAGATGATCAGGAACGAGGCGTAGGTCAGCTCCGCGTAGGCCTGGAGGACGATGAACAGCGCGGCCAGCGCGGCATCGCGGACGCGGCCACCGGGCCGCGCGGTGCGCAGGATGTAGAGCGCGGCGAAGGGAATCCACTGCGAGCTGGCGATGTTGCCCTGGCCGAGCGCGGCGTAGAACAGCTTGGCCGAGGCAAATGCGTAGAGGGCGCCGGCAAGGAACGCCGCGGCATCTGGAACGCGAAGGCGCGAAGGACCGGAGGACGCGAAGCGCGAAGAGCGCGAAGGTGCGAGCACGTTCAGGCACAGCAAGTACGCACCGAAGCCGCCGAGGACGAAGGAGGACAGCAGCAGGATGTTGTAGGCCGTAATCACGTTGAAAGCGGTCTGCAGCGGGATGCTGAGCATGCCGTTGAGGATAGTAAGGGTGTAGAAGGCGAGGTTGATGCCGACCGGCCAGAACTGCCATGTGCAATCGAAGGGATTCTGCGGCTGGTCCACGAGCGCGTGCTTGACCCACCACAGATTCCACGCGAGGGAAGGGTCATCGATGCCGTCGCCGGGCACGTGGCTGGTGAAGTGGGCAACGAGTGGGAAGGTCAACAGCAGCGCCAGGATCAGATAGGCCAGCAGGACGACGGTATGCTTGCGCAAGAGAGGCCTCGAAGGTGGAATTGGGCTTATCACCCTACCAGATTATGCCACTCCAACAGTTTATGTGCAATGTCGCCGGGCTGTGTGAGCAAAGCCGGCTATGCTTGGTATTTTGCCTTCAGTGCATTACAATGGCGGTTTAGAGAGGAGTGTGCTATGGGCCGCTACCAGGATGCTCTGGAGTACATCTTCGGTTACGTCAATTACGAGAAACAGGCGCGCTACCCTTACAACGCCGTCACCTTCGACCTCAGCCGGATGGAGCAAGTCCTGGAAGGATTGGGCCGGCCGCATGAGCGCTTCCGCTGCGTCCACATCGCGGGCACGAAGGGCAAAGGCTCGACGTCGGCGATGGTCGAATCGGTGCTGCGAACTGCGGGCTATCGCACGGGGCTGTACACCTCCCCTCACCTGCACACCTTTCGCGAGCGCATCCGCCTGAACGGCGGGCTGATGACGAAGGCCGAGTTGGTCGACTTGCTGGAGCGCTGCAAGCCCGTCATCGAGGCGACGCCGGGCATCACGGCGTTCGAGGTAATGACCGCGCTGGCATTCCAGCACTTTGCGGAGCAGGGCGTCGAATGGGCCGTGCTCGAAGTGGGGCTGGGCGGCCGGCTGGATGCGACCAACGTCGTTCACCCGGCGGTCGCGGGCATCACCAGCCTGAGCTACGACCATGTCGAGTTGTTGGGCCATACGCTGTCGCTCATCGCGTTCGAGAAGGCCGGCATCATCAAGCCCGGCGTGCCGCTGGTCAGCGCGCCGCAGGAGCCCGAGGCGATGGCGGTCATCCAGCGTGTATGCCATGACACCGGCGCGCGACTGGTCGTGGTCGGCAGGGATTGGCAGTGGGAGAAGGGTAATGCGGACCTGAGCGGGCAGACCTTCTCTGTGCAGGGGCCGGCTGGCCTGCGGCTGGACGACCTGCGCATCGGCCTGCTGGGGCGCCACCAGCGCGATAATGCCACGACCGCAATTGCCATGCTGTACGAGCTGCGCGGTCAGGGGTTGAATATCACGGACGACGCGCTGCGCACGGGGCTGGCAACCGCGCAGTGGCCGGGCCGCTTCGAACTGCTCAATGCGCGGCCGCCGCTGGTGGTGGACAGCGCGCACAACGACAATTCCGCCCAAAAACTGCGCGCCGCGCTGGCGACCTATTTCCCCCAGCCCCCGCGCAAGCAGTTGGCCCTGATCTTCGGCGCATCTTCCGACAAGGATATTATCGGGATGCTCAAGACCTTCCTGGGCAGCCGGGAAGAGACGGGCTACCCGCCGGCGGACAAGGTGATTGTCACCCGCAGCGGCCATCCCCGCTCGGCGAACACCGCGCAACTCGCGGACCTGGTGCGCGAAGTCAGCGGGAGCTGTCCCATCAGCGTGCAGCCGAATCTGGAAAGTGCGCTGGCCGAGGCCCTGGCCTGGGCCGGGCCGGATGACCTGATCTGCGTCACCGGTTCTATCTTCGTGGTCGCGCAGGCGCGCCGCGCGTGGGCGCAGCGTCATCCCGAGGTCTTTGCGCCTGATGACTGGGTATTTCAGGATGAGACGGCCGGCGAACCCGTGCCGGATTAACATATGACTTGTGGTCTCTGCAAGGCTGGGCGAACCTTCGGTTCGCCCAGCCTTGCAGAGACCACTGGGGGATTTGGAGCAGTACGTGGATGAACTAGAGCACGAGCGGACACGGATTGGACCGGAGTGGCCGCTCCTGAATATGCTGGCGCGCCGGCGGACGGGCCGCACCCGCGAAGGCCGCCGCGCCATCCCGGGGCATGACCTGGAATCACTCGAAGGCAACGAGTACCCGGTCCTGCCCCTGCCCGATATGGTGGTCTTTCCCAATCTGGTCACGCCCCTGTTCCTGGGCCGTGACCGGTCGGCGCGCGCCGTCGAAGCGGCGGAAGCGATGGAGGTTCCGCTGCTCGTCGTCGCGCAGCGCGATCCCGAGATCCTCGATCCCGACCTATCGGACCTCTACACCATCGGCACCGTCGTCGAGGTGGGCCGCGTCCTGCGCATGCCTGACGGCAGCACCACGGTGCTCGTGCAGGGCATCGAACGCGCCCGCATCCTCGAACTGGTAGACACCGAGCCGTACCTGCGCGTGCGCGGGGTGCCGCTCTACGAGGATGAGCGCCACGACATGGCGAGTGAGGCGCTGATGCGCGCCGTGCTCGCGCTGTTTGAGAAGGTCGTGGACCTCAACCCCAATCTGCCCGAAGACGCTTACGTCGCGGCCATGAACGAGAAGGAGCCCGGCAGCCTGGCCGACCTGCTCGCTCACGTGCTGGACCTGGAGACCTCCCAGCGCCAGGAGCTGCTGGAAACGCTGGACGCCAATGTGCGCCTCCAGCAGTTGAGCATCATCCTCGGCCAGGAGCTCGACGTACTGGAGCTGGAGGACCGCATCCAGACGCAGGTGCAGCAGGAGGTCGACAAGACCCAGCGCGAGTACTACCTGCGCGAGCAGATGCGCGCCATCCAGACCGAGCTGGGCGAAGAGGACGAGAACCAGCGTGAGCTGGGCGACCTGCGTCAGAAGCTCATCAAGGCCGGCCTGCCTGAGGCGGTGCGCCTGAAGGCGGAGAAGGAGATGAGCCGGCTGGCGCAGATGCCGCCGATGTCGCCCGAAACGACCGTCATCCGCAACTACCTCGACTGGCTGATCGACCTGCCCTGGACGACCGCCACCGAGGACAACCTGGACGTCAAGCGCGCAGCCGTCATCCTGGAGCAGAACCACTACGGTCTGCCGAAGGTTAAGGAGCGCATCCTCGAGCACATTGCGGTGCGCAAGCTGGCCCAGGAAAAAATGAAGAGCCCGATCCTCTGCTTCGTCGGCCCGCCCGGCACCGGCAAGACCAGCCTGGGCCGGTCGATTGCGGAGGCGCTGGGCCGCAAGTTCGTCCGGCTCAGCCTGGGCGGCGTGCGCGACGAAGCCGAAATCCGCGGCCACCGGCGAACCTACATCGGCTCGCTGCCCGGCCGCATCATCCAGACCATGCACACCGCCGGGTCGGTCAACCCGCTCTTCATGCTGGACGAGATCGACAAGCTCGGCATGGACTTCCGGGGTGACCCCTCTTCCGCGCTGCTGGAGGTGTTGGACCCGGAACAGAACCACGCCTTCAGCGATCACTTCCTGGAAGTCCCGTATGACCTGAGCCGGGTGATGTTCATCACTACGGCCAACATCCTGGACCCCATCCCGCCCGCGCTGCGCGACCGGCTGGAGGTCATCGACTTTCCGGGCTACATCGAGGAGGAGAAGCTCGCGATTGCGCGGCAGTTCCTGATTCCGCGGCAGCTCGAAGCGCACGGCCTGACGGCGCAGCAGCTCCAGTTCAGCGTCGAGGCGCTGCGCACGATCATCCGCGAGTACACCTACGAGGCCGGTGTGCGCAACCTGGAACGCAGCATCGCCAACATCTGCCGCAAGGTTGCGCGGCGGGTTGCAGAGGGCAAGCGGTCGGTCCAGCGGGTCACGCCCCGCCAGGTCAATCGCCTCCTAGGGCCGCCCCAATACAGCGAATGGCTGGCCAACGAGCAGGACGAGATCGGTGTGGCGAACGGGCTGGCCTGGAGCGAGGCAGGCGGCGACGTGATGCAGGTCGAAGTCTCCGCCATGGAGGGCAAGGGTGCGCTCACCCTGACCGGGCAGATCGGCGAGGTAATGCAGGAGTCCGCGCAGGCTGCGCTGACCTATGCGCGCTCACACGCAAGTGACTTCGGGCTGCAGGAGCTGGACTTCGACAAGCTCGACCTGCACATCCACGTGCCGGAAGGGGCTATTCCGAAGGACGGCCCCAGCGCAGGTGTGACGATGGCGACCGCGCTCATCTCTGCGCTCAGCGCGCGGCCCATCCGCCATGACCTGGCGATGACGGGCGAGATCACACTGCGCGGCCGTGTGCTCCCCGTGGGCGGGCTCAAGGAGAAGCTGATGGCCGCGCACCGAATGCACATCAAGACCGTCATCTTCCCGAAGCGGAACGAGAAGGATCTGGCCGATGTGCCGCGCGATGTGCAGCGTGACCTGAACCTCGTGCTGGTCGAGCGCATGGATGAGATCATCAAGGCCGCGCTGCTCGAAGCGCAGCCTGTCCGCAGTCGCGCCAAGCCGCGGACTCGCCGCCCACGCAAGAAGGCCGACGAGACGGCGACCGCGCCTGCCGCGAGCAGTGAGGCCATCCACGAAAGTGCGGCGGCCCCGGCCAGCGAGTAGCGCCAGGCGGGCATGGAGGAGCAATCGGGATGTTCAAGGGCCGAGGCTTTCTGTTCATCGTCATACTGATCGTGCTGGCCGCGGCCATCTATCTCCTTGTGCGCGGCGGCGGGCCGACCTTCCTCAGACCGGGGGCAACCGCCGAACTCCCCATGAACCTGCGCAGCGTCATTCCACGCGATTGGGCTGTCATGTCTGGCTGGCCGATCGAGTGCAGTTTCGATGACGATGACAAAACCGAATGGCTCGTCGTCTACCGGTATGACCAGACCGAGGTGCTCCAGCCCCACACGAACGGGACCAAGGTGCCTCGCGGACCCATCGGCGCGGCCATCTTCGACGCGCAGAACAATGTCGTGCCCGAGGACGTGGGCAACCCGAGCCCCTACGCATCGACCTTCCTGATTCCCTACCGCCTGCTGCCTGACTTCTACGACGGCAAGGGCCAGGGCTACCTGGGCGAAACCAGGGTCGAGGTCGTCTACTACCCGCCCATCCCGCGCGACCCGCCCTGCCAGGTGGACGAGATTACGGTGCTCGGCTATGCAGACAGCCCGCTGCCGACGCGACTATCGATCTTCCGCTGGCAGGATGCGGCCACGGGCTACGCGGGCGCGCACTTCGCGGGCGATGCGCACGTCGCGGCCACGGTTCCGCTGAACGGCGAAGGGACGGTGCAGGCGGTGACGACCTACAACCGGCTGGACAACCACCGCAGCCTGCTATGCGCCATGCGCACTTACGAGCGCACCAACCAGGAGCGGGTCATCTTCACCGAGAAGCCGGACGTCTTCTCTGTGGACTTCTGCTTCGATGCGCCGCCCGACCCGGCCTATCCCGAAGGCGTGGTCGTCGCCTATGTGCGCGACCACGACCAGGGGGCCCGGGGGGTTGCACCGTCGTTCGCACCGTCGCCCAAGACCAACAAATTCCTCCTGCAGGCCGCAACCGTGCCCGATGGAATTGCGCCCTCCAAGCAGACCCGCATCGTCGCGCTGACCAACCCGGCGAGCGTCAACCGCGACCCGGCGGGTGGCCATGCCTGTACGTCGCGGGAGGTCGAAGGCGGCGTCGGCCCCGAAGCGACGCCCGGCCCGACGCCCACCCCCAAGCCTAATGAGGGCTGGATTTGCGGCCGCGAGACCGCTACCGTGGAGACGGAGCTCGTCATCGGCGGCCAGGTGCGCCGCGTGGCGTGGCAGCTCATCAGCATCATCCCCGAGCAGGTCAACGGCGACATCTACTGGCGCATCCAGACCGCGCAGGTGCTGGACGGGTCATGAGTCACCGCTTCCCCGCACCGCCCGGCTGGACCGGTGACGATGTCGCAGCCCTGCTTGCCGCGGGCCCCGACGAACACATCGCGTTCCTGCCCGCCAGCGCGAACGCCGCCCGGCTGGCCGAGACCCTCGTCGCGCTGGCGAACGCGCACGGCGGGATGGCCGTGTTCGGCATTGCACCGAGCGGCCGCCCGCAGGGCATCGCGGACCCCGACGAGGCACTGGACACGGTGCAGGCAGCGGAGCTGCTCGCCACGCCCCCGCTGATCATTCCGGTGCCGCAGATGGTCGAATATGCCGACCGCCGCATCTGTCTGATCGAGGTCCCGCCCGGCCTGCCGCACGCGTACAGCCTGAACGGCCGCTACCTGACCCGCACCGGCACGAACAACCGCCTGTTGAGCAGCGCGGAGCTGGCCGGCCTGCTGCTGGCCCGCGCGGAGGCGGGGTTCGAGGCGCGGCCGGCCCCCGATGCCACGCTGGCAGACCTGGACATGGCCCAGGTCGAGGCGTACCTGGGGCGGCTGCCGGGCCAGGGCGGCGAGACCTGGCAGCGCGCGCTGCAAGTGCGCGGCGCGCTGGCCCACACGGGCGATGGATTCGTGCCGACGTATGCGGGCGTGCTGCTGTTTGGCCGCCAGCCGCAGCGGTTCCTGCGCAGCGCGCACACGACCCTCGTGCGCTACTCCGGCCCGGTAATGGGCGACCAGTTCCTCCGCCAGGACGCGACCGGCACGCTGCCCGACCAGATCCGGCAGGCTGAGGCGTTTATCTCTGCCAACATGCGGCGGGGGATGCGGCTGGCGAGCCTGACGCGCGAGGAAGTGACCGAATATCCGGTGCAGGTCGTGCGCGAAGCCATCGTCAACGCGGTCGCGCACCGCGACTATGCCATCCGCGGGGACGGCATCCGCGTCCTGATGTTCAGCGACCACATGGAAATTTACAGCCCGGGGCGCTTGCCGGGCCACGTCACGCTCGCCAACCTGCTCAACGAACGCTTCTCGCGCAACGAGGCCATCGTCCAGGTCCTGGCCGACCTCGGGTTCGTGGAGCGGCTCGGCTACGGCATCGACCGCATGGTATCGGCCATGATCGATGCGGGGCTGCCCAACCCGGAATTCGAGGAAACCGTGGCCGGGTTCCAGGTAGTGCTGCGCGGCCGCGGGGAGGAGTTGGTCAGCCCGGAGCAGGCGCCCCGCTGGGGCAGCCGTCACCTTGCGCCCCGGCAGGAACGCGCGCTGGCCTACGTCAGCGAGCACGGCAGCATCACCAACCGCGAGTTTCGCGAGCTCTTCCCCGACCTCAGCGACGAGACCATCCGCCGCGAGCTGGCCGACATGGTAGACAGCGGTCTGCTCGTGAAGATCGGCGACCGCAAGGCCACGTACTACATCCTCAAGTAAGCACAAGAAGTTGACACACCTGCCCGTTCTTGGGATACTGCCGGATGCTATGAATTCTCAGCTTACGCCGCCTGCACCGCGCTACCGCCGCGTGGCAGGCCTGGCACTCGGCGCGCTGCTCGGCTTGGTGTTCGGTGTCATCTCGCAGACCATCAACCGGCTGGCGCTGCCCGGCGTGCCGCTCTACCAGCCGCCCTGGGGACCGCTCGGCAACAGCCTGCTGGCCGCGCTTATCGGTGCGGGGCTGGGCGTGATTGCCGCGTGGCCGGCCAGCGGCGTCCACGGCACGGCCCTCGCCAGCGCGGTCAGCGCGGTCGTCATCGTGGGCGGCAGCCTGCTGCAGGTGCGGCCCACCGGCGAGGCTGCCGCGGCCGCGGTCGCGCTGACCGGCGTCATGATCGTGCTCCCATTCTGGGGCCTGCTCGTGCCGCTGCTGGCTGCGCTGCGCTGGGGCGCCGGCCAGCAGGAGGAAGATTATCGGGACCGGCGGCCCGCGGCCATCCGGCTGCGCAGCGTGGCCATGCTCGTCCTGCTCGTCGGGCTGGCCGCTGCGCTGGCGCTCTATCCTGCGGAGCGGCGCGTCATGCTCCGCGCGACGCACGACCTGCTGCAGGCGGCACGGCAGGGAATCCGGCAGGCTTCCCTGCGCACCCCCGAGGCCGGGCCGGTGTTAGCGCATCTGGCGCAGCCCTATACCCTGGCCTGGGAGCGGGAGGCCATCGAACGCTACCGCATCCCGCGGCCCGGCCGCAACTTCGATTTGCACGCAGTCGTCGTCGCCCGCTTTGCAGACGGCTGGAACCTCGTCTGCCTGTACGTGGTAGCGGATGAGCCGCCCATCTGTCACGGGTTCGACCGGCTGCCTGAATGAGGGAGCTGACACATGACGCTCAATCGCCCCCCGGTTGCGCCGGGACATCCCATCTCCCACATCAAGCGCGTCCCACCCGAGGCCATCGGCGGTCAACGCCGTCTTCTCGGCATCATCCTCGGTGCGCTGCTCGGCCTCGTCTACGGCCTGGTGTCGCAGACCATCAACCGGATGGCCCTGCCCGGCGTGCCGCTCTATCAGCCGCCGCTCGGACCGCTGGGCAACACCGTGCTCAGCGCGCTGGTCGGCGCGGGCCTAGGCCTGCTGGTCGCCCTGCCGACGAGCGGCGCCCTGGGCATCGCGATTGCCAGCGTGGCCTCGGCCTTCGCCATCATGGTGAGCAGCCTCCTGCGCCTGGGTGACGAACTCAGCGCCGGGTCGCAACTTGTGTTCGGAGTGCTGCTGTCGGTGCCGTTGTCCTGGTTTACGGTGCCGGTGATCGCGCTTCTGCGTTGGGCGGTAGACCGCCAGGTGGACCAGCAGGCGCGCGGCGAGCCGCTGCTGGTGCGCTGGCGGGTGCCGCTGGCGCTGGTACTCGTGATGGCCTTCGTGGGCGCCTTCGAGTTGCTCGGCACCACGGCACAGGGGCAACTGCGCACGACCGACCGCATGCTGAAGACCGCGCTGGCCGCAACCAATCCGGCAGACCTGCCCGCGCCGCTCCAGGGGCCGCTGGTGCGCGACTTTCCTGTGGGCTCCGGTGCGGTTTATACGCTCGAATGGACCCGCCAGGACCTCGACCGGTTCATCGAGCTGCGGCCGTCGGCCAACTACGACCAGCACATCGCGGTCATCGCGCGACTGGGAGGCGAGTATCGCCTCGTCTGCCTGTTCCCGACCGCGCGCAGCGGTCCAACCTGCGGGACATACTGAGTCAAAGGAATCCCATGATCGACATCACCATTCCCGGCAGCGGGAAAATCCAACTGGAGCATCTCGTGCTGGATTACAACGGCACACTGGCCTGTGACGGCAACCTGCTCGAGGGCGTAGCCGAGCGCCTGACGGCCCTGGCCCAGGTCCTGACCATCCACGTCATCACGGCTGACACCTTCGGCAAGGTGCAAGCGGCAATGGCCGGCCTGCCCTGCACGGTGCGCATCCTCCCGCAGACGGGCCAGGGCCACGCCAAGATGGCGTACGTCTGGCAGCTCGACCGGACGCGCGTCGCGGCCATCGGCAACGGCCGGAACGACCGGCTCATGCTGCAGGCCGCGAAGCTGGGCATCGCGATTGTCGGGCCGGAGGGCGCCGCCGTGGACACCCTCCACGCGGCCGATGTCGCCGTGCCCAACATCCATGCGGCGCTCGACCTGCTGCAGCACCCGCTGCGCCTCGTCGCGACGCTGCGGTCGTAAGGGCGATTGAAGATTGCAGATTGAAGATTATGGGTGAAGGCGGCTGGGCTGCCTGAAAAGGGGAGCCCGCGTTTTCGATCTTCCTATGCGCGGGCATAATCTGGCAATACACCCTTGCCAGATGTAGCTTTCGGACATCATAAGTAACCAGCGGAGGACTTAATGGAGATTGTGGTCAAACAGGCGGACCTCGCCGGGGAGGCCGCGGATGTGGTCATCGTCAATCTGTTCCAGGGTGTCACCGTGCCCGGGGGCGCGACCGGCGCGGCGGATGCTGCGCTGAACGGCGCGATCCGGGAGGTCATCGCGGCAGGCGATCTCACCGGCAAGGCGGGTGAGACGGTGGTGCTCTACCCGCGCGGGCAGATGCCTGCCCGTCGCGTGCTCGTGGTGGGGCTGGGCGAGGCGGACAAGTTCAACCTGGCAGGCGTGCGTCACGCGGCGGCTGTCGCGGCCCGCAAGGCGCGCGACCTGGGCGCGCAGACCGTGGCGACCATCGTCCACGGCGCGGGCATCGGCGGACTGGACCCGCAGGCCGCCGCGCAGGCCACTGTCGAAGGGACGCTGCTCGGCCTGTACCGCTTCGCTGGGTATAGGTCGAAGCCGCCGAAGGACTGGAAGCAGGACCCGGGCACTCTGGACGTGCTGGTGCGCGACGCAGCCCATGTGCCGGCCATTGAAGCGGGCGTGCGCCGCGGGCAGGCCATCGCTGCGGGCGTCTGCCTGGCGCGCGACCTGGTCAACACCCCGGCCAACCACATGCCCCCACGGCAGATAGCCGCGCAAGCTACAGCCCTGGCCCAGGAGACCGGACTCAAGGCGGAGGTACTGGGCCGGGCCGAATGCAAGGCGCTCGGCATGGGCATTTTCATGGCCGTCGCGGAGGAATCTGAGCAGGAGCCGCAGTTCATCATCCTGGAGCACAACGCGGGCTGCGCGGACCTGCCTACGGTCGTCCTGGTCGGCAAGGGCGTGACCTTCGATTCGGGCGGCATCTCGCTCAAGCCGGGCGAAGAGATGTGGCGGATGAAGGATGACATGGCGGGCGCGGCCGCGGTCATCGCGGCGCTGGGCGTTGCGGCCCGGCTGAACCTGCCGCTGCACGTGGTCGGGCTTGCACCGTGCGCGGAGAACCTGCCCGGCGGCCGTGCGCAGAAGCCCGGCGATGTGTTCACCGGCATCACGGGCAAGACGATGGAGGTCATCAGCACCGATGCGGAAGGTCGGATGCTGCTGGCCGATGCGCTCGGCTACGCGGCCCGCTACGAGCCGGCCGCGGTCGTGGACATCGCGACCCTGACCGGCGCGCAGGGTGTGGCGCTTGGCCCGCTGGCCGCGGCGGTGTTCAGCAACGACGAGCCGCTGGCGCAGCGCCTGCTGGCCGCAGGCGAGACGTCAGCCGACCGGCTGTGGCGGCTCCCGCTGTACGAGGAATACCTGGAGCCCATCAAGAGCCAGGTCGCAGACGTGAAGAACAGCGGCGGGCGGTCCGGCGGCGTCGGCACGAGCGCGAAATTCCTGGAGCACTTCACCGAGGGCTATCCCTGGGCGCACGTCGACATGGCCTCGACGGCCTGGAGCGAAGAGGACAAGCCCGCGCGACCGAAAGGCGCGACGGGCTACGGGGTCAGGCTGTTTGTGGAGTTCCTGGAGTCCTACCGGAGCTCGTGATTTGATTTGAACCGCGAAGACGCGAAGGGCGCAAAGCAATAGTCTTAGCGATCTTCGCGTCTTCGCGGTTCACTCCAGCGCCACGGCGAGCAGCGTCATGTCGTCGTACTGCTCGGCCGCGCCGCGGTAGGCATTGAGGTCCGCAAAGACCTGCTGGCATAGCACATCGACCGGCAGAGCGGCGTGCATCAGCAGCACCCCCTGGAACCGGGCCGGCCCGAACAGCTCACCGCGCGGGTCGGCAATGTCCGTCAGCCCATCCGTGAAGAGGATCAGGCGGTCGCCCGGCTCCAGCTCCAGGCGTTCCTCGGTCAGGTTGGCGGCCGCGTCCTCCAGCAGGCCCAGAATGGTGCCGCTGCCGCCAAGCTCATGGGCCGCGCCGCCGCGCAGCAGGAGCGGCCGGTCATGGCCCGCGCGGCCGTAAGTGAACGTGCGTCCCGCAAGCACCCCGTAGAACACGCTGACGAACATATCCGGCTCGCCCAGATCGAGCAACAGCCGGTTGACGTTGGCGAGCACCTCGACCGGAGAGCCGGTGCGCTGCGCCTCTGCCCGAATCAGGCTGCGCGAGAGCGCCATGTACAGCGCGGCGGGCATCCCCTTGTCCGAGACATCTGCGATGACCAGGCCCACGCGGCCATCGCCCAGGGCAATCACATCGTAGAAATCGCCACCCACCTGGCGCGCCGGCTCGTTGTGTGCAGCGAAGCGGCAGCCGGCCACCGCGGGGAATTCGGTAGGCAGGAAGCTTTGCTGCACCTGACGCGCCAGCTCCAGCTCGCGCTCCATGCGCTCCTTGACGGCCAGCTCGTGCTGCGCCTCTTCCAGCGCAACAATCTTGGCGCGGAGCTCCTCGATTAGGCCCGCGCGCTGGATGGCGAGGGCAGCGTGGCTGGCGAACGTCTGCAGCAGGGCCACCTGGCCCGGCGGGAAGCTCGGCAGGACGGTCGAGTGGACGATCATTGCGCCGACGGGCCGGCCCTGCACGACCAGGGGCAC
>JAKPQT010000313.1 GCA_029555885.1 Chloroflexota bacterium | reverse complement strand
CGTTGCGTTCGGGTCTGCGGTGGGCTCCGGCGCCGGTGTGCGCGTGGGCACAGGGGTCGGCGGTACACGATAGTAGCCGAACAGCTTCTCGATGGTCTCGGTGATCTCTTCGTCACTGATCGCGATGCCGCGCTGCTGGGCCTGCTCTTCCATCAGGGCATTATCGATGGCTTCATCCAGCACGGTGAGGCTGGTGCCCTGCGGGTCCGTGACCTGCCCCTCCTGGAACCAGGCGTACTTGACAAGCTTCTGATAGTCGCGTGTACTCAGCCGCTGGTTATTGACCGTGACTACCGGCTGGTTGGGCGCGATCAGGAGTTCCTGTGCAACGCCCGCAACAATGAGCAGGACGAGGAGGATGCCGACCCCGGCGAGCGCCAGGAGGATGCGGCGATTCGCCTCCGCGTCCTTGCGGCGCAGATGCGTCTCTTTGCGCGTGATCTCGCGCACTTCTTCAGGTTTGCGCTTCGCCATCTGTCTTCCTCAAGAGGGCCCTGAGCGCAGCAGCGGCCAGGGCCCGGTCAAACCCCATCAGCTATAGCGGCGCACATGCTCCGCGGTATAGGGCAGGAGGGCCAGGTAGCGCGCGCGTTTGACGGCGACCGTAACCAGGCGTTGATGCCGCGCGCACGTGCCCGTGCGGCGCCGCGAGTTAATCTGCCCCTGGTCCGAGACGAACCGCCGCAGAGTGTCGACATCCTTATAGTCGATCGTGTCGACCTTATCGACGCAGAACGCGCAGACGCGCCGGCGCTGGAAGCGCCCGCGCGGTCCACCGCCCGGCCGACCTTCACGATTCCACGGCCGCCGCTCACCGCGTTCTGGAGCACCCGCAGGTGCGCCGCCCGCCGCGGGCTGGCCGTTGCCTTCTCTTTCCTCTACCATTGTGTTATGACTCCGTTTTGAGTGCTAGAATCCCATCTCATCGTCGAAGCCGAGATCTTCCGGCTCGCTGCCGGGCCGGCTGTCGAGAAACACCATTTCGGTCGCGACCACTTCGGTTCGCGAATGGCGCTGCCCGTCAGGATCGTCCCAACTGCGGGTCTGGAGGCGGCCTTCAACATAGACACGGGAGCCCTTGCGCAAGAATTGATTGCTGACTTCGGCCAGGGTGCCCCAGGCCACCACGTTGAACCACTCGGT
>JAKPQT010000321.1 GCA_029555885.1 Chloroflexota bacterium | reverse complement strand
GCGGGCGCTGCCCGGCTGATTGTGCTCGTCCAGATCGGCCTGGATCGCGTCCATGATCTCCACCAGCTCCGGGCCGAAGGTGGGCGCGTGCTCGGCCAGCAGTTGGCGGGCCTCTTCGTCGGTGTCCGCGTTGACCAGGTCGTTGATCAGGCGTATCTGGGGCGGGGCGCTTTCGCGCATGGCTGCCATCACGCGCTCCAGCACAAGCTCAAGCCGCTCAGCGGAACGGGTGTCGCCAGACTGTTCGGCGGCCTGGATGTTGGCCTGCAACACGGCCAGGAAGGTGTCATCCAACTGGTCGAGGCGCGCGCTGATGGCGGCGTCCACATTCTCGCTGCTGCTGATGATGCGCAGCGTCTCAACGGCGCGCTTGAGCACGGCTTGCGTTTGCTCGTCAATGGCGGCGGTTAGCTCGGCCAGGCGCGCCCGCAGATGTTCGAGCCGCTCGCGCTCCGCGCCGCTGGCCTTCTCAATGCGGCGGGTTAGCTCCTGGAAGAAAGTGTAGTCCAGCGCGGGGCGCATCAGCGCGGTGACCGCCTGCAGACGGTCGTCATCGGCGGCGTACTCGATCACCAGCGCCATGAAGTCGTCGCGGGTCATCTTCTCGCCCATCGCTTGCAGTCGCGCGGCGACTTCCTGCATGGTCTGCTGCTGCGCCTGGGCCGCGGCCAGCATTTCCTGCCCAACCGTCGTGTGCTCGATGAGGTACTCATAGAGGTACAGCAGGCCGTCGGACATGTTGTTCTTGCCGGTGGCGGCAGCGTTCTCGGCAGTGGCGAGCAGAAGCTCGAAGAACTCGCTGTCAATGTGCTCGTTCTGCTCCTGTACCATCTGCTCCCACTGATCGGGCATTACTTGCAGGAACATCTCGATGACGCGCAGCTTCTCGCGCTGGGCCTCGCGCATCTCCTCGGTGATGCCGTCCGCTTCCAGGATCATGTCAATCAGGCCGGGGATGGTGAGCGCCTGTCTGGGCTGCAAGAGGTAAGCGCGGCGCTGCTCTTGCGGAATGCTGTCCGTCAGGCGGCGGGTCAGGTCGCCGATGAGGTTTTCGCGCTCGATGGGCGAGATGTTCAGCTCCATCGGCACGTGGATCAGCAGCAGCTCTTTGGCCGGGTCGTGGTAAAGCAAGGGCGCGCCGACGCCGACCATGTGCCCGCAGTTGGGGCAGGGGATCATGTTGAGGCGTCCGGAGAGGAAACGCGCCTTGACCTGCGGATCGCGGCCTACGTCGAGAATCTGCTCGATGATCGCCGGGAACCTGTGGCCGCAGTGCGGGCAGCTAAGGGTGGTGCGGATAACTTGGCTCATGATGGAGTCTCCTGCGAACCATGCGACCGGTTGAAACCGGCAGCCAAACGGAAAGAGTATACCGCGCTCGTAAACGGTGCGGTAGGGTCGGAAAGGCGGTGCGGCTGCACGAACTTGC
>JAKPQT010000284.1 GCA_029555885.1 Chloroflexota bacterium | reverse complement strand
TTCATCATCGGGCTGCACGCCGGGGAAGAGCTGGCCGTGGCCGCGACCAAGACCTACACCGCGGAACTGGCCGCAATCGCCCTGTTGAGCGTGGCGCTGGCCGGCGGGGAGCGCATGGATGCGCTGCGCCGCGTGCCGGAGCAGGTGGCGGAGGTGCTGGCGCTGCACGAGGACATCGCGCTCGTTGCAGAACGCTACCGCTATATGGAGTCGTGCGTCACCATCGGCCGCGGGTACAACTATGCCACCGCTTTCGAGATGGCCCTGAAGCTGAAGGAGATGACCTACACGGTCGTCGAGCCCTACAGCAGCGCGGATTTCCTGCACGGCCCGCTCGCGCTTGTGGCGCGTGGCTTCCCGGTCATCGTCATCGCACCATCGGGCCGGATGCTGCCTGAACTCAAGGCGTTTATGGCCACCGTGCGCGAGCAGCAGGCGGAACTGGTTGTCATCAGCGATGATGAGGCCGCGCTCAGCCTGGCGCGGATCCCGCTGGCCCTGCCCGCCGGCGTGCCCGAATGGCTATCGCCGCTGGTGAGCATCGTCCCCGGCCAACTGCTGGCCGCGAACCTGGCCCATACGCGCGACCTGGACCCGGATCGTCCGCGTGCGCTGCACAAGGTGACCGAGACGCGCTGATCAACTACGAATTAAGAATTAGGAATTATAAGAGATGGCTTCTGTAAGGCTGTTGCTGGTAGATGACCACGCTGTCCTGCGCGCCGGGCTGCGAATGCTGTTGAGCGCGGACCCGGAACTACAGATCGTCGGTGAGGCCGAGACCGGCAGCGAGGGCGTGCGCATGGCCGAGGAACTGCGGCCCGACGTCGTGCTCATGGACATCTCCATGCCCGACATGAACGGGATCGAGGCCACGCGGCGCATCAAGGCCTGCTGCCCCGATATCGCCGTGCTTGCGCTGACCATGCACGAGGATGACCAGTATTTCTTCGAAATGCTGTCTGCGGGCGCGTCGGGCTATGTGCCCAAACGCGCCGCGCCGAATGAGTTGATCGGTGCGATTCACGCAGTCAGCGGCGGCGGCATGTTCCTCTTCCCGTCGGTCGCGCGCGTGCTGGTCAATGAATATCTCCAGCGCCGCGAATCGCCCGGTGCCGGCGCACGCGGCTTCGAAGAACTGACCGAACGGGAGCGGGAGGTCCTGACGCTGATCGCTGAAGGCCACTCCAACCAGGAGATTGCCGACGCCCTGGTCATCAGCGTCAAGACGGTCAACCGCCACCGCGAAAACATCATGGCCAAGCTCAACCTCCACAGCCGCGTCGAACTGGTCCGCTACGCCATCGAAAAGGGCCTCATCGAGCTCAAGTAAGAGTTGCGGGCAGAGGTAAGCCCTGCCCGCAACATCCCTTTCTCCCCTATGCTATGGCAGGTCTCCGCAACCGAAGGCTGCACGACCGTGCCACAACACAATCGAGCCACAACAAAGACGTCCTCGCGCGCGCATGGGTATAACACCCATCGCCAAGATGGGTAAACCACCCGATTTACCCCGCCTCTCCTGCCTGATATACTCGGAATAGTGAAATCACACTCGGTAACAGCACCTTACAGACAGCGGCCTGGCTTGCCAGGCAGGAAAACGGGAGGACATCATGGAAGCTCTCACCTTCGCAATCGGACTGACACTGCGGCTGGCGCTGCCCGCCACGATGTTATTCATGATGAGCCATTACCTGCGCACCTGGGATGCCCACCGCACGGTCTAGTTTGACTGGTTGTATTTGGAGGTTCCAATGCCTAACTTCGTTGATCTACTTGTCTTTTTCGGCATGGTTGCACTGCGCTTCGGCGTGCCGGCACTGGTGCTGGCAGGTCTGGTGTATGGACTGAAGCGGCTCGACCGCCGGTGGGAAGCAGAAGCCCACGACTATGCCGCCAAGCACCCGGAGGCGCGGCCTGCCGTTCAGCCGACCGCCCCTCGCCCGGCAGCGCCTGTCCGCATGCCTGCTCCCGCCAAGGAGCCGGTGGCGCCGTTCATCATCCCGCCGGCCATCAAAGACCAGCGCATCCAGCCGGGCCTTTCGGCCGCCATGCCTGCTGCGCCTGCTTCTTCTACGAGTACGGCACCCGGTGCATCGGCAGCCTCCGCAGCTTCTGCGGCCTGCTGGGATGTGAAGGGCTGCAGCCCGGCAACCAAAAGCCAGTGTGCGGCGGCACAGCACCCTGACCAGCCTTGCTGGCAAGCCCGCTTCGATGCGGAGGGCCAGATTCCCGAGGACTGTGTCAAGTGCGACGTTTTCCAGCGCTACCCGATGGTCTGAGCCAGCAGAAACTTTCCGGAGACTAACATCATGCATAACTCAATAAGAGGGCTGGGGGAGCGCCTCAAGCGCTCCCTGTGGCCCGCGATCATCCCCACATTCGTCCTCCTGGTCCTCGCTCTATCGTTGACGGCAGTCACCAACGCTGACACGATGGCAGCCGCGCAGGCTGATGCAGATGCCATCGCCCACGCGCAGCCGGGCAAGCCTGTTTGCGAAAGCTGCCACGAGGAAACCGGCGTCATCTGGGAGAACTCAACCCATGCTCGAACCGGCAAGGTGACTTGTGAGTCGTGCCACGGCGAATACAAGGAAGGTCATCCGAAGGCCGAAACGATGATCCTGCCGATGGAGTCGGAGACCTGCCACGGCTGTCATGCCGCTGCCTTCGCCGAATGGGAGCAGAGCCTGCACGGTCAGAAGAACCTGGACTGCTACGACTGCCACCCCGCTCACACGCAGGGTTTGCGGCTGCCCACCGAGGAAGAGCTCTGTTCTTCGTGCCATTCTGATGTCGAGACCGAACTGGCGCATGCGGTTCATGACATCACCGCTGTGAATTGCTCTGGCTGCCACATGGCCGTCAGCGAGCGCGAGAAGGCTGAGGCGGCCAGCGAAGGTGTCAGCGTCGTCAGCAACCACTCGTTCACGGTCGCTTCAGATGTCTGCATCCGCTGCCACAGCTCGGCAGCAGCCGCGACAGAGTCCGGCACGGGTGGGGCACCGACCCGCGGCGAGACCACCCGCCAGTTGCAGGTGGCTAACGAACGGATCGAGGAACTGGAAACACAGGTAAACACGACGACGGCGCAGGCGGCTCAGTTGCGCCGCAACGCAATCGTAGGGATGGGATTGACAATGGGTATCGGCGGGTTCCTCGGCCTGGTTATAGGCTTCGCCGGCGCCCTGCTGATTAGCCGGAGGCCACGATGACGGTCAAGAACATGAAGCACGATGCACAGCCGGACAACGGCACCCAATATACACGCAGGCAGTTCATCAAACTTGCGGCCGTAGCCGCAGGCGGCGCGGTCCTGGCGACCAATCTGCCCAAAGGTGCCAAGGCCTCGGCCCAGGCTTCAAACCAGGTCGATCCGGGCAAGACGCCGGGCACGCTGATCGACGTAAGCCGCTGTATCGGCTGCGGCGCCTGCCAGCGGGCCTGCAACGAGGTCAAGGGCCGTGAGGCGCCGGAGGTATTGCCGAGCGCACTCACGGCCAGCAACCTGACCTTCGTCGAGAAGTTCGAGCTGGCAGCGGGCCTGGAGCGCAATGTCAAACGCCAGTGCATGCACTGCCTCGAACCGGCCTGCGTGTCAGCCTGCACGGTTGGCGCACTGAAGCGGGTGGAGCCGGGTCTGGTCGTCTGCGATACGAGCAAGTGCATCGGCTGCCGCTACTGCCAATACGCGTGCCCGTTCGATGTGCCCACCTTCGGCTGGGACGGCGCGCTGGGCGTCATCAGCAAGTGCGACTACTGCCAGGACCGCCTGGCGGTGGGCGAGAAGGCTGCCTGCACGTCGGCCTGCCCGACGGGCGCGCTGAAGGGCGGCACGCGGGAAGAGATGCTGGCTGAAGCCCATGCGCGCATCAAGGCCAATCCGGACCACTACGTGAACCACGTCTATGGCGAGTTCGAGGTCGGCGGTACGTCACGCCTCTACATCTCCGATGTGCCGTTCGAGGAGCTGGGCTTCAAGGGTCTGCCCGAACAGCGCGTGGCGCAGTACAGCGAACCGATCATGAAACGGACGCCAGTGATTGCCCTGGGCGTCGCAACGGTGGCAACGGGCCTGTTTTCTCTGCTCGGCCGCCACGCCGAACACGGCCACGAACACACCGACAGCGAATAGGCACGCGCAAGTTGCGATACGGGAGTTGACATGACTGCTACAACACAACCTACCCCTTCGTTTCGACAGGGACTATCGAATCTAATCAACGAGGCGCTATCCAGCATCAACTGGCTGGTCGTTGTCCTCGGCACGCTGACGCTGGCGGGCGTCGTCGTCGGTGTCTGGCGGCTCTTCACCGGGTTGGGAGCCTCGACCGGCCTGAACGATGGCTTTGCCTGGGGCATCTGGATCGGCTTCGACTTCACGCTGATTGCCTTCTCCGGCGCCGGCTTCACGATGGCCGCGGTGGTACACATCCTGGGCCTGGAACGCTTCAAGCCCGCCATGCGGCCTGCCATCATGGCCGGCTTCCTGGGCTACATCGGTGTCCTGGCCCTGCTGGTGCTGGACCTGGGCCGGCCGGATCGCTTCTACGGATTCATGATCAACTTCAATGCGCACTCGCCGCTGTTCGAAATCTGCTGGTGCGTGCTGCTCTACTCGATGGTGCTGGTAGTGGAGAACACCCCCCCGCTGCTCGAAGGCATGGGGCAATCGCGCTGGGCGCACCGCGTCGAACGGCTCCTGGCGCCGGTGGTCATCTTCGGCGTCACGCTGTCCTCGCTGCACCAGAGCACGTTGGGCACGTTGTACCTGCTGATGCCCTACCGCTTGCACGAGCTGTGGTATACGCCGATCCTGCCGCTCCAGTTCTTCACGTCCTCGGTCGTGGCCGGGTTGAGCATCGCGATCGTCACTTACAAGATTGCCTGCAAGGTGCGGCGAACCCCGGCTGACCTCAAGGTCGGCGCGGGACTGGCGAAGGGCGCCATGTGGGTGGCTCTGATCGTAGCAGCCTTGCGCATCGGTGAGGTCATCTACGCCGGTCACCTGCCGCAGCTCCTGACGAGCGACCCGATGAGCCAGCTCTGGCGGGCAGAGGTTGCAGTGGGCCTGTTGCTCCCGATGCTGATTTTCGCCATCCCATCCCTGCGCGAAAGCAGCATGGGCCAGTGGCTCGGTTCCCTGCTCTTCCTGGGGGGCGTGATGCTCAACCGGTTTAGCTGCACGCTGTTCGCCCAGACGGGCCGGGAAGGCACGGCCTACCTGCCCTCGGCTATCGAGTGGATTTCCACCATCGGTGTGCTGGCCGCGGTTGCGCTGGCCTGGTACATCGCCATGCGCATCCTGCCGGTGGTCCCGCGCAAACAGGTGAAGACCGCCAAGCCCGCATAGCGGGCCGACCGCATAGCGGGCCGACCTGGGAACAATCCAGCCGCAAGGTCCATACAGCCTCACGCGTCGGGTACGATGGGTGAGGCTGTTGTCTTGGTCAGGGCCAGCACAGACGTGGTATACTGGGGGCGTCTACATCTCTCCTGGAGGCAATGATGACTTCTCCGCTCCCCTTCAACGGCCTGGGCATGAGCCTGGGCAACCTGGCGCAGCTTTCCCGCGCCGAGACGCGTTCCATCAGTGCAGAGAACCCTACCGGCGCCAAAGGCCAGGGTGGCATGGCGACCGAGGGACCCGGCGCGCGCGCCGCGGTCGAGCTCGGCCGCGGCTGGAAGATTGCACCCTGCATCGACCTGCCGCCGAACAGCACCGTGACCCTGGCAGATATTGAGGGCTCCGGCGCGATTCAGCGCATCTGGATCACCGTTGACCCGCGTGCCTGGCGGCGCGTCATCCTGCGCTGCTACTGGGACGGCGAAGAGACGCCCTCTGTCGAAGTGCCGCTGGGCGACTTCTTCTGCAACGGCTGGGGCGAGCGGTGCAACGTCAACTCGCTGCCCATCTCCGTCAACCCGGCAGGTGGCTTCAACAGCTACTGGGAGATGCCCTTCCACCGGCACGCGCGCGTCACCGTCGAGAACCTGACCGCCGAACGGGTCGGCGGGTTCTTCTACACCATCGACTACACCCTGACCGACGTGCCTGCGGACCGGGCCACCTTCCACGCGCAGTTCCGCCGCAACAACCCCCTGCCCTACATGCAGGATCATACACTGCTGGACGGCGTGCGCGGCTGGGGCCACTACGTCGGCACGTACATTGCCTGGGGCTCCAACAACTCCGGCTGGTGGGGCGAGGGCGAGATCAAGTTCTACATGGACGGCGACACCGAGTGGCCGACCATCTGCGGGACGGGCACGGAAGACTACTTCGGCGGCGCGTGGGGCTTTGAGTTCCCCCAGGGACAGTATGGCGTGTACACGACGCCGTACCTGGGCATGCCGCAGGTCATCAAGCCGGACGGCGCGTACCAGAGCCAGCAGCGGTTCGGCCTGTACCGGTGGCACATCATGGACCCCATCCGCTTCCAACAGGACCTCCGCGTCACCATCCAGGCGCTCGGCTGGCGCAAACCGCTGGACGGCCAACTGCGCTACCTGCCGCTGCAGGATGACATCGCATCCACCGCGTTCTGGTATCAGCAGGAGCCGCACGCGCCGTTCCCCGCGCTGCCCGATGCGAACGGGCTGGAAGTGGTGTGACGGTGGTGTGACGCGCGGGTTTCGGGCGAGAACCAGGATTTCCGAATCTAGCCGGAGTCGAGGCTTCAGCCGGTTTGGACGGCTGTGTGCGTCTACGTCCAAACCGGCTGAAGCCTCGACTCCAATCCCCCGCATGACCGGTCAGGGCGGGAATATTCGTGAGGATTGGCGTGCAAGGACAACAAGACGCCTTTGTGGACGAACAGGGACGGCTCGTCCTGCCGGCGGAAGTGGCCGCGCGCTATGGCTTGCGGCCGGGCGAGACGGCTGCATTGACGACAGAGACCGGCGGGCTGACGGTACGCCGCGCGGCGAGCAGCCTCGCCAAGCTATACATCGAACCCACCAACATCTGCAACCTGGCGTGCCGTACCTGTGTGCGCAATATCTGGGATGAGTCACTGGGCAGGATGGACGAGGCGACCTTTGCCGCCATCCTGGCGGGGCTGGAGCAGTTCACCCCCCGGCCCAGCGTGTTCTTCGGCGGCTTCGGCGAGCCCCTCAGCCACCCGCGCATCCTGGACATGGTGGCGCGCGTCAAGGCCCTGGGCTGCTACGCGGAGATGATTACCAACGGCACCCTGCTGACGGAGGCCCGCGCGCGCGATCTGATCGACCTCGGGTTGGACCGACTGTGGGTCTCGCTGGACGGCGCGCGACCGGAGAGCTACACGGATGTCCGGCTTGGCGCGGCCTTGCCGATGGTGCTCAAGAACGTCCAGCAGTTCAGCGACCTGCGCGCGCCCCGGCTCCCACGACGGCCGGAACTCGGCATCGCTTTCGTCGCCATGCGCCGAAACATCGCGGACCTGCCCGCGGTGCTCAGCCTGGGCGCCACGCTGGGCGCATCGCAGTACCTCGTGACCAACGTGATGCCCTACACCGCGGAGATGCGCAGCGAGCTCCTGTATACCCGCGCGCTCAACGACATCGCCTACCTGCCCTCGCCGTGGACGCCGCACCTCGACCTGCCCAGGATGGACTTCAACGAGGTGACCGCACCGGTGCTGTACCAGGCCATGCGCAGCAATCGCAGCATCACGTTCTCCGGCGCGACGCTGGGCGATGCGAACAACCGCTGCCCCTTCATCGAGGCCGGCGCAGGCGTGGTCGGCTGGGACGGCAGCCTGACCCCGTGTCTCCCGCTGCTGCACGATCACACCAACTACTTGAACAACCGCCCGCGCGCGCGGGCGCAGGCATGCTGAGCGGAGCGTAGTCGAAGCACGCCTGCACAGTGGCTATCCTTCGACTGCGTGCGTTGCGGAGCAGCACCCTCCGCTCAGGATGCCTGGCAACTTACATTTGGAATTCCTGCCTTCCGTCGCACCCATTTGCACCAGCGGCAGGATGGTGTATAATTCGCTTTGTATAATACATCACAATTCGCGCGCTTCGTACAAGGGGATCTGTGAAACCCATTCTCTCACCGCCGTTGGCTGAGACGAAGCGCTGGGAGCTAGTTACCATCTGTGGACCCCTTCTCGCCGGACAACATCCTGTGCTTCATGAACGGGCCCCTGACCGGCACCGACGTCAACATGAGCGGCCGCCTCGCCGTCGTGACGAAGTCGCCGCCGACGGTCACTGTCACCGATCCAGGCCACTGAGATGGACAACCGAACGTCCATTGCGAATCACCTGCATGGAATGGCTCAAGCTGCCATCCGCATTCCACAGCTTAGCGGCGAGCGACGGATGCACAGCTGCGGCCTGCCGGAGAACCTCGCGCGCATCGGTCGGTCCGGGCACGTCCAGTTCGATGACGCTGCTGCCCACGAGGTCGCGCAGCGTCGCATACACGCGCATCTGCATGGTCAGGCCCCCTCTTTGGCGCCCACCCACGGCGCGAACTTCTCCAGATTACTGCCGCCGATAAACTCGCGCAGGATGGAATTGTCGGGGATCGGGTCGGACGGCACCGGCTCGAACCATTGGAGGAAGGCCAGCAGGCGCTTGGCCTCGGTGAAACCGGGCTCGCCCGGCTCGATCTGGCGCAGCAGCGGCTCGGCCAGCGGCTTCAGTACAGACAACTCGTAGACCAGCGCCGAGTTGAACATCACGTCCGCGTTCTCCTGGTACGGGAAGATGAAGTCGCGCTCCCCGCGATGGACGCTCTCCCAGCGGCCGATCGTGTCCGCCGCGGTGTAGCCGCGCGTACGCGCGTCGCGCACGATGCGCCGGATCAACCGGTTGTCGGTCGTGGAGACGCGGTTGTGCCGGTCGATGTTGAGCTGCGTCAGCGCCGAGATGTAGATACGGAAGACCCGTTCGGCGGGGACGCCCGACACCAGGCGCGGATTCAGGCCGTGGATGCCCTCAATCAGCAGCACCTGGTCGGGACCCAACTGGATCACGCTCCCCCGCTCGCGCTTGCCTGTGATAAAGTTGTAGCGGGGCAACTGGACCTCCTGGCCGGCCATCAGCGCAGCCAACTGCTCGTTGAAAAGCGGCAGGTCCAATGCCTCCAACACCTCGAAGTTGTAGTTGCCCTGCTCGTCGCGCGGGGTCAGCTCGCGATCTACGAAGTAGTTGTCCAGCTCGATCGCGATAGGCCGCACACCATTGGCAAGCAATTGCACGGCCAACCGCTTCGAAAAGGTCGTCTTGCCTGACGACGACGGGCCGGCGATGAGCACCAGGCGCAACTGCTCATGGTGCTCCGCAATCTGCGTTGCGATGCGCGCGATGCGCTGCTCATGGCGC
>JAKPQT010000281.1 GCA_029555885.1 Chloroflexota bacterium | reverse complement strand
GCTCATGGCGCGCCTCTGCGACCAGGATGATCTCCCCGGTGCGGTCGGCCAGGATGGCGTCGTTCAGCGCGCCGACATCCTGCACGCCGAGCAGCCGCAGCGTCTGGCCGTACTCGCGAAACACCGCAACCAGTTTGGGATACTCCACCACCGGCTCCAGCGCGGTGTTCTGCCGCCGCGTCGGGAAGCGCAGGATGAAGCCCGGATCGTAGGGATGCAGATTGAAGTAGGGCACGTAACCGGCAGAGGGCGTCATATAGCCGTGGAAGTAACCCGCATACCCACGCATCTCATACAGCACCAGGTAGCTCTTGTTGCGGTGGCGCAGCAGCCTGACCTTGTCCTCCTCCCCGCGGCGATGGAACAGCTCGATGGCATCTGCCAGCGGCGCGCGCTGCTTGTGGATGGGCTCATCCAGCGCCACGATCTCGCGCATCCGCGCCTCGATGTGCGCCAGCTCAACGGGCGTGAAAGGCGCGCGGCCCTCCACCTCGCAGTAGAAGCCACCAAACGTGACCGAGTGGTCCACGGTCAGGCGGGCTTCGGGAAACAACTCACTAGCGGCCACGACCAGCAGAAACGTGAGCGAGCGGCGGTAGATGCGGCTGCCGTCGCGGTCATCCATGCCGAGCGGCTGGACGAGGATATCATGCTCCACCGGGTACGTCAGCTCGCGCAACTGATTGTCGATCAGCGCGGCGACGATCGGGCTGGGCCAGGGTTGGTCCGCGGCCGCTGCGCGGACATACCACTCCAACAACGTGCCGACGGGCGCCTCATACGTGCGGCCGTCCGCGAACTTGACCTGAGCCGTCGTGCGCGGCTCTGCCCGCACAACCTGGACCGGCGACGCCAGCGTCGTAGTCATCACATAAATCCGTTTCTAGCCCGCGTGCGCCTGTTCGGGCATCCGGGCAGCAAACAAAATACGGCGAAAGCCATAGAATACCGGGCCGACCGGCCAACGGGTCCGCAGCCGCGCGGTGTACCGCGCCAGGAAAGGTGCGTGCAGCGGTTCGGGAAGGCGTTCCAGGTAAGGCAGCAGGGCCGTGCCGCGAGTCCATTCGCGCACCGCCGCGGCATCTGCCAGGATATGCGGATAGACCTTCTCAAACACGGTCAGTTCCCGTCCGCCGCCGGCATACAGCAGCTCGGCATACTGGTCGACCGGCAGCACGGGTGAGCGGCGGGTCCAGCCGCCCAATGCCTCCCGGAAGGGCGACTCGCTCGCCGTCTCGCTGATCGCCCGGTGCGCAAAGCCGTCATGGTTTGAAGGCATCTGCACCACGAGTTGGCCGCCGGGCCGGACGAGCCCTAACAGGCGCGGAATCAGGGTGGGGTGGTCGTCCACCCACTGGATAGCGGCATGGGAAAAGACGAGGTCCCACTGACCGGTGACAGACTCGATCCGGCCCAGTTCGAAACGCAGGCCAGGCCGTGTCAGCGCAGCGGCCTTGGCGAGCATCTGCGGCGAGCTGTCCACACCCAGCGCGTCGCTGCCCGGAAGAGTCTCGGCTAGCCGAAGGGTCAGTTCGCCGGTGCCGCAGCCGAGATCAACGACCGTCAAACCAGAACGCACATGGACGAGCTGCACAAGATCCTCGAAAGGCAAGGCCCGCTCGCGCTCGAACCGGTGATACAGCTCCGGGTTCCAGGTCATCGATTGTTGCCGGCCTGCCCCGCCGGCCGCGCGATACCGCAGCCGATAATCTTCTCGTCATACGTCATGCGCAACTGCTCGCCGGGCTGCATGATCAGGTAGTCGCCGTCCCAGTCCCCATCCACCAGGCGCTTGACCAGCACCAGGTCGCCCGCGACCCGATCCACGACCCAGCCGCGGCGGCTCGCATCCGCCTCGGCCCGCGCCAGCGTCTCGGAGATATCCGCGACGCCCATATCGATGACCGCGGCGCGCTTGTAATGCTGCTGCCACCCGCCCAGCACTTCCATCAGATAGTCGGCGTTGTCCTTGCCGAACTTAGCGACATATTCCTCATAGGTATTGTTCAACCCCATGTCGCCCGCGCCCAACGCCAGCGCGCCGCCGCCACCGTCGTCGCGCTCCACGTAGTCCTGCGCATACCAGTAGGTGCCGGGGAAGTTGTCGAACTGGTAACGGTAACTCTCGCGGCTGCCCAGGAACAAGGTGATGCAGTCATGGGCGCGCGGGATGACCACCGGAATCTGCCGCGCGATGAGGCCGGCGGTAGCCTGCCCGCAGAGGCCATAGCCCATCGCGATGGCGTCGTACGCGGGCTGGCCATTGGGGAAGGTGCGTGCAGAGGCCTCGTCGACCGCGGCTTGCAGCGTCTCCCGCAGGTCCGCCGGGTCGTTGTGCAGGCCGCGGCGGAAGAGCTGGATGTCAACGATGTGGGGCGACCGTGCCGCAGACAGATAGAGCGGCCGGGCCAGGACTTCGCAAGCGATACACATCAGGCGCATATTACACTCTCAGGAGTGGGCAGAATGTCGGGCATCAGGGTTGTGCCCATATATAGTGAATATCACAGAGGCCATTCTAGCATGGATGGAGCCTGAGGCGAAATGCTGGCGCCGGCAGGGAAGCCATCGCGGTCTCTTGCCATTTGACAAACGCCGGGCAACCTGATATAAAGCATCCCACAATCGAATAGGCCCATACTTTCATCCAGAGAGGCAGAGGGACCGGCCCTGTGAAGCCTCGGCAACCCGGATACACCAGGGTGCCAATTCCGGCAGATTCGATCTGGAAGATGAGAGATAGGCGCGCAGTTGCTCCTGCTCATCCCCGGACGCGTTAAGCATCAGGGGATTTTTGTTGCCAGCCGCCCACGCAGGAGCATCGTGCCGCAGCGCCTCCTCATCAACCGGCGAGGGGGCGTTTTTGATTGGGGAAATCCATCGACGAAAGGGACCTACACCGTGACCGCAGATCGTACTTTCGGCTTCACCACCCGCCAGCTCCATGCCGGGCAGCAGCCTGACCCGGCCACCGGCAGCCGGGCCGTGCCCATCTATCAGACAACCAGTTACCAGTTTCGCGACACAGAACATGCGGCGAACCTGTTTGCGCTGAAGGAATTCGGCAATATCTACACCCGCATCATGAACCCCACGACCGATGTGCTGGAACAGCGCATCGCCAACCTGGAAGGGGGCGTGGGCGCGCTGGCAGCCTCCTCCGGCCATGCCGCGCAGACCATGGCGATCTTCGCGCTGTGCGCCGCGGGCGACCATATCGTGACGAGCAGCCGCCTGTACGGCGGGACCTATAACCAATTCCGCTATACCTTGCCGCGGCTCGGCATCGACGTGACCTTCGTGGACCCGGCGGACCCCGCCAACTTCGAGGCCGCGATCCGCCCGGAGACGAAGATCCTCTACGGTGAGACGCTGGGCAACCCGGATATCAGCGTGTTCCCCTTTGAGGAGGTCGGCGCCATCGCGCGGCGGCATCATATCCCGCTGATGATCGACAACACGTTCGCGACGCCGTACCTCTGCCGACCGTTCGAGTGGGGGGCGAATATCATCACCCACAGCACAACCAAGTTCATCGGCGGCCACGGCACGACCATCGGCGGCGTCATCGTGGACGGCGGCAACTTCGACTGGACAAGCGGCCGCTTCGCCAACTTCACGACGCCCGACCCATCGTATCATGGCCTGGTGTATGCCGACCTCGGCGCGCCCGCCTTCATCCTCAAGACGCGCGTGCAGACCCTGCGCGACGTCGGCGCTTGCCAGGCGCCCATCAATAGCTGGCTGACGGTGCAGGGCATCGAGACGCTCAGCCTGCGCATGGACCGGCACGTCAGCAACGCGCAGGCCGTCGCCGCGTGGCTGGAGGCCCATCCGCAGGTCAAGTGGGTCAGTTATCCCGGCCTGCGCAGCCATCCCGACCATGCACGTGCGCAGAAGTATCTCCCGAAGGGGCCGGGCGCCATCCTAGGCTTCGGGGTCCGCGGCGGGCTTGAGGCCGGGCGGCGCTTCATCGAGCGCTTGCAGCTCTTCAGCCACTTGGCGAACGTGGGCGACGCGAAATCGCTGGCCATCCACCCCGCCAGCACGACCCATAGCCAGCTCAGCGAAGACGAGATGGTCACCGCAGGCGTCACCCCCGACTTCATCCGGCTGAGCATCGGCCTGGAAGATATCGACGACATCCTGTGGGACCTCGGGCAGGCGCTGGAGTAACGAGTAAGGAGTAATGAGTAACAAGTGATGAGTAAGGGCAAGGAGTGATTACTCGTTCCTCCTTACTCATTTCTCGTTACTTGTTACTCATTCCACCATGAGGTTCACCGATGAAACCATCTACCTCCAACGCGCTGGATATCATCCAGCCGCAGATTTTCACCTTTGCGCACGACCGGCCGTTCGTGATGGAGAGCGGCGCAACGCTCAGCCCCGTCACGCTGGTGTATGAGACCTACGGCCAACTGAACGCGGCCCGGTCGAATGCAGTCCTGGTCTGCCACGCGCTGAGCGGCAGCGCGCACGCGGGCGGGCTGGATGCCGCGGGTCATACCGGTTGGTGGGATGACTGCGTGGGACCAGGCAAGGCGTTCGATACGAATCGTTTTTTCGTCATCTGCAGCAATGTCCTGGGGAGCTGCTACGGCTCCAGCGGGCCGACCAGCATCGACCCGGCGACGGGCCAGCCCTATGGGCTGCGCTTCCCGGTCGTGACTATCGGGGACATGGTGGCGGCGCAGGTCGAGCTCATCAATCACCTGGGCATCGACCAGCTGCTCGCCATTGCAGGCGGCTCGATGGGCGGGATGCAGGTATTGGAATGGGCCGCACACCACTCGGCACGCGTGCGCGCGGCCATTCCACTGGCTACGACTGCGCGCAGCAGCCCCATGCTCATTGCGTTCAGTGAGGTGGGCCGCCAGGCCATCTATGCAGACCCGAACTGGCAGAACGGCGACTACTACGGCACGGGCCGGCGTCCCGATGCGGGGCTGGCTGTCGCGCGCATGATCGGCCACATTACCTATCTCAGCGACCAATCCATGCACAACAAGTTTGGCCGGCGGCTGCAGAGCCGCGAGCGGTTCGGCTACGACTTCGTGACTGAGTTCGAGGTCGAGAGCTATCTGAAGTATAACGGGCTGCGCTTCACCCAACGGTTCGATGCCAACAGCTATCTGTATGTCACGAAGGCGCTGGATTACTTCGACCTGAGCAGCAGCCCGGCCGGCAGCAACGGCACGGGCGCCAACAGCCTTGCAGCCGCGTTCGCCCACGCCGAGCACGTTCGCTTTCTCGTGGTCAGCTTCACGAGCGACTGGCTCTACCCTTCCTATCACAGCAAAGAGCTGGTCAGCGCGCTGACCGCTGCAGGTGCAGACGTGACCTATCTGGACATCGAGAGCACCTGGGGCCACGATGCATTCTTGCTGGAAGTCGACACCATGACCCGGCTCCTGGGCAGCTTCATGGATCGATTGGCAAAGGAAGAGGGAATCGTGTAAATGGAAGCGCAGGGCATCCAGCTCCGACCTGACCTGCAGGTCATCGCAGAATTCATCCCCAGCGCGACGCGGCTGCTCGACTTGGGGTGCGGCGACGGCGCGCTCCTCGACTATCTGGTGCAGCACAAGGGCGTCAAAGGCCGCGGCATCGAACTGAGCGAGGCGGGCGTGCTGGCGTGCGTGCGCCGCGGGTTGAGCGTACGCCAGGGAGACCTGTCCGAGGGGCTGCGCGACTACCCGGACCGCAGCTTCGACTATGTGGTGCTCAGCCAGACGCTGCCCTTCGTGGATGACCCGGCGTTCACGCTGGGGGAGATGCTCCGCGTCGGGCAGCGTGCTGTGGTCAGCTTCCCCAACTGGGGTTACTGGCATTGTCGCCTGGAGCTCCTACTGACCGGGCGGATGCCGCTGGCGCCGGACCTGCCCCAGCCGTGGCACGCGGCCCCGCGCTGGCAGGCCTTCACCATCACCGACTTTGCCGCGTTCTGCCGTCAGAACAGCATCGCGATCGCCCGCCAGGCCTATCTCGCACGCGGCCGCCGCGCCCGCATCTTCAAATTCACCAACCTCATGGCGACCACCGGTGTGTTTGTGCTGGAGCGAGCATAACCCTACTACACGCCTCGCCCGACGCCCAGGCGCAGCATCAGGACTGCACCGGTGAGACGGAGCAGCGTCGCCACGATGAGCAGCGGGCCCAGCCCGACCACATCAGCGAGGGCGCTGCCGATGAGGGGCGCGGCGAAGGTCGCGACATAGACCGTGGTATGGTAGAAGCCGATGTAGGTCGCCTGGTTCTCCGAGGGACTCGTCGCCAGCACCATGTCGAAGAAGACGAGGTCCACCCCGGCGAAGAAGAAGCCGTGCATCCCCGCCCACAGGGGCAGCAACAGCGGTGTCTGGGTCAATGCCGTGAGCAGCGGATAGAAGCTGGCGCCGAATGCAGCAATCAGCAGCACGAAACGCGGGCCGCGCTTGCCCGACACCTGCGTCCACACGAAATACGCAATCATCGCCACGAACGTGGCTGCGGAGTTGATGGCGCTGATCTGTGGGTCGGTCGCACCAATCTGCTTGACCCAGTAAATCGGCAGCAAGGGCATCGCCAGCGCCAGGCCCCAGCGGAAGACGAATTGCGCGATGATGAAGTTCTTGAACGGACGATGGCGCAGTACGTCCTTGCCGTGCTCGCGCAGCGAGCCGAACACGCCGCCATGCCCCGGCGTTGCCGGCGCCACGGGCTGCGGCGGCAGCTTCAGGCTGGACGAAAAAATCACGCTGATGAGCGCGCCGATGGCCGACCCAATGAAGATAATCTGATAGTTGAGCGGGAAGTCGAACAGGTTGAGCAGTTGGCCGACGATGACGACGGTCAACGAGTTGGTCAGGCCGAGCGTCGACCAGCGCCGGGACATCAACGTCAGACGGCCGCGCGGGCCGGCCACACCGCCCATCACCACAGTGAAGGCGACACTGACCACCGTCTGCGGCACGGTCGCCAATGCCCAGATGAGAATGATGATCTCCGGCTGATTGCTCCTGAAGATGAACGGCACGAGGCCGGTCAGCACGTAGGATGAGAGGACCCAGAAGCGCGAGCGGGCAAACCAGGGCACGACATTGGGCCGCCGCGCCAGGAACTCGCCCACCGGCATGGCAAGCAACATGCCCGTCAGCGCGGGCATGGCCGTCAGCAGGCCGATCAGGAAGCTGGACGCACCGAGCCGCACCAGGAAGACCGAGAGGAAGCTGCCGACTCCGGCGGTGATGCCGACGCCGATGGCATCGATGACAACATTGCGCTGGTTGATCTGTTCCTGGCCCCGCGGGCGCAGGATAACGTTCCACAGCGGGACGTCATGAGCACCGTGGCCGTTCATGTGATGAACGTTATGTTGCGTCCCACCCTGGACGGCAGAAGTGTGTTGTGACATGCGCCAATAGTATCAAAAGGATGACAGAACGGCAAACCGTATCAGAAAAACTCCGCAAACACCTGGTTCCCCAACAGCCGCCCCTGCGACGTAAGGCGGATGCGGTCGGGCAGGCGCGCCAGCAGCCCGCGGTCGACCAGGCCGACAATCTGCGGGCCGAACGCCTCGGCCAGCTCCACGCCGAAGCGCGCGCGGAAGCGGGTATCGGTCACTCCCTCTTCGAGCAGCCGCAGTCCCAGCATCAGCACCTCGCCCATCGCCGTGCGCCGGTCCAGTGTCTCACCGTCGCGTTCGGGGCTAGCTCCGTCGCCCATGCGCTCGATGTACTGCGGTACCGGCCGGACGTTCCACCAGCGGCGGTCGGCCTCGAAGCTGTGCGCGCCGGGCCCGAAGCCCAGGTAGGGCTCGTGCCGCCAGTAAACGAGGTTGTGCTGACATTGGAAGCTGGAAGCTGGAAGCTGGTGTGTACGCGCCCAGTTCGAAATCTCATACTGCTCGTAGCCCGCGGCGGCGAGCGCGTCGGCGGCCAGGCTGTAGAGGTCGGCGGCGAGGTCGTCGTCGGGCGCAGCGGAGAGCCCCCGGCTGACCTGCGTCGCGAGCGGCGTGCCGTGCTCGACGGTCAGGCTGTACAACGAGAGATGCTCCGGGCGGAGGGCCACCGCGCGCGCGAGCGTTGCCTTCCAGGTCGCAGGCGACTGGCCGGGCAGGCCGAACATGAAGTCGAGGTTGATGTTGGTGAAGCCTGCGGCACGCGCTGCGTCATAGGCCGCGGCAGCCTCGTCGGCGCCGTGGATGCGGCCCAGCCATTTGAGCTCTGCGTCATCGAAGCTCTGCACGCCCATGCTGAGGCGGTTGACGCCCATCGAGCGCAAGGCAGCAAAGTGCGCACGGTCCGCCGTGCCGGGATTGGCCTCGCTCGTCACTTCTGCGCCGGGCAGTACCTTGAATGCCGTGCGGCAGGCGTCGAGTACGCGGGCCAGTTGCGCCGGCGGCAGCACGGTGGGCGTGCCGCCACCGATGAAGACCGTGCGCACGTCGGGGCGGCTGCGCGCCGCGCCCGCTCGCTCGATCTCGGCCACCAGCGCATTGGTGAAGGGCACATACAGCCGTTCCAAACCCGCATAGGTATTGAAGTCGCAATAATGACAGCGGACCGCACAGAAGGGGATGTGGACGTACAGGGCCAGGGGCAGGCTCACGGCTTGTTCTCGAAGCGGAACCCGTGCCCGCGCATGGTCACGATGTACTGGTGGTCGGGGTCCAGCTCAGCGAGACGTTCGCGCAGCCGGCGCACCAGCGCGTCGATAGATTGCTCCGACACGCCGCCTTCAACCACATCGGGCCACACTGCGCGCACGATGTCATCGCGGCCCACGACCTTCGAGCTGCCTGCCATCAGCTCCAGCAGGCGGTACTGCTGCGCGGAGAGCGGCGGCTCCAGCAGCCGGCCATTGAGATACACCTGGTGGGCCGGCTTGTCCAGACGCAGGCCGCGCTCGGCCGATCCCTCATCGAACATCAGGGGCGCGGTCGCGCCTGCGTCCACGAACGCCAGCTTGAAGCTCAGGGCAATCTGGATTTCATCGCCGTCGCGCAACTGCTGTGGATGAACGACATCGCGGCCGTTGAGATGCGTGCCGTTCTTGCTGCCGAGGTCCTCCAGCTCGTAGTGATCCTCGCGCCAGACCACGCGCGCGTGCAGCCGCGACACCTGCCGATCGTCCAGCACGATGTCGCAATCCGGGCCGCGCCCGATCGTCACCATCTTGTGTTCGAGCGGCCACATCTGCCCCACGTCGCCGCGCTGCACGATCAACATGGCCGATTCCCGCGTATTCGGTCTCTGGTTCATCCGTTCACCGATTTCCTTGACACTCGTCCCTGGCTGCGGGATAATCATAGCAATGCTGCGCTGTCCTGCAGCCAGAAAACGGATTCCGCCGTCATGGGTGTCGCCACACATTATGTCGCAAGCACTACGAGTCGGGCAAGTCCTCCGCGACCGGTATGAGATCATCGACCTGGTCGGTCAGGGCGGCATGGGCGCGGTCTACAAGGCCGAGGACCTGCGCCTGCGCGGCCGCATCTGCGCGGTCAAGGAGGTCCTGCCTGAACTGATCAGCGGGCCGGGCATGGAAGACCAGGCGCACGAGCAATTCTATCGCGAGGCCAGCGTGCTGGCCCGGTTGGACCACCCCAACCTCCCCAAAGTGTCCGACTTCTTCCAGCAGGACGGCCGCGAGTATCTCGTCATGGACTTCGTGCCGGGCGAAGACCTGCGCCAGCTCGTCGAAGAAGCGCGTCGCCATGATGGCTTCCTGCCCGAAGCCAGCGTACTGGCCTGGGCCGCCCAGCTCTGCGACGCCCTGACCTACCTCCACACACAGGACCCGCCCGTCCTGCACCGCGACATCAAGCCCTCCAACATCAAGTTGACGCCCCGCGGGGTGGTCAAGCTGGTCGATTTCGGCCTGGTCAAGCTGCTCCAGCCGGACGAGAACCGGACGGTCACGGTGGTGCAGGGTCGCGGCACCGTGGCCTACACCCCCCTGGAGCAGTACGGCGGCGACACCGGCCACACCGACGTGCGCTCCGACATCTACTCGATCGGCGCGACCCTGTATCACCTGCTGACCGGCCAGCCGCCCGCAGACGCCAAGCA
>JAKPQT010000245.1 GCA_029555885.1 Chloroflexota bacterium | reverse complement strand
AGACACAGCGCGCCCTCCTCTGGACAGGAAGCCCGCGAGGGTCGCGGGCAGGCTCGTGATCGTGTCGCGTAGGGATGCCATGTTGTCTCATGGTTAGCGTCGGCGGAAGATGGAGGTCTGCGGCTCGATGGGGCCGCTGTCCTTGAGCATCAACTCAGTGAACAGCCACACCAGCGCGTCAACCCGATCTGGGCTCTTCTCGGTCACGTCGGGAACGAAGTTGCACATCTCGTCTTCCAGGTCGGGGAAGCTGCCGATGTGCTTGATCCGCCCCTGCTCATACAGAGCCGAGATGGGTTCAGCTCGCACACGCTTGCCGCGCGAGGCGTGCAGCGACTTGTACGGCACACGCGGGTCTACCGTGCGGATCATCGCCTCGACCAAGTCGCCGCCGTTGTTGACCTCGGCCACGATGCGGTCGGCCTGGTATTCGCGGTAGGTGTTGACCGCAACCCGCGCCCAGGTGTCCGGGGTCTCGTGGCAGGTCTTGTCGGCCAGCAGGTAGCCGTTCCCGTCCGCGCCGACCCCGCCCACCATGATGCCCGTGTCGTCGCTCTCGTCACCGCTGGTGACGGCCGGGTCCACCGCGACGACGACGCGCCGTAGCTTGGGCAACTGCTCCTGCACCGGCCGGCTCGCGTCCAGCGGGTAGCGCGCCGCCTCGACCATGCCGCGCGTCCACAGCGCGCCCGGCACGTCGTCGAGCATCTCGCCGGCGATTTCCTGCCGGCCCAGGCGCGTGCCCTCGTACCGCCGCAGGATGCGCCGCTTGAAGGACTCCGCGAGGTTGTCCTCGTTGTCGTACAAGCTGCCCCTCGTCAGCACCGTGCCGGGGTCGGCGATGATCTCGCGCAGGAGCTTGATGGGCCGCGGCGTCGTCGTGATGACGCACCGAGGGTTTGTGCCCTTGCGCAGGGCGAACATCAGGTTGTTGAACGCCTCGGAGAGAAACCGCCAGGACGCCAGCTCGTCGCACCAGGCCGCGCCGAAGTTCGGGCCGCGCAGCCGGTTCGGCTCGTCGGCTGAGTAGCCGATGGCCACGCAACCGTTCTTCCAGGTCAGCCGGTGGCGCTTGCTGGGCTCATACTCGGGCATGTCCCACGGGGGACAGCAGGCGAGAATGCCGGAGTCGCCCTCGACCATCGTGTCGCGAATGTCCGCGGCGGTCGCCCCCACCAGCCCGATCAACTTGACCTGACCCGACGACGCTTGCTCGCGCACCCACTCGGCGCCGGTGCGCGTCTTCCCCCAGCCGCGTCCGGTCTGGATCAGCCACGTTTCCCAGTCGCCGGCGGGCGCTGCCTGTTCGGGCCGGCGCCAGAACGCCCAGTCAAAGAGCAGGCCCAGCGCGTCGGCTTCACTCAGTCCCGCCAGCGCCTCCGCCCGCTCGGCGTCGGGCAGCGATGCCAGCGAGACGGCCAAGGAGGTCTTCGCGGGCATTGAGGTTGACATTGACTTCCGCCGGCTTCTCCCCGCCCCGCAGCTTCTGCGCGTTGAGGCGGATCTTCGTGATCCGCTCCAGCAGCTCGGCCTCCTCCAGCGTCGTCAGCGGCTTCTCGCCGGCACCGCTCTGCGCGATGCGCCGCTCCAGCCGGAACAGCAGAAACTCGTCGTCAGCCGATAGCTGGTCATGCTGCGTGCCACTGCCGGCACGCCACACCTCGAACTCCGCGACCTCCTCGGGGCTGCGGTACTTGCTGTATAGGCCGTGCTTGTAGTTCGGGTTCGCCGGTCCCGAGGGGAAGACCGAGCACCCACCATGCAGCCAGCAAGCCCCGGTGCCCGGATGGTCGGTGCGATGGCCGGCGGCCTGCCCACACCGGCCCCCGCTTCGCAGCTTGGCGCCGCACTTCTGTCCCATCGGTCGTCACCCGTCAATCGCCAACAGCGCCTGCCGAAACCGCTCCCTCCGCGTCACCAGCCAACCCTCCCCCTGACACCGCCGGCAGACGCCGCTCCTGGCGTGGCCGCTGCCGTTGCAGCGCGGGCAGGCTTGCCCGGCGAAGGGCGTGCTCGGCGCGGAGCCTGCCGAGGCTGCGGCCCGTGCAGGGAGAGTGGCTGCATTATTGGCCTGGTCGGCCGGCAGGCTCCGCGCGAAGGTTGACATGGCATGTCTCCCTGAATCGGAAAAGCCCCGCCGGTGAGGGCGGGGCTCGATTGGCTGTCAGACCTGTTGTGGTGCGAATGGTGGTGCTGGTGCCCGCACAGTACACGAGACCGGCGGCGCTTGTCAAGCCCCAATCTCATGTCTCCGCACCCGCACCACCACGAGTTCTAGGTCGTCGCCATTCCTCGGGTCGAAGTCCCGCGCCGCCTGCAGGCTCTCCTCCAGCGCCGACAGCACCCGCAGACAGGCCCCGCGCCGGCAGGCCGCGAACTCGCTGGTGCTCATCGGCAGGGCCACGTTCCCGTCGCCACCGCCTGCCAGCTCCTCCTCGCCGCGCATGATGGCTTCGAGGTGGTAGATGGCGTTGCCGAGCGTGCGGTAGGCCGGGCACTTGACGGAGCGCCAGTCCTGCCGGTGGGTTGTGATCTTGCCCCCGTAGAAAGACGAGGCGACCCTGGCGGCCTGTGCCTGCGGGCAGGGCTCGCGGTCCTCCGGGTGCCGCTCGTTGGGCGCCACCTGGATCTGTCCGGTGACGTAGACGCGGGGCTCGTGCTGGGGTCTGCGGTTGCTGCGATGCGTGTCGTCTGCCATGGTTGCCTCCCGGAGGTGCTTACGCTGCCTGCTCGCCCGGCTACCCGTCCACGATGCGACGCTGCTGTGCGACCATGCGGTACAGGTCCGTCTCCCGCGCCGCCACCAGGGCCGCCATGGCGTCGGCGATGTGCTCCAGGTGGGCGTTCTTGGCCCTGGCAATCTCCGGCCACAACTGCAACACGACAGCCTGCACCTGCTCCTTGCTCGCGTCCTTGCGGCCAACCACGGCCTTCTTACTCGCCTGGGGCGTCACCCACTGGCAGGGCAGTTCGTGGTGCACGCGGAGCGCCCCCATGACACCCAGACAGATGCCATGGGCCTTGGCTGAGGTGGCCGACTGCGAACCGTATGGCAACTCGCCGATGATGAGCCCGGGCTGCCATTCCGCGATGATGTCCCGCAACTGCCGGACCATGGACGAGACGCGGTTGATGTCGTCGGCCCCCTTCAGCCGCTCCCTCCGGTCGGGCTTCGTGATAATGCAGCCGAATGTCACGAGCGGCTCCGGCGCGTCGCCGGGCAGCACCGCCGCCCAGCCCGTCGCGACCAGGGAGATGTCCAGCGTCAGAATGCGGCCTATGTTCGCCATGCCTGCTCCTTCTCGCCGGCCCGGGGCGTCCTCGCGGGCCCCTGCCGGCGTGCTCCGTTGTCTATGCGACCCGCTCTTCCGGCGGCCGGTGATCGTCGAGCAGGTGCACCCGGCTATGGGCCTTGTCCATGTGCACCGGCACCGACCCGAACTCCAGCCCCAGGCGCGTCTTCTCGCAGTGCAGCGTGTACTGCTCGCGCCGCTGCTTGTCCCGGTCCAGGCGCATCACCAGCGTGGCCGCCCGCTCGATCTGCTGGCTCTCGGCCGCCTGCCACACGCGGCTGCCCTGGTTGAACGTGACCTGGCTCGCAATCAGGAACGGCACCCGGTACACGTCCTGGGCCAAGTGCTTCATGCGCTGGGCTAGGCGGAAGAACTCCTCCACTCGTGTCCGGTTGGGGCGCACCGCGATCTCCTGCCAGTAGTCCAGGACGACCATCGCGATCCCGTACTGCGCGGCATGGCGGTGTAGGTCCGCCTCGATGCGGTCCTCGGTGACCTCGCCCTCCTCGATGCTGATGGGCAGTTGCTCGGCCATCGCCTCGGCGAACGCCCGCAGGTTCTCCCTCTGCTCGGGGTTGCGTTCGCCGTTGTAGCCGTTGACGATCTCCAAGCTGTCCACGCCCGACAGCCACGCCAGTCCGCGCACAGCGTACATGCCCGGCTGCTCGGTGGAGAAGACGCAGATCCGCCGGCCGTCGTGCCGCGCCGCCAGTTCCACCGCCGTGGCCATCGTCGCGTTGACCAGCACGTGCGACTTGCCCGATCCCGTTCCGCCCTTGACGAGCACGAGGCGGTGTTGGTCCAACGGCACCAGCAGCCGGTCCAGCCCGTCAATGCCCAGGCGCTGCGCCGATAGTTCCCTGCGGCCCGCCGCCGCTGCTTCCGCCATGGCGACGATCTCCGTCTTCGCGTCGGCCCACGTGCGCAATCCCGACTCCGGCGAGACCCGTCGGTTGGCCAACGTCGTCGCCCGGCAGACCATCTCGTTCGTGATCTCCAGCGGGTCCGCCGGGTCAGAGAAGGCCAACTCCTGCAGCTCGCCCAGCATCGTGAGACACGACCGGCTATAGCTCGTCTCCGCCACCCGTGTCGCGTAGCGCACCACATGCGCCGCCGTGGGGACCTGGGCAATCAGGGCCGTCAGGTACGTGCCGCCGCCGACGCGCTCCAGCAGGTTCTGACGTCGCAACTCGCCGCCGACGGTGACGAGATCCACCGGCTGGTTCTGCGCGCGGCAGGCCTTGATCGCCCGCGCAATGATCTGGTGGTCTTCCCAATAGAAATCATCCGGCCCGACGATGGCCAGAGCCCGGGCCGCGGCGCCTGGTTCGAGCAGCATCGAGCCCAGTACCGCCTGCTCAGCGTCGAAGTCGCGGGGGGGCACGCGCTCCTGTGAGGCTGGGTGTGTCTGCCGCTCTGCGCTCATAGGGCTGCCAGTCGCTCCTCGATGCTGCGGATCATCTCTTCATCCCCGGCCTGGTGCGCCCGCTCCAGTTGCAGGCCCAGGGCCGCCCGCTTCCGTCCGGTCTCGATCTCGGCGTCGTCCTGCTCGGGAGATGCGCGCTCGCGCTCGGCGATGAGCCGGCACAGGAACTTGTCGGCCCACTCGCCCGGTCGTGGCCGCAGGGGGCTCTCGATGTCGAAGGCCGCGGCCACGTCCTGCGGCGTCAGCCGGTCGCCGGCGATGGCCAGTTGCTCGGCCATCTGCTGCTCGTACCGCTCCCACCCGCCGGGCGGCTCGGTCGTGCCGTAGAAGCTGCGGGCGGCAGAGCGCACTTGGTGGGCCAGGGCCGTAGGCCGTGCGCCGTCGCCGTGCTCCTGCTCAGAAAGAGCAGGGGGGGCCGTGCGGGGGCCGCCTCGCGCGCGTGCGCGCGAAAGGCCGTCCTCCTCTGTCTCTGACTCTGTCTCTGACTCTGTCTTGGCGGCGCATCTGCGGCGCAGGTGCTTTGCAGGTGCGCTACAGGTACTACCCGCCTGCGCTGCAGGTGCTTTGCAGGTGCGCTGCATGTGGTTCGCCGTGAGCGCGTTGGCCTGAGCGTCGGTCATCCCGTACCGCTCTGCGAAGATGCCAGACTTGCCGAGATTTCTCGCGAGGAACTCGATGAGCGTGGCCGGAGGTGTCCAGTCTGGTGGCGCCGGGTACTCTGGGCGGCCCACGTTGAGCCAGTACGTGTCCTCGATCTCGTTGTACGCCGCGATCTCCATGTACGTCTCGCCGTCCACCTGGTAGCGCCGAGTGACGCCGATCTGCTCCATGAGGTCGAGCGCGTCTGCGACCTCGTTGACCGACAACTCACTCATGGGCGCGGCGAGCGCCTTGAACTTCCTGGGCTCTGCCGGCAGGCGCCCATAGTCGTCACAGACAGCCTTGGCCTGGATATAGAGGCCATAGGCCGGTCCCCGGGCGTCCAACAGCGCGGCCATCCTCGTGCTCGTGACGACATCCGACCTGATCTTCGTCCAGTGCTTTGCCATCGTTCCACCTACCAGCAGAATCAAATCAGCC
>JAKPQT010000244.1 GCA_029555885.1 Chloroflexota bacterium | reverse complement strand
GTGATCAAGCACAACCTGGTCCATTATCTGCTGCGCGGGCCGCTGGTGGCCATCCTCGTGGTGGCGCTGATGCTGGTCATCCCGCGCGTCGAGCAGATCCTCGGGCTCCCGCGGGATACGGTGCTGGCCGTGACGGTAGTGGCCGGGATCGTGCTCTTTGAGTTGTTCGCCAACATCGCCAAGCCGGCGCTGGACCGGCTCATCTACCGCCGCGACCGCGACGAGATCGCCTGGATCCAGTCTCTCGACCAGCGGCTGCTGACGACGACCGACCTGGAGCAACTGCTGGAGAACACGCTCATCGCGCTGTGCGAGTTGCTGCGCGTGCCGTCCGGCTTTGTGGTGACCATCGAGGAGAACCGCCTCTCGCTGCGGGTGTTCTGTGGCGAAAGGGACGAGGCAGACCGCTTCCTGAGCGGCCTCTCCGTGCCGGATCTGCTGGAGCGGCTGGCGGGAAGCCGCCGCGACGACCTCCTGGAACTGTCCGACTTTACCGTCACAGATGGCTACTGGTGCCTGCCGTTGCGCGGCCGCAGCGAGCGTTCCACGCTCGGCGTGCTGGGCATGCGTTCCCTCGGCTCCCGGCCGGAGTTCGCGCAGGACGACCTGCAGGCCGTCTACGTGCTGGTGCGCCGTGCCGAGATGGCGCTCGAGGACATGCGGCTGCAGCGCCGCGTCTTCCAGGTATTGAACAGCCTGGAATCCGAAGTGGACGAGATTCAGCAGTGGCGCAGCCTGCCGCAGTATGCGAGCGTGCCGGAGGACTCCGGCGTCGAGGGTGATCCCACCCACTCGCAGGGCTTCGTACAGATGGTGAAGGATGCCCTGACGCACTACTGGGGCGGCCCGAAACTCAGCCGCAGCCCGCTCCTGCGCCTGCGCGTCGTCTCGCGGCGCCTCGATGAGACGGACCACGTGCCGGCCAAGGCGGTGCGCAGCGTCCTGCAGGACGGGATCGAGATGCTCAAGCCCGCCGGCGAGCGCTCCCTCGGGTCCAGCGAATGGATCGTGTACAACATTCTGGACATGCGCTTTGTCCAGGGCCAGCGCATCCGCGACATTGCCCAGCGCCTGGCCATGAGCGAGTCCGACTATTACCGCAAGCAGCGTATCGCCATCGAGCAACTGGCCGACATGTTGACTCAGATGGAGAGGGAAGTGATGCGCGGCCAACCGCCCGGCGAGGCTCCGGCTCCGGAGGAGCCCGCTCCGGAGCAAGTGACAAGGGGGAGCACGTGCTAGACAGGATGATCGCGCGGTTGCAGCCACGCAGTGCGGTGGAAGCGCGGCTTCGCCGGATGGTGGAGCGCTGGCCGGAGGTGAGCGGCTACCACCTGAACCCCGATGCCACGGTCGTGGACGGCATCGTCAAGGGGTTGGTCCGCAGCACGCTGGCCTACGGCCTCCCGTATTGCCCGTGCCGGGATCTTAGCGGGGATCCGGAGATCGATCGGAACAACATCTGCCCGTGCAAGTGGCACCATGCCGAGATCGCGCGGGACAAGCATTGCCGCTGCCAGTTGTTCGTGGGCGACGGGTACGACCCGGCCGAGGCCTACCGGGCTCAGGACGTCGGCGGGGCCATCCGGGCCAGCCAGGCCGTGCGGCATCGCGAGTTGACGATGTACGTCACGTCGTGGTGCTATCTTTCGCGGCGCATGCGCTCGTTTCTGGACGGGCGGGGCATCCCGTACGCACTGGTGGATATCGAGCAGGACGAGCAGGCTGCCCGGCAG
>JAKPQT010000234.1 GCA_029555885.1 Chloroflexota bacterium | reverse complement strand
CCAGCACGACCGTCAGCTCGACGGCTTCCCCGCTGCAGAGGGCCAGCGGTCGCTCGGTCTCGGCCGCATAGGGCCGGTCGCCGGGCCGCGGCCACGCATCGCAGACGAGCCGCTGGCGCGCGAGATCAGCCCGAATGTAGTACCCCGCCTCAAAGTCGGCGTCTGCGCGCAGCATGAGGCCGAATGCTACAGCTTCGGCGCTTGGGCATAGGCGGGCCGTGACGCGGCAGGTTTCTGGAAGGAAACCGGCCGACGCGAGCGCATATCCGTCCTTTGCAATCAGCGTCGTCCGCCCCCCAGCAGCCCCGCAGCTTCCGATGACTGCATGGAGCGAGACCGGCACGGCATCGCCGAATCCCGCCTGCCGCGAGCCTGGCTCCTGCACGACCAGGGTGCCGTCGGCCTGCTGGCGGATTTCGTGTACGACCAGTGCGCCGCCCCACTGCCAGGCCCCGGCGTCGGTCTCGCCCTCGCGCGTGGGGTTCCAGCCAAACAGATAACGGTGAACGCCATCGGACGCTGTCTTGGCCGCATAGAAGGCACGGCCGTCAAAGGTGTCCACCGGCGGGGTCAGCCACGGGCCGGCCAGCGAGCGCGCCATGCGATAGCGCGTCACGGTCGCGTCGCTGAACTCGGAGAACAGGAGATACCACCAATCGCCCATCCGAAACAGATCCGGGCATTCGTGAGTATAATAGAGGTGCGGCGCATAGAGCGGCGCGGCGACCCGCCAATGTCTGAGGTCTTCTGAGGTGCACAATGCGGTGCAGCCGCGCCGGCGGGATGGCCCGCCCGGCAGCCGCGCGGCCAGCAGCATGTTGTATTCGCCGGACTCCGCATTCCAGAACACGAACGGATCCCGCCAGTCATGCGGCTCGAAGGTCTCGCGGGGCGCGTAGAATGTGTCCGCGGGCTGCTTTTCCCAGGCGATGAGGTCGCGGCTGACCGCATGCATGACGCCCTGCTCCGGCAGTCCGCGCGCACGCAGGTGGGGGTTGTGCCCGGTATAGAAGATGTGAAACTGTCCCCCGGCCTCGATGACGCTGCCCGTGAAGACATAGAGGTCCTGCTCCTCCACCGTGCCGCGCGGCAGGGCCTCGCCGTAGTCCGTGAAGTGCAGGAAATCGCGCGTCCCCAGGTGAAACCAGGGCGTGCCTTCACCGGAGCGCGCGCGATTGCGGTAATCCTTGAGGTAAAACAGGTGGTATTCGCCATTCCAGAAGAATGGAATGAAGTCGCCGGGCCAGCCATCGGACGGTTTGTAGAAGAGGTCTGCGGGCATGGGAAGTCTCCGTTCGTGCGTACAGGATGGTTGGACAATGGTGCGTTGAAACCAACGTTACAAGGGCACACAGGCGATGTCAAATCTCCCTGCTGGCCGGTCAGTGCAACCAAACTGCGGGCCTGGACGTCATATTACGGCAGGCGCTTATGGCCTGCGCGAGAATTCATCATGTGCCTTTATCGGGAAGGTAAATCTGCTATATGACTGAGAACCCGTCCGATCGGAACACAGCGGAGCCTACCGCAGCGCGCGCCAGCCGCGACCGTGCGCCCCGCGTTGCCAGTTGGTGGGCGCCCGCACCGCCGCAACCGGAGAGCGGTTCGCGGCCGGCCTTACCGCGCATCCAGCCGCGGCGGCTCTACGCGCAACCGGAGCCGCCGCCCAACCCGGCCGCCTGGTGGATGCCGAGAAGTCGGCCCGAGAATAGCTCTGGCCGGTCTCGGCAACCTCCGGTTGCTGAGACCGGCCCCAGCGATTTCCGGACAGCAACTACGCCGCCAACGACGCCGTCTGAGCACACGCGGCTGCCGGGCTGGGGCACGCCGGCGGTCCGACCTGAGCCCGCGCCGGACGCCCATGCGCCGTTCCGCCCACGCGAGACGCCGCGCGCCGCAACCGAACCGCCCACCGCACTGCCGGCGACATCACGGACCGCCGTGCCCGCGCGCGCGCCTGAGCCACTCCCGGCGGCGGTGTCATCTGCTCAACCGGTGACGCGGTCCGCGGCCAGAACCCAGCCGCCCGTCGCGCCGCCTGCGACAAGCACGCGTCGCGCGACGCCGCCTCCGCCGGCCCGCCGGGGTGGCTGCAGCCGCTTCCTGTTCGTGCTGCTCCTGCTGGCTGCGGTCGTCGTGCTGTTCCTGGGCGTGGCCCTGATGGGCTATGCCAGCATTGCGCGCGACCTGCCGCCGCCGGATGAGCTGCAAGCGCGCGCCAGCCAGTTCGCCTCCACGCTTATCTACGACCGCGAGGGCAATGTCCTGAACGAGGTCGCAGACCCGAACTACGGCCGCCGCACCGTCGTGCCCATCGACCAGATATCGCAGTATCTCAAGGATGCGACCGTCGCGACCGAGGACCCCAACTTCTACTCGCATCCGGGCGTAGACCCGGTGGGGTTGGGCCGTGCAGTATTCTATGCGCTGCGCAACCGGGACCTGAGCGGGCCGGGCGGCAGCCCCATCACGCAGCAGCTCGTCAAGCTGACGTTCCTGTCAGCCGAGAAAACCATCTCGCGCAAGGTCAAGGAGGCGATTCTTGCCACTGAAATCACGCGGCGCTATCCACGCGACGAGATTCTCCAAATCTACCTGAACGAGGTCAACTACGGCAACCTGGCCTACGGCATCGAGGCGGCGGCAGAAACATACTTCGGCAAGCACGCGTCGGAGCTGACGCTGGCCGAATCCGCGATGCTGGCCGGCCTGCCCCAGGCGCCCGCCTACTATGACCCCTACACCAAGATGTGGGAGCCAGACGGCCAACCGGGTGCGGTCAAGCGGCGCCAGGGCGTCGTCCTGCGCCTCATGGTCGAGCGCGAGTACATCAGCACGGAGCAGGCCGACGCGGCTTGGGCCGAACCGCTGAATCTCCAGCCGCTGCGCCAGGTGTATGACTCGCGGCATCCGCACTTCGTCCTGTACACGCGCAGCCAGGTCGAAGAAGTGCTCGGCCCGGAGTTGGCGAACAAGGGCGGGCTGCGCATTTACACCACCCTCGACCCGCAGCTACAGGCTGCGGCTGAGGAACAGGTGCGCCAGCAGGTCGCGCGCCTATCCGGACAGAACGCAACCAACGGCGCAGTCGTCGCCATCCGGCCCGCGACAGGTGAGATTCTCGCCCTGGTCGGCAGCGCAGACTTCGGCAACGCGGCCATCAGCGGCCAGGTCAACATGGCCATCAGCCCGCGGCAGCCTGGCTCGGCCATCAAGCCCTTCGTCTATTTGGCAACGTTCGAGATGCCCGCGGAGGTCAACACTGCACCGGAGGTCGTCGCGACTGCGCAGGCCGCACGCCTTGCCAGCGTCGCGCAGCCCACCGTGGAGGGGCAGGTCGCCAATCCTGCGGAAGTCAGCGCCATCGAGCCGCCCGGCTACTGGACGCCGGCAACGGCCATCATGGACATCAAGACGGAGTTCCCCGACGGCACCAACCCGGCTTACGTGCCCGCCAACTACGACGAGAAAGACCACGGCCTGGTCAACGTGCGGACCGCGCTGGGCAACTCGTTTAACATTCCGGCAGTCAAGGCCCTCCAGCACGCGGGCATCGACCGGCTCAAGGATGTGGCGAGCCGCGCGGGCATCACGACCCTGACCCGCCCCGACTACGGGCTGTCGCTGGCGCTCGGCGGCGGCGATGTGACGTTGCTGGAGCTGACCGGCGCATACGCGACCCTGGCAAACAACGGCGTGCGCACCAGCACGAGCCCGGTTGCCTGCGTGCTGGACAGTGAGGGCCGCCTCATCTGGCGCGGCGCGGCGGCCGAGGACGTGAGCGGATGCCTGGGCGCGTCGGCTGACCCTGCGTTGGGTGTGGCCGTTACGCCCGCGGCGCCGGAGCAGGCCTTCAATCCGCAGCACGTCTACCTGATTACATCCATCCTGGCCGACCCGGCCGCGCGCAGCATGATGTTCGGCGGGGTGCGCGAGATGACCCTGCCCGACCGGCCCGCGGCGGTCAAGACCGGCACGACCAACGACTATCGCGACGCGTGGACGATGGGCTACACGCCAGACCTGGCGGTGGGCGTGTGGGTAGGCAATGCCGACTATACGGCGATGCAGCGTCTCGCCGGTTCGCTCGGCGCGGCGCCCATCTGGCAGGCGGTGATGGTGCAGGGGTTGCAGGGTCGACCCGCCAGCCAGTTCACCGAGCCCGCGGGGATGCTCCGTGCGCAGGTGTGTGCGGAGAGCGGCACTCAGCCGAGCGAAGCCTGCCCCAGCCGCCGCGAGGAAATCTTTGCGGCCAACCAGGGCCCGCTCCCCGCGGGCTATGACCTGTGGCAGCGCGTGGCTGTGGATCGTGTCACCGGCCAGCTCGCCACGGATTTCACGCCCCAGGATCGCGTCGAAATGCGTGATGTCATGGTGTTCCCGGAGCGATATCGCGCGTGGGCCGAGGCGCACGGTTATCCCATCCTGGGCCAGCAGCGCCCGCCGCTAGCCTTCGAGCCTGAACTGGCGCTCTACAGCCCGGAGGACGGCGCGACCGTGACCGGCCTGACGCCAGTGGTGGGCCGCGTCCGCGTGCCGGAGCCGTTGATCTGGCGCCTGGAGTATGGCGTCGGGCCGGATCCCATCGGCTGGGGCGTGCTCTCCGGCCCGAACCCGGCGGACCCGGCTAACCCGGCGGGCCGCGAGCTAGATGGCGCGTTGGGCGACTGGGATGTCGATGCGACGGTCGCACAGCACGACACCACTGACTTCTCGCTGCGGCTGGCCGCCTACTATGACGCCAACTCGTTGGATTATCCGGTGGCCGTCTCGAACGTCGTCTATATCCAGGTTGCCAGCCCGACCGCAACGCCCCCCCCAACTGAAACGGAGACGCCCGTGCCGACCGAGACGCCGACGCCCACTGAGACGCCGGAGCCGACGGTGGTGGTCGAGCCGACGCCGACGGCCACACCGGACCTGAGCCTGACGCCGGTCATCGAGCCGTCGCCGAGTCCGACGCCGCCGGCCGCCGTAACCATCCGCGCGGCGATTCTGGCACCGGAGGAGGGCGCGGCGGTCAGCGGCACGGTTGATATCGTAGGTGTTGCCGAGGGGCCCGGCTTCCTCACCTACTATGTCGAGTATGCGCCGGGGGCTGAACCTGCGCCAGGTGACTGGCAGCCGGTAGCGGAAGCGTCGACCCAGCCTGTATTGTTTGAGCCGCTAGTCACGTGGGATACCACCGGCCTGCCGCCGGGGATGTACACGCTGCGCCTGCGGGTGTTCGATGTCACGAATAACTTCGTGCTGGATGACGTGCGGGTGAACGTGACGGGGTGATGTGAGATGGATAAAAGGGCGGGCAACGGATATAGTTGCCCGCCCTTTTATTTTGGTGCGTGATTCGTCGGGCCTACGGCAGATACCCGACCGGATTGACCAGCACACCGCCCCTGCGCACTTCGAAGTGCAGATGGGGGCCGGTCGACCGGCCCGTGTTGCCCATGTTACCGATGACGCCGCCCTTGGCAACCACGGTGCCGCGCTTCACGAAGATGCGGCTCAAATGCGCGTAGAGCGTCTGTAACCCGTTGCCGTGGTCGATGACGATGTGATAGCCGTAGCCGCTGTTGCTCCACCCGGCGACGACCACGACGCCCGAGTCGGCCGCCTTGATGGGCGTGCCGATGGAACGGGCAATGTCCAGCGCACGATGCAGCGGCTTGTAGCCCTGCGTAATCTTGCCGGAAGTAGGCCAGATCAGGACGCCGGTGCCGCGCTGCGACGTGCCTGAGGGGGTCTGGTAAACCGTCACGGCGGGCTTCGGCAGTTCCTTCACGCCCCCCGGCACGACCAGTTTCTGCCCTGCCACGATGGTCGGGTTCTGCGCATCCAGGTGGTTCAGCGGATACTGGATGATCGCCTCCGGCGTGACCTTGTACGCCTTAGCAATGCTCTGGATAGTATCCTTCGGACCCACGGTGTGATAGATGCCGTTGAGCGGCAGGATGACCAACTGCTGGCCCAGGCGCAGGAGATCGGGGTTCTTCTCCAGCCCGTTGGAGAACATGATCGTCTCCGCGCTCAGCTTATACCGCTGAGCAATGCCGTACAGCGTGTCGCCTGCGGTGACGGTATGCGTTACCACATCCAGGCGCGAACGCTCCGGGATGAGGGTGATGGGCACGGCGGCGCGCACCAGCGCCACGCTTTCCGCGGGGTTCTCCTCCGTCGTTGCGGCATCCGCCACGTACTCGGGGATCAGTGCGCCATCGATGATCTCGGCCTCAGCCGGCTCGGCGGACTCCTCCGCGATGTCCCACGCGGGCAAATCCACCTTGCTGAAGACGAGCACCAACACGGCGACCAGGAGGATAATCAGGTGTGACCCGACGCGTACCAGGGAAGTCGTACCTTCGGGGCCGCGTTGCGCGAGAAGGTTGAGGACAGACTGCCAGAGTTGATACCCCGGCCCCCATTCGTTGGGGGGTACTGCGGGTCGGTTGTCGCTTGCTAAGTCAGCGCGCATGCGGCGCGACCTCACATGATGTGAAATAACTCAGGACTTCAGTATAGCAGACCTGCGAGGTTTGGCAAACCTGCGGCCGGCACGTGACTGTTCAGCGTTACGTCGTAACCCAAGGTCAGCACAGCCACAAACCCGGTTTGTGTGCGAAGCTGCGCTTCGCCGTGAAACCGGGTTTGTAATGGTGAACAATTACGCTGGCACAACCACGAAGGTCCTGGAAGTCACTTGAGTAGAAACTACATGCTCTGTGACAGCGTGTCGAGAAACACCTTGTTGTTGCGCGTCCGGCGCAGCCGCTCCAACACCGGTTCGAGCGGATCCTCGCCCGTCTGCCGCAACATGTCGATCATCCGGCGCAACGTCCAGACCTTGCCAAGCGTCTCCGAGCCAAGCAGCAGTTCCTCGCGGCGGGTGCCGGAACGCACGATGTCGAACGCGGGGAAGATGCGGCGCTCCGCAAGGCGGCGGTCCAGGTGGAGCTCCATGTTGCCGGTGCCCTTGAACTCCTCGTAGATGACATCGTCCATGCGGCTGCCGGTGTCCACAAGGCAGGTCGCAATGATGGTCAGGCTGCCGCCTTCCTCGATCTTGCGGGCGGCGCCGAAGAAGTGCTTGGGCGGATACAGCGCGGCCGGGTCGATACCGCCCGACAGCGTGCGGCCCGACGCAGGCACGGTCAGGTTGTACGCGCGGGTCAGCCGGGTGATGGAGTCGAGCAGGATCGCCACATCGCGGCCCGCTTCTACGAGACGCTTGGCCCGTTCCAGCCCCATCTCCGCAACGCGCACATGCGACTGCACCGGCTCATCGAAAGTCGAGGCGAGCACTTCGGCCTCCACCGCCCGGTCCATGTCCGTGACTTCTTCCGGCCGCTCACCGATGAGCAGGACCATCAGGACGACATCCTGGAAGTTCTCCGATATGCCGTTGGCAATCTGCTTGAGCACCGTAGTCTTGCCGGCCTTGGGAGGTGAGACGATGAGACCGCGCTGGCCGCGGCCGATGGGCGCAACCATGTCGATCAGGCGCGTCGTCAGGATGGATGGATGCGTTTCCAGGTTGAGCTGTTGATTGGGGAAGATCGGCGTCAGGTCCTCGAACTTTGGCCTGCGCTTGGCAACCTCCGGGTCAACCCCGTTGACGGCCTCGACCTTGAGCAGCCCATAGTACTTCTCTGACTCTTTGGGCGGGCGCACCTGGCCCACCACAAAGTCGCCCGTGCGCAGACCGAACCGGCGAATCTGGCTCTGCGAGATATACACATCTTCAGGCCCCGGTACCATCTGCTTGTTGGCGCGCAAGAAGCCGATCCCATCCTGGATGACCTCCAGCGTGCCGCCGCCGAAGATCAAGCCCTGGGCCTCGGTATCGGCGCGCAGCAGGCGCATGATCAGGTCATTCTTTTTGAGCCGGGTATAGCCAGTCACACCCATCGTACGGGCGATCTCTTGCAGATCGGTCAGCGTTTTCGTCTCAAGTTCAGCGATATTCATGCTTTACTCCCATCGGCCATCAGCAGAAGCGGAAATCAGGCACGTCTACCAATCCGCCTGACCGCGAACGGGCACCGCGCGGCATGAGCCATCATTGGATAGCTGCCTGGTATCAGCAAACAAACAAGCACGCAGGAGGGGTCCCACGGAGGCTGCCTGCTGCAATTTAACAGTGTGTGACAACGTGAAAGCTGTAACGCAGATTCCTGGAAAAAGTATGCGGCGCGAGCTGGAATGCTGATTGGCTCTGCCGTAGATAGTCAGGTTGCGGGATGAGCGCAAGACGACGAGGCGAACGCGCAATGTGCTCAAATCCACTATCTTTGCATATCTGCCCTACTGAGAAGTGTACACGACGGCACACTCATAATCGCAGAGAAAGTAAGAGGATACGGTGATGCACAAGTATGTTCAAATTGAAGTATAGCACACAGGTACAAAGGCGTCAAGTGACGCGACGATCCATTCGCGTCGTGATGCAACACGCAAACATCATGCCGCGGCCTGCACACGCGACAACCCCCTCGACCGGTTGACAGTCGAGGGGGCGTTCAGGTGAAGCCTCAGAGATTTAGTTGCTCGGCGGCAGGAGCACGGAGTCGATGACATGAATCACGCCGTTGCTCGTCTCGATGTCGGTGATGATTACCGTCGCATCGTTGATCTTGACCTGGCCGTCCGTCACCGTGATGGTGACCGGCTGGCCCAGCGCCGTGTCCGCACTGGTCAGGTTGACCACATCAGCCGCCATGACCTTGCCTGCCACCACGTGGTACAGCAGGATGTCCTTCAGCTTGGCCGGCTCCGCCAGCAGACCCTCGACCGTCCCCGCCGGCAGCTTGCCGAAGGCCTCGTCGGTCGGCGCAAAGACCGTGAACGGCCCCTCGCCCTTCAGCGTCTCCACCAACCCGGCTGCCTGCACCGCCGCTACCAGGGTCGTGAACCGCCCGTCCGCAATCGCCGTGTCCACGATGTCCATAGCCATCGGCGCAGCTTCGGGAACCGCTGTAGGTTCAGGCGCAACGGTTGGCGCAGCCGGCGCCATCGGCGGAGGCATACAGCCGGTCACCAGGACCGCCAGGATCAACATGATCGAAAAGCCATATACGGAACGCATGTTCAGTGTCTCCTCTTGCTAGGTTTGTCTGAATGTGTGCTTGCTGGTCGGCACGTTATCTTACAAACAATTTACAAACCTTATACATTATGTACATCTGCTGCGCTGTAAGCTGCTTTCCAATTGCCAAACTTGCAGCAACTCGAACTCATGTTCGAAAGCGTCCCTCCTGATTTTGCCTTTACCCGCGCTTTGAGCTATACTCGGTAGTAGGGATATTAGCCAGTATGCACGTCCGGGAGAAAGTTGATGCCCAGTTTCAAGCTCGTCTCTGATTTCCAACCGACCGGCGACCAACCGGAAGCGATTGCAAAGCTGATCGCGGGGCTGAAAGAAGGCTACCAGCACCAGACCTTGCTCGGTGCGACCGGCACGGGCAAGACCTATGTCATGGGCAAAGTGGTCGAGGCAGTCGACCGCCCTACCCTGGTGATGGCCCACAACAAGACCCTGGCTGCTCAGCTCTACAGCGAGTTCAAGGAGTTCTTTCCGCACAACGCGGTCGAGTACTTCGTCAGCTATTACGATTACTACCAGCCGGAAGCCTATCTGCCGCGCACCGACACCTACATCGAGAAGGACGCGCAAATCAACGACGAAATCGACCGGCTGCGGCTGGCTGCCACGTCCGCGCTGTTGAGCCGCCGCGATGTCTTGATCGTGGCATCGGTATCCTGCATCTACGGCCTGGGCGACCCGGCGGAATACGGCCGTGTCACCGTCAAACTCAAGCGCGGGGAGGCCGTGCGCCGTGAGCTCGTGCTGCGCGAGCTGGTCGAGATCTTCTATGAGCGCAACGACATGGAGCTGCGTCGCGGCAAGTTCCGGCTGCGCGGGGATACGCTGGAGATGATGCCCGCGTATGCCGACATGGCCTACCGCGTCGAGTTCTTCGGGGATGAGGTGGACCGCATCACCGAGATCGACCCGCTGACCGGCGAGGTCGTGCGCAAGCTGGACGAACTCGAAATCTTTCCCGCCAAGCACTTCATCACGCCGCAAGACAAGCTCACCGAGGCGCTGCAGATCATCGAGGCCGAGCTCGAGGCCCAACTCAAGAAGTTCCGCGATGAAGATAAGCTGCTGGAAGCGCAGCGCCTCGAACAGCGCACGCGCTATGACATGGAGATGCTGCGCGAGGTGGGCTATTGCTCCGGCATCGAGAACTACAGCCGGCCGCTGGCGCTGCGCCCGCCCGGCTCGCGGCCCTTCACCCTGCTGGACTACTTCCCGGCAGACTGGCTGCTCATCGTGGATGAGTCGCACATGACTATCCCGCAGATTCACGGCATGTACAACGGCGACCGCGCGCGCAAGGAAGTGCTCGTGGACTATGGGTTCCGTCTGCCCTGTGCGCTGGACAACCGGCCCCTCAAATTCGAAGAGTGGGAGGCCTCGCTCAACCAGGTCATCTATACCACCGCGACGCCCGGCCCCTACGAGATGAAGAACTCGGCGCAGGTGGTCGAGCAGATCATCCGACCCACCGGCCTGGTAGACCCGCAGGTGGAGATCCGCCCGACGAAGGGCCAGGTGGACGACCTGCTCAAAGAGATTCGCAAGCGTGTGGCGCTGAACGAACGCGTGCTGGTCACGACGCTGACCAAGCGCATGGCAGAAGACCTGGCGGACTACCTGCAGGAGGTCGGCATCAAGGTACACTACCTGCACTCCGAGGTGCAGACAATTGAGCGGATCGAGATTTTGCGTGATTTCCGGTTGGGCGTGTACGATGTAGTTGTCGGCATCAACCTGCTGCGCGAGGGCCTGGACCTGCCGGAGACCAGCCTGGTCGCCATCCTCGACGCGGACAAGGAAGGCTTCCTCCGCTCCGAGCAGGCGCTCATCCAGACGATTGGCCGCGCCGCACGGCATGTTCACGGCACGGCAATCCTGTACGCCGACAACATCACCGATTCGATGCGGCGGGCCATCGACGAGACGAACCGCCGCCGGGCCAAGCAGGAAGCCCATAACCAGGCGCACGGCATCGTGCCGACCTCGATTGTCAAGACCGTGCGCGACCTGACGCAGCGCCTGCAGGTCGAGCGCGGCAGCACGCCTGCCCGCTGGGGTGATGCGGCCGTGGCCGAGGCCGGGCCGGAATACCACCTTGCGCCGACCGCTCTGCCGAAGGACGAGGCCACGCGGCTCATCAAGGAGCTGGAAAAACAGATGAAAGCCGCCGCGCAGGGCCTGGAATTCGAAAAGGCGGCGGTGCTGCGCGACCAGATCATCGAGCTGCGTCAGGCGCTCCAGGCCCAGGACTCCCGGCCCGTGTGGGAGCAACTGCGCGACGAATAACAGATTCTGAACTTTGAATCAAGGAACACCTATGGAATTCGGAACCATCCGCCCCATCAATATCGACGCGGAGATGCAGGCCTCGTATCTCGACTATGCGATGAGCGTCATCGTCGCGCGCGCCCTGCCAGACGTGCGCGACGGGCTCAAACCGGTCCACCGGCGCATCCTGTGGGCCATGTACGACCTGGGGTTGATGCCCGACAGGCCGTACAAGAAATCGGCACGCATCGTCGGTGAAGTGCTGGGCAAGTATCATCCGCACGGCGACGTGGCCGTGTACGAGGCGATGGTGCGCATGGCGCAGGACTTCTCGCTGCGCTACCCGCTGGTGGACGGCCAGGGCAACTTCGGCTCGGTGGATGGCGACAATGCCGCGGCGATGCGCTACACCGAGGCCCGGCTGGCGCCCATCGCGCTGGAGATGCTGGCCGATATCGAGAAGAACACGGTGGACTGGAACGACAACTTCGACGGCACCCTCAAGGAGCCGTCGGTGCTGCCGGCCGCGCTGCCCAATCTGCTCGTCAACGGCTCCAGCGGCATCGCCGTGGGCATGTCCACCAATATCCCGCCGCACAACCTGGGCGAAGTCTGCGACGCACTGTGCTATCTCATCGATAACCATCACCGCCAGGAAGATGTCACGGTCGAAGACCTGATGCGTTTCATCCCCGGCCCGGATTTCCCGACCGGCGGCGTGGTGTACCGCTATTCGCAATTGGGGAACGGCGAGGATGCCGAGCAGGAAGATGCCATCGCCAAGGCATATGCCGGCGGCAAGGGCAGCATCGTAATGCAGGCGAAGGCGCACATCGAGGACATGAGCCGGAGCAAGGCGCGCATCGTCGTCACCGAGCTGCCGTATCAGACCAACAAGAGCAGCCTTATCGAACGCATTGCCGAACTGGTGCGGGATGGCCGGATCGAGGGCATCACGGACCTGCGCGACGAGTCGGACCGCACGGGGATGCGCATCATCATCGAGCTGACGCGCACGGTGGATCCCAACCATGTCCTCGGGCAGTTGTTCAAGCTGACCCCCTTGCAGCAGACCTTCGGCGTGTCGCTCCTTGCGCTGGTGGACGGCGAGCCGCGCCTGTTGAGCCTGAAGCGCGCGCTGCTGCACTTCATCGAGCACCGCCAGGTCGTGATCGTGCGCCGGGCCAAGCACGACCTCGCCAAGGCAAAGGAGCGCGCCCACATCGTGGAAGGGCTGCTCAAGGCGCTCGATATCCTGGATGAGGTCATTGCCCTCATCCGCGCCTCGCGCACGGCAGAGGTGGCCCGCGACGGCCTGATCAAACAACTGGGCTTCACACCTATCCAGGCGCAGGCCATCCTCGACATGCAGTTGCGCCGCCTGGCTGCGCTGGAACGTCGCAAGCTGGAGACCGAGTACAAGGAGCTCCTCGCGCTGATCAAGGAGCTGGAGGAACTGCTCAAGTCGCCCAAGAAGGTGCTGGATGTCATCCGGCAGGACCTGAAGAATCTCAAGACGAAGTACGGTGATGCCCGGCGCACGCAGATTGCGGACCGGGCGAAGGGCGTGCTGACGACCATTGACCTGCTGCCGCAGGAGGAACTCTGGCTGACCCTGAACACGGATGGCACCCTGATGCGCCATCGCGGGGAGAAGCCGGCGTTCCCGCTGCCGCCGGTGCAGTTTGCCGTCAGGGGCGACACCAAGACCGACCTCTACCTGTTCACCGCCCGCGGCCAGGCGGGTCGGGTGCAGGCGCACCAGATTCCTGAGACGGGCGGCGGCCATTTTGCCAATCTGGCCGGGCTGCGCCGCGGGAGCGAGATTGTCGCGCTCCTGCCGCTTCCCAAGCCCAACGGCGAGCCGTTGAGCGGCTACATCGTGATGGCGACCGCGCAGGGCAAGGTCAAGCGCATCAACGCCGCGGACCTGGCAGCCAACACTGGCGACGCGCCGCAGGTCATCGGGCTGGATGAAGGAGACCGGCTGGCTTGGGCTGGCGTCAGCCAGGGCGGCGGCGAACTGCTCCTCTTAACCGCGCGGGGGCAGGCAATTCGCTTCAGCGAGGACGATGTGCGCGCGATGGGCCTGCCCGCAGGCGGCATCGGCGGCATCCGGCTGGCCGCCGATGACCGGGTGGTTGCAGGCGGGGTGGCTGCGACGGGTGCGAGTACTGCCCAGGTTGCGCTGGTGCTCGGCGCGGGCTACGCCAAGCGCGTGCCGCTGGCCGACTTCCCGACGCAAGGGCGCAACGGCAAGGGCATCGGCGCGGCAAAGCTATCCAGCCGGTCGGGCGATGTGGTGTGCGGCGCCCTGCTGGAGCCCGAGGACCGGCTGGTGTGCGTGCAGTCGGACGAGTCAGCGGTCGGATTCGCCTGTGCCGCGCTGGCACAGATGGGCCGGCCAGCCAGTGGGAAGGCGCTGCCCGGTCTCGTGGCGGGGCAGCCGGTGACGCGGGCTTATGTGCTGGCGGGCGCAGGCGAGCCGGATGCAGGGCCGAAGGGTCGGGCGACACCACGGAGGTCGCGCAGCACCGCAACGAATGACCGGATAGAAGCGGCAGCCACGCCTCCGACCACCCCCGCCGCGCCGAAACCGGCCCGCAAAGCGGCTGCCGCACCCGCAGAGGGAGCGACGTCTGCGAAGGAGCGACCGGCGCAACGGAGGGCGCGCGGCGCCGCAACGGATAAACGGATGGAGGCCGCCGTTACGTCTCCTGCCACCCCCGCCGCGCCGAAACCGGCCCGCAAAGCGGCTGCCGCACCCGTCAAAGAGCCCGTATCTGCCGGGAGAGCTGTGGGCGGCAAGTCGACCGCAGCCAGCAAAACAACTGCAACCAGTAAGACAGCCGCAGCCGGTAAAACGGCCGCAGCCAGCAAGACCACGGTGACTGGCAAGACGACTGCGCCCAGCAAGACAACCGCGAGCGGCAAACCCGCTACAACCAGCAAGGCGGCCCCCGCCGCCAAGAAGGCAAGGCCTGCTCAAGCGCCGGAGAAACCCACCGCTCGTCGCGGCAAGGCCGTCGTGGTGGATGCTGCACAGTTGTCCCTGCTGTCATCCGTTCAGCCGCCAGAGACAGGCACAGCCGGCAAACCTAAGCGCGGGGCCAGCAAGCCGGCCCCGACGCCTGCGCCAGAGAAGTCGCCTGCCCCCAAGACCAAACCCGCGCGCAGCCGGAAGAAATAACGAAGCGGAGAATGGATCCCACTCCACTCCCCGCTTGATCGGTTTCACCCTTCGTCTGTCGTCTGTGGTCCCGTGTCGGCCCACTCCCCCAGCGGCAGCTTGACGACGATGCGCGTTCCACGACCGGGCTGTGACTCGACCAGCAGATCCCCGCGAATCAGGGCCACCCGCTCACGCATCCCGACGAGACCCAGCCCGGAGCGCGGCTCATGGCGCGGCGGCGCGGAGGTATCGAATCCCGTACCGTTATCGCTGACTTCCAGACAGATATCGTCAGCCGTCTGGCTCAACGTGACCGTCACCTCGGTCGCCCGCGCATGACGAGCCACGTTCGTCAAGGCTTCCTGCGCAATACGAAAGAGCACCGTTTCGTGCTGTGCGGGCAGGCGCGGCAGGGTGCGGTCGGCGAGCAACACGGCAGAGAGGCCGGGCTGCCGCGCCTGGTACTGCTGAATATACCAGCGGAGGGCCGGCACGAGGCCCAGGTCGTCCAGTTGTGCCGGTCGCAGGTCGGCCATGATGTTGCGGAGTTCGCTCACGGCCAGGTCGTTCAACTCGCGCAGGTTGCGCACCATAGAGGTGGCGCGCACCGCGTCGCCGGCACTAAGCTGCGTATCGACTGCGGCCAGCCCCATGCCCAGGGCCAACAACTTCTGGCCCGTCTCGTCGTGCAGCTCGCGCGCAATGCGCTGGCGCTCCCCTTCCTGCGCATTGACGAGCTGGCGCACCAGGTCCTCAAGCTGGTTCTCGCGCTCCTGAACCACCTGATACAGCCGAGCATTTTCCACGGAGGCCGCAATCTGCTGGGCGAATGCAATCAGCAAGTTCAACTCATCGCTGCCCAGCGGCTCCTCTTCGCGCACGGAGGAGAGGGCCAGCCCGCCAAGAATCTGCACCTGGCTGCGCAACGGCACGCCCAGCGTGCGGAACCTGCGTTCAGCCGGTTCGCTCTCGTCGGCCAACAGCACGATTTCCCCATCCAACCCAGCACCGGCGGGACCGTTAGCCTCCACGGCACGCGCGATGACTGCGGTGATCGGCGGCGGGTTCAGCGGCCGGGGAGCATTGGGCCGCTGATACTCGCCCGCCAGCTCTAACCCGCCATCCGGCCGCCTGAGCATGATGATACTGCAACAGGCGCGCTCGAAGCTGTGCACGATCTGGTAGAGCGCGCTGCCGAGCATGCGGCGCAGATCGATCGTGGAGGTCAGGATGTGCGATAGCTGCACCATAGCCGACAGCTCGGTTGCGGTCGCGCTCAGGCGGACATTCAGCGCCTCAACTTCGTTGGCGCGGCGCTGTTGCGCTTCGAGCGCGGCGGCCTGCGCCTCGATGCGCGCCTTATTCGCGCGTGCCAGCCGCAGCCGGCTTTCCAACTCGAAGGCGCGCAGCGCGCTGCCGAGCGCAACGGTGATCGCCAGCGCAGATACCGTGCGCAACAACTGGATGGGGATGCCGAAGATGCGCAGGAACATGGCCGAGTTGATGGTCTGCGAAGGGAAGATGAGGCTCGACCGCACAAAAAGCTGGCCGAAAACGCCATAGACCAGGAAGGCGACTGCAGCCCACAGCAGGCTCCGGCCATATTGCGACATGCCGCGCGCATGGAAATCGTGCCGCTCGCGGATGAGCGCCAGGGCCGCCAGCGCCGAGCCGGGAATCGCCAGCCCATAGCGCGCCAGCACATCGGCAGCAGCCCAGATTTGCGGCCATGTGGCGTCATACTGCCACGCCACAAACGCCACTGCAATAGCCCAAAGCAACGCCATCAGCGCAACCTGGACCACCTCGCGGCCCGGTCTTTGCTCCGCGCCGGGCAGCAGACGCACGCCGAAAATCAGCAACAGAAGGAAGGAGGCAAGCAAAGTGAGCAGTCGAAACGTCTCGGCGACAGGCCCCGGCTGGTAAGCCAGCGTCCTGACCGCAAAAATCTGGAACATCTCGAACCACTCGTGTACGCCGTGGACAAAACCGAAGAGGGCCAGGGGCCGCAGGGCGCGGGCAAAACGGAATTCAGAGGCCCGGCCCGACTCCAGCAGCACGACCAGGCCCAGGCTGAAGAAGGCCAGACCATAGAAGAAGTAAACGTAGACGATGTTGGCGTCGAAGAACTGTGCGGTTGCGCCCATCTTCTACCGCACCCCCAGCAACGCCTGCGATTCAAATCGCAGGCTGGTACATGAAACCGATCGAGTCCGATTGGCTTGCAGCCACAGTGCAGTCCGCCTCGGCGGACTTTGCCTGCCAGCCTGGGACTTGTAGTCCCAGGCTAGACCAGCGCCGCAGCGTGGGCTGCCTGCACCGCGGCGCGGTATACCTCGCGCAGCGGGATGTTGTACTGCGCGGCCAGCTTTCGGCAATCCTCGTATTCGGGTGCGGCCTTGGCCTGCCCGTCGCCCCAATGCGCGACCTTGACGCGCACCGGTCCATAGGTCGTCTCGACCGTCTGGCTCCGCCGCGGCAGCGCTTGGCGCATCACCTCGTAGCGGCGGATGCCCAGGGTGCTTGTTTCACTGAACAGGATGTCGGACAGGGCCGCGGCTGCGCTCGGCCAGCAGATGACCGAGAGGAGCGTTGCGGGCCGGTTCTTCTTCATCTGAATCGGCGCCAGAAAGACATCCAGCGCGCCCGCGGCAAACAGGCGGCCCATGACGTAGTCATACGTCTCAGGGTTCAGATCATCGATGTTGGTCTCCAGCACAACCAGGGCCTGCAGGCCGGAGTCCCCTGCGGCTGCGGCCTCACCCACCAGCACGCGCAGCACGTTCGGGATCGCGAAGTCCTTGCGTCCCGCACCGTAGCCGACCGCGGACAGGGTCATGGCCGGAATGGCGCCGAAGTCCGCTGACAACGTCGAGAGCAGCGCTGCGCCGGTCGGCGTGACCGTCTCGGCCTGGATCTCGCTGCCGGTGACCGGCGCGCCGCGCAGCAGCGCGACCGTAGCCGGCGCAGGCAGGGGAATCCGCCCGTGCGCGCTGTTGGTGAAGCCGCGGCCCAGGGGGATGGGCGAACAGCGCACGCGCTCGATGCCGAGTGCGTCCAGCCCGCTGACCGCGCCGACCACATCCACGATGGTGTCGATGCCGCCCAATTCGTGCAGATGAACGTGGTCCAGGCTGCTGCTGTGGATGGCGGCCTCTGCCTCACCGATGCGGTGCAGGACGGCGATCGATTTCTCGACCACATGCGCGGGCAGGTCTCCGCCCTGCACGATGGCCTCGAGCTGGGGCAGGTGCCGCTCCGGCACATCGTCATCCACGACGACATCGACCTGTGTCGCCGCGATGCCGCATTTCTCAACCTTCTCGACGCGCAACTCGAAGCCAGGCAGGTGCAGCGCGGCCAGCCGTTCCCGCAGCACGTCCGCGGGCAGCCCGGCGTCCAGCAGCGCGCCGAGGATCATGTCGCCGCTTGCGCCGCTGACACAGTCAAAATAGAGAGTTTTCATGGATCTCCAACAGAGAATTATGGCACATCAACCACCGGTGCGCGATTGGCCGCTTCCAGGATACGATGCGCGAACACCGCCGCGCCGAAACCGTTGTCGATGTTGACCACCGCCACACCCGTCGCACAGGAGTTGAGCATGGCAAGCAGCGCAGCCAGGCCGCCGAAGCTGGCTCCGTAGCCGACACTGGTCGGCACGCCGACGACCGGGCATGCGGCCAGCCCGCCGATGACACTCGTCAGCGCGCCCTCCATGCCCGCCACACTGACAATGACCGCGGCCCGTTCCACGTCGCTGCGGCGGTTGAGCAGCCGATGGAGACCCGCGACGCCCACGTCATACGCGCGCACGATGCGGTCGCCCAGGAACTCAAGTGTCTGCGCCGCTTCTTCTGCCACGGGCAGGTCCGCCGTCCCCGCGCTGGCAATCAGGGCGTAGGGCGCGGTCTCCGGCGGCGCGGCCAGTTCCCCGCGCACCAGCGTCACCAGCCGGGAGAGGGGATCGTAATGGGCGGCGGGCAGCCGCGCCTGGATGAACGCGGCCATCTCCGGCGTGACACGCGTGCCGAGCACGCGGTCATGGGCCTGCCAGAGCCGATCGAGGATGGCGGCTGCGTGCTCGTTGGTCTTGCCCTGGCAGAACACGACCTCCGGCAGTCCCTGGCGCAGCGCGCGGTGGAGGTCCAGTTGCGCGTAGCCCAGGTCCTCATAGGGCAGCGACTTCAGGCGATCGAACGCAGCGTCGACGGGCAGTTGGCCCGCCTGCACCGCGTCCAGCAGGTCACGCAGCTTGTTCGCGTCCATGCACCAGAATGACCTCATTCAGGCTGCCTGACCGGAGGCCGGTCAGGTCGAGCGATATGTATTGATAGCCGGCCTCGCGCAGCGCCGCGATAATCTCTTGGCGCTGGGCCAACAGCCGGTCGAAGTCCGCAGGCGGAACTTCGATGCGCGCAACCTTGTCGTGGTGTCGCACGCGCACCTCGCGGAACCCGCGCGCGCGCAGCGCCAGCTCGGCCCGGCCCACCTGGTCCAGGATTGCCGGTGTGATGCGCGTGCCATAAGGGATGCGCGAGGAGAGACACGGCGCGGACGGCGCATCCCAGTTCGGCAGGCCCAGCTCTTGCGCGGCCTGGCGGATTTCGGCCTTGGTGAAGCCGAGCTCCTGGAGCGGGCTGCGCACAGCGTTCTCGCGCGCGGCGCGGCGGCCCGGCCGGAAGTCGTCCACGTCGTCCGCGTTCGTGCCGTCGGCCACGTAATCGAAGCCTGCCTGTCGCGCTGCGGGAATCAACTCACCGTAGACGTTGGTCTTGCAGAAGTAGCAGCGGTTAGTGGGATTTGCAAGATACCGCTCATCCTCGTCCTCGTGAGATTCG
>JAKPQT010000226.1 GCA_029555885.1 Chloroflexota bacterium | reverse complement strand
CGTTCGAGCGCGCGGAGGCGCTGGATGAGTTCACCGTGCGCCTGGTGCTCGCCGCACCGTACGCGCCCCTGCTGGACGGCCTGAGCCAGGTCTATCTCGGCATGGCCTCGCCCGCCGCGCTCGACCGGTGGGGCGACCAGTACCAGCTTCACCAGGTCGGCAGCGGCCCGTTCAGGTTCGTCAGCTACCAGGAACGCCAGACCCTCGTCATCGAACGCAATGCAGACTACGCCTGGGCGCCCGAGATTCGGGCGCACGCAGGCCCGGCCTACCTCGACCGCGTCGAGTTCCGCTTCTACGCGGACCCGGCTACGCGGCTGCCCGCCCTGCTCTCCGGCCAGGCCGACGTGATGGGTGAGTTGCCGCCCCAGGACGCCGCGCAGTTGACGGCCGGCCCGAATGCCGCCGCGTATACGCTCTACCCGGTCGCCATCCCCGGCCAGTCGGTCCAGTTCTTCCTCAACACCACCCTGCCGCCGCTGGACGACGTGCGTGTGCGCCGCGCGCTGCTCTACGCGACCGACCGGCCCGCGCTGGTCAAGGCCGTGTACGGCGACTTCTCCCCGGTTGCGACCGGCCCGCTCTCTGCGGTCACGCGCGCGGCGTTTGGCCCCATCAGCAGTGTTGCCTGGTACGTCTACGATGTGGAGCAGGCGAAAGCGCTGCTGGCAGAGGCGGGCTGGACGGATTCGGATGGCGACGGTGTCCTGGACCGGGACGGGCAGCCGCTCGTATTGCGGGGCGTGCTCGCAAGCTGGGGGGAATTGGGTTCCGTGGCGACGATCCTGCAGGCGCAGTGGAAGCAGTTGGGCATCCAACTCGACCTTGAGCAGATGCCCTATCCCGCCGTGCTGGAAGCCGGGCGCAACGGCACGCATCATCTCGTCCCGTTCGTCAACTCCGGCACCGACCCGAGCCTGCTCCGCACGTTCTTCCACAGCAGCAACATCGGGGGCTTCAACTGGGCGCGCGTCAGCGACGGGGAGGTGGACGCGTGGCTGGAGGAGGGCGAGCGGCTGGACAACGGCCCGGACCGCTACCGGCTCTACTACCAGGTGCAGGAGCGCGTGCTCGACCAGGCCTGGATCCTGCCCATCCGCGACCAGGTCAACGTGAACGCCGCGTCCGCCCGCGTGCAGGGGTTATTCTACGATGTGCAGGGGTGGTTCCCGGTATTGCAGGACGTTTGGTTGGGAAACGAGTAACCAGGAAAGAGTAACGAGTAAGAAGTGACGAGTAATGGACAGCGTCAGGAGAATGCGCTATTCCATTTACTCATTACTTCTTACTCGTTACTCCTTCTCAATCGTTTTCGAGCAACTCCAGCGTCGCGCCGAGGCGCGCGGTAGCATCCACATACGCATAGCGCCCGCCAGTGTACTCGCCCCGCTGCACCGTGGACATGCCGTCCTCGGCCAGCAGCGGCAACAGCCGCGCCATGCCGTCGACCTGGAACGCGATGTGATGCAGGCTTTCGCCGTGCTGC
>JAKPQT010000225.1 GCA_029555885.1 Chloroflexota bacterium | reverse complement strand
CCCCATGGGCACAGAGCAAACCATTACCGGCGTGCCGACCGGTAGGTTGCCCTCCGCTGCCAGCCGCAGCAAGGCCGCGCCGACCGAGATCTCATTGAGTAGGACAGTCTGGGCAGGCTCCTCTTCGGCCGCGCGAACCGCCGCGGCCAGGTCAGGCACCGGTACGACCTCAACGCTGGGCAGATAGCGCTGCAGCAGCCGTGTCAGGGCCTGCCCCCCATCGGCTACGACGAAGCGCGGGCGCGCCACCGGCGGCGGCGCGGCCCGGCCGCGGGTGCGCTCAAGCATCGCCCAGTCAGGGTTGAGCCAGCGCCGGATGCCGGCATCCGTTGCGGGAGGTTCGCTGGGCAGGGTGAAGTAGAAGGCCGTGCCCGGCCCCGCACCAGCGACCTGGCCGGCATCCGGCGCCGGGCTGACCAACCACATTTCGCCGCCGTGCAACTCGACCAGGCTCTTGCTGATGCTCAGCCCGAGCCCGGTGCCCCCGTAGCGCCGACGCAGCGAGGCATCGACCTGTTCGAAGGGCTCGAAGACCCGGCTTGCATCGTCGGCGGCGATGCCGGGTCCGGTGTCGCTGATGCAAAACACGAGCCGGGCATCCTCCCGCAGCACCCGCAGGGTCACGCCGCCCTGACTGGTGAAACGCACCGCGTTGCTGAGCAGGTTGAGGATGACTTCCCGGATGCGCGTCGGATCACAGAAAACGGCCGGCAGGCCAGCCGGCAGCGTCGTCTGCATGAACAGCCCCTTGCCCTCATAGAGCGGGCGCACCGCCGCGGTGGCTGTGTCAAGCAACTCGTTCAGCGATACCCATTCCCTGTTCAGCGCCATGCGGTTGGCCTCGATCTGGCTCAGATCCAGCACGTCGTCCACCAGGCGCGACAGGTGCTGGCTGTTACGGAGGATGACGGCCAGGTCGGCGCGCAGCAAGGCCGGAAGCTCACCATAGGCCTGTGGCGCCTGCATGATCATCTCGCTGAAACCGATGATCATGTTCAGGGGTGTACGCAATTCGTGGCTCACATTGGCGACGAAACGCTCTTTGGTTCGCCGGGCCTCCTCTGCAGCCAGCCGCAGGCCCTGGGCCAATTGGTTCAGCCGGGTCAGCTGCAAGTTAGCGTCGGCCAGGTCCTCTAGAGCCTGCCGGAGCTGCAGGCGCTGTTCGGCCGCTTCATCCAGTAACTGGTAACTCTGTTCGACGTGTGCCCACAACCATCTAAAGTTGGCTGTGAGAGGTAGCGCGGCCAGCCAGATCAGCCCAAGCGTGAGCCAGGCCCCGGCGAGCGCCGCCAACCGGACCTCGTCCGGTGCGGGTACTGCCAGTGCGGCGAGGCTGCTCAGCGCGGCTACCGCGATGCCCCTTGATACGGATATCAGCGACGCGGTCAGTCCAACCGGCAACACCAGCAAGAAAAGTGCCATCGGGGCATGCAGCCAAAGAACCATAAGGAACAAGGTCAAGAGGCAAGCGCCGACCACTGTCCAGACTGCCCACAGATAGCTCCTCGTCCGAAGGAAAAAAGCGACGGAGAGCGAGAGGCACAGGATCAGCGCGATGGACATGGCCTGCCCGGGATCTGGGAGCGTCGGCGAAAAGCCCGCGAGCAGAAAGCCGGGTATATAGAGCGCCACCAAAACCCACAGGAGTATCTCGTTTTGGGTACCCCGCACGATTTCAGTAAAGGCAGCCCGCGCACTTGAGGCAGTTGAAGGCGCTGTTGAGGACATGCGAATCCCTCCGCGTCGTAGCACGCGCGGGCGAGGAAGACCTTCCACGCAATGTCGTAGACCACGGCCTGCCGGGCAGTCGAGCTTCGTGCGCGAGGCGAGTGGCGCGGCGGTCTCCCTGGCCCCTCCAGTTCCTCACCCCATCAGTCGTTTTCCAATAACTCCAAAGTTGTACCTAATCGCTCCGTAGCATCCACATACGCATAGCGCCCGCCAGTGTACTCGCCCCGCTGCACCGTGGACATGCCGTCCTCGGCCAGCAGCGGCAACAGCCGCGCCATGCCGTCGACCTGGAACGCGATGTGATGCAGGCTTTCGCCGTGCTGC
>JAKPQT010000224.1 GCA_029555885.1 Chloroflexota bacterium | reverse complement strand
GATGATTTCCAGAGCCTCGTCCCAGCGGATGCGGCGGAAGCCGCCCTTGCCGCGTACCTGCTGGTAGCGGCTGCGGCGCACGGGGCTGTTGACGATGGCGGCCCAGGCGTCGACCGGGTCGGCGTGTTCCTGTCGCGCGGTGCGCCAGAGGTCGAGCAGCGCACCGCGCGCATATGGGTATTTGACGCGCAGCGGGCTGTAGAGATACCAGGAGAAGGAGATGCCGCGCTGGCAGCCGCGCGGCTCGTATGGCGGCAACCCTTCCTCCAGCAGCGGGTAGTCGGTGGCCTGCATCTCCCAGGTGACGATGCCGTCCTTGACGAACACTTCCCATGAGCAGGAGCCGGTGCAGTTGACGCCGTGCGTGGTCCGCACGCGCTTGTCATGCGCAAAGCGATTGCGGTAGAACTCTTCCCATTTGCGCTCGACCGGCGCAACCTGTTCCTTAACCCAGTCGGCCATGAAATCCTCCGTGTGGGCCTACCGCCGGGCGGGGCGGTGCGGGCCCTGTTGGCGCAGGCGCTGCGAAATGCTGGTGCGCTGCCGCGGCCAGAAGAACAGCATCCCCAGGAACAACCCACCGGCCAGACCTGCGCCGCCGGTCAGGAGCAGCAGGAGCTTCTCCAGCGGGCGGGGGGCGGCCTGCTGCTGCGCGGCGCGGGCAAAGAATGCCTGCAGGTCGGCCTGCTCCGCAGGAGTGAGCTGCCGCGTCGCGTAGATGCTCTGCATCGAGGGGAAGGGCAGGGTGGTGAGCGCAGCGGCCAGCCCCGTGCCGCCGTAGCGCGTGTGGACCTGCGTCAGGTCCGGCCCGAGCGAGCCGCCGCCTAACACGCCAACCCCCTCGACCGAGTGGCACGCGATGCAGGGCATGCCGCCCGCGGCGAGCGGCGTCGCGCCGCTGAACAGCGCCTCGCCGGACGGCGCATAGCCCGCCAGCGACGGGGCCTTGCCCGAAGGAGCCGCGGCGACGGGGCCGGCTGCCAGGTCTGCCGGGGCTGCCGGGGCAGCCACGGCCTCCGGTGCGGCGAGGTACGCCAGGATATCGCCGGCCTGGGTCGCGCTCATGCCCATATTGGGCATGGGGACGTTGTTGAACTCTGCCAGGAGCTGCGTCGCGATGGGGTCGCCCTCGGCCAGCACCTTATCCGGCTCCATAATGAACCGCTTGAGCCAGGCGGCGTCGCGGCGCTCGGTGACGCCCGCCAGGTCCGGCCCGACGAGGTTGCCGCCGCCGACGGTGTGGCAGGAGACGCACACGGACTGGAACGTCTGCTGGCCCGCCACCGGGTCCTGGGCGAGGGGCGCCGCCTGCACCTGTGGAGCAGCCAGCAACAGCAGGAGGGCAAGCAGGACCAGGGCGAGCCAGCGCAAGTCTTTGATGGTCATCGCGAACACCTCGCAGTGTCATGAACTCCGGTTCGCCAGCGCATCCGCACCTGCGATGTAGTGTTCGAGCTGCGCAATGATGAACTGTTGTTGCTCGATGATGGCCTTCACCGCGTCGCCCAGCGAGATGACGCCGGTGACGCGGTCGTCCTGGTCGAGCACGGGCAGGTGGCGGATGTGCTTGCCCGTCATCAGCGCCATGCACTCATCGATGGATTGGTCGGGGCGCACGCAGACCACGCGCGCGGTCATGATCTCGGAGACGCGCGTCTCCCGTGAGTTCTTGCCCGCCAGGATGACCTTGCGTGCGTAGTCGCGCTCGGAGAGAATGCCGACGAGCGTCGAGCCGTCCATCACCAGGACGGCGCCGATGTTCTTCTCGCCCATCAACTTGAGTGCATCGAAGACCGTGGAATCCGGTGTCACGGCCCAGATTTCAGGCCCCTTGCTGCGCAGCAAATCGTTGGCGGTTTTCATGCAGACCTCCCCCTTCTGATATGGTCGTTGCACCTGGCGCTGGGATATGCGTGGACAGGGTTGGATATGTGAACTTGGGGCCACTATAAACGAGGGACCGTTTCAAAACCGTTTCGGTTTGGGGGTGAAGCGAGGAAGTTGTCATGCAAATGAAACGCCCGGAGCCATGCAGCTCCGGGCGCTTCGGGTGTCTTACAGAAGACGAGTTCCACGCTTCTGCATGGTCCGTCTATTCCGTGGTTGTACTCAGTATTCGGCGCGAACCGTGATGTGGCCTGCCGGGTTGGTGATGCGGACAGTCTCATGGGCATACGCGGCCGGCTGGCCGTCGACCGTCACGTTGTGCAGCGTCACGCCCTCCGGCGCGCGCAGGTGGACGTGCAGCTCGGCGGGCCGTTGCCGCCAAACGGCCGGTTGCCGCCAGCCGGCCTCCATCTCCACCGTCAGCGCACCGGCCGCGGGCTGCACGCGATAGGTGACCGGGCCGAACTCGCTAGCCATGCGCTGCACGCCCCACGCCGGCTGCCCGGCGGCGAACCAGGCGCGCGGCGCGCCCTCCGCCAGGTGCAGCGTCGCGCCCACCTCGCGCAACAGGAACGCGCGCAGCCAGACCAGCGCCTTGCTCTCGTCCGACACCTTGTAGTGCGGCCCGATGCCGTGGCCCAGCTCGATGACCGGGTGCTCGGTGAAGCAGCGCACATCCGTGTAGGTCGAAGCCCCGAAGTTGTTGAACAGCGAGCGCAGCCCGGCCTTCACATCCCCGCGGCGCAGGTAGTCGATTGCGGTGTCCATCAGGTTCGCCTGGATGGTCACCCCGCCGTGGCTGAACCAGTAGCGTTCGAGGTCGACCGGCCGGCCCCACTCGCGCGAGATGAAGAGGTTGTCCTCCAGGTCCTTCAGCACCCAGCTCATCTCCTCTTCCGCCGGATCGTAGACGTCGCTCTCGCACAGGTGCAGCGCGCCGTACGCGGCCTCGCGGAACCAGCCTTCCTCGCGGCTGCGGGTGCCTGTGCGTGTCGGGATGCGCGGGATGTACGTGCCGTCCAGCAGGCGCACGACCGGCGCTTCGACCATCGCGCGGTGCGCGGCCTGGCGGATGTCCGTCCGGTAGGATTCGGCCTCCTGCGCCAGCCGCGCCGCCTCAGGATGGCCGATGTCGGCCAGCGCCCCAGCGATCTTATGCATACCGCCGTACGCGTGCGCGTTGACCGCGAACCAGTGGCGCCACTCCTGGTTGTCCTCCAGGTGGCCCGCCGGCAGTAGTCCGTACTCAGCGACTGGCCGCTCACCTTGCCAGCCCGGTTCGTGCAGCTTAGTCGCCTGCCGCTCGCGGATGATGAAGTCGCACGCCTGCACGAGCTTGTCGGTCACGCGCGCCAGCCAGGCCCGGTCGCCCGTCAGCCGCCAGTGCAGCGCCAGCGTCTCCATGATGAAGCCCGGGTCGAGGTTGTAGGCGAACCCGCTGCGATGCGGCACGCCGTCGTCGATGTCGAGCCCCTGCATGAGCCCTTCGGACGTCTTGAAGTTGCCGTCGAGGTGACTCATGCCCTGGGTCGCGAGGAACGTCTCCAGGCACCGCTCGGCGCGGGCATGGTGGCCCGCCTGATCGAGCATGGCAATCTGCCAGCAGGCCTCGTTCGCGCACACGCCGTAGTCGTAGGTGGCCGCGGGTACCGAGAGCCAGCCCTTGCGCACGTCCTTGTCCATGCTGATGGCGACGTGCGTGCGGATGGACTTGTGCAGGTCGTTGAGCAGCGGCTCCGGGGTCTCCATCTGGCCGCCGGCCTCCACCAGCCCGCGCCAGAAGCCGACCACATCGGCCAGCTTGGCGTCCAGGTCCAGGCGCGCAACCTTCTGCCAGTCCTCGCCCTCTGCAAAGCTGACGAAGGGGAAAGTCATGGTGATGGTGTGCGACTCGCCGCCCTCCAGCTCGATGTCGTACGCGATGGCGGTCGGGATGGCCTCCGACATTTCTTGCACCGACCGGGGCTGCGGCCCCCGCTGGCTGATGAACGGCGCCGGCGTCGGCGGGACCGCGCAGCCTACCGCGCTCAGCCGGCCTTTGCCGCGCGGGTCGACCGCGCAGCGCAGGACCGGCGCGTCGTAAGCGTCCACCCGCCACTGCCGCTGTACCGGCTCCGCGGGCACGACGCGGCCCGTCGCGACGACGAAGGCCGGCGTGCCGGACCCGTCGGCGTGCAGCTCCCATTCCTCCTGCGGGCTGACGGCCATCCACAGCCGCGTGCGCTTCTTGCCGTGGGTCGTGTTGCGGATGACGAAGCGCAACATGGCGACGATGTTCTCATCACCGCGGCGCTCCTCCTCCGGCGTCATCGGTCCGTCGAGCAGAGCGGCAAACGCAGTCTGCTCGTAGCTGAACTCGCGGTCCTCCCAGCGGCTGATGACCACCGGCAGCCAGCCATCGAGCACCGACTGCTTGACTGCGCCCCGCCGCTCGTGGAAATCGACCGGGTCGCCCGTGCCGAACCGGAAGCGCAGCAGCACGCCGGGCCAGGTGAGATGGGCCGCGTCGCGGCCGCTCAGCTTCAGTCCGGCCTTGTCTGCAAACAGCTCCGCGTTCCAGCGGACGGCCCATTCCTGGCGGCCCGCGTCTACGCCGAGCGGGAGGTACATGCCCAATTCTGCGCGGGTGCGCTGGATGGTCGGGTCGAGCGGCGGAATCTCCGCCAGCGCGCGGCCGAGCGACTGTTCTGGCTCTGCGGCCACCCGGTCGAGGATCGAGTGCGATCGGGGATCGCCTCGGCGCTTGTCCAGCTCGGCCTGCCACGCGGCGAGATCCATGTCCGCACCGGCCCACTGGATGAACACGCCGTAGTCGGGGATATAGATCGGCCCCTGCTGAAGGTCGACCGGCTGGAACGAGAAGCTGCGCGCGCCGGTCCACAGCGTTACGATGGTGCGGGCGGTCGAATTCGGCCCGGCATCGCTGTAGAGCAGGTGCAGCCGCACACCCTGGCCGCCCTCTCCGAGCTGCCAGCTCCCGTCCTCTGTGGCCTCGCCCTGGCCGCCGAGCGCCTCGACGCCCTGCAGATAGCCGTTCCACACTTCGGCATGTCCGTTCCACGCCTGCCCCGCGCCTTCAGGGAAGTGCACGTCGACCGTGCCCTCCAGCCAGCGCGCGGCGGAATAGACGTGGAGGCTGCGGATGGCCGGCGCCGCGTCGCCGGTGCTGACGAGCCGCACCTTAAGCGTCTGCCGGAAGCGCGCCAGGTAGTCGCGGGCGGCCTCCAGCGTGTGGATGGCGTCGCCGCGGCCCAGCTCCGGCAGGTCGATCGGGTCGAATGTGAAGGTACAGGTCGAGCCATCGCAGTCCTGCGCGGCCTTGGCCGTGACCCATTCGCCGTGGAAGGGATCGTCGCGGCCGATCCAGCCGCGGCGGGCGCCGGGCAGCCGCTCCGGTGCGATGGTCGGCCAGTTGAAGCGCCAGTACTGCACCTTCAAGTCCGGGGGAACGTCGCTGGCGAAGGTCACCGCGACCTGGCGCACGTCGCGCGTCTCGTCCCACTCCACGCCCAGGTGCCACTCGCCGGTCTGCGAGTCGCGCACTGGCCGCAGTGTCCCGTCGGCCTCGGGCACGATGGGATGGGTATGCAGGTCCTGCTTCTGTGTGCCGCTCCACCAGTGCAGCTTGCCGAACGCGGCCAGGTCCACGAGCTCGCCTACCTGCGGGGCCGGGCGTGCACCGTTGCCTTGAGTCATGTTATTGCTCCTTCGCTGGCGTGGTTCGTAGTAGGGGCTTCAGCGCCCTCGTGGGCACTGAAGCCCCTGTTACGAACGGAAATCGCTTGCGCTATGTCATCCGACCAGGAATTTGTCTGCCTCTGCCGAGACGGTCTTCTGCGCCTCTGCCAGGGCGTCGGCTGCGGTCATCTGCTTGTGCAGGGCCAGGTCCATCACCCGTGCCAGCTCATCGCGCATGAAGCCGTAGGCCGGGAAGTTCTCGACGGGCTTGCTGGCCGAGGCCTGCTCGGCCCACCACTTCGCCACCTCGCCCGCCTTGTCGCCGAAGATGCTTGGCCAGTCTGCGCGGACGATGCCGGCATCTGCGATGACGCAGTTCGTATCGACCCCGGCCTCGGTCCACATCTTGTTGCCCTTCATCACCATCCATTCCACGAACTGGTAGGCCTCCGCGGGATGCTTGCTGCCCCGAAGCACGGTGATGAAGTCGCCCGCGTTGCTGGCGAGCGGTGCGCCCTTGGGCCCCCCAGGGAACAACTGCGGCCACAGCCCGATCCCGGGACACCATTCGTTGTAGGTGGAGGGATCCCAGTCGCCGGCGTAGACGATGGCCTTCGTCTGGGTGCAGAAGGGGCTCTCCTGGGCGCTGCCCGAGCCGGCATTGAAGTCGTCGGCCTTGGCAATGTCGCCATAGACGTTCCAGGCATAGTCGATGATCGTCTGCAGACCCTCGACATTCTCTGGCCGGTCGATCGTCACCGTCTGGTTGACGGCATCGTAAGCATCGCCGCCGTTGATCCAGAACCAGAGCGACGGGTGCCGGGGGATGAAGTCAGTGTAGGCTGCTATCTCCAGGTTGCCGCTGTCGTCGAACTTCACGAGTTGTTTCGAGACCTCGGTGAGTTCATCCCAGGTCTCGATCTGCTTCTCGACATCTAGGCCGGCTGCCTCCATCATGCCGCGGTTGTACAGCGGCAGCTCTGCCGAGCAGTTGTAGGGCAAGCCCCACTGTTTGCCGTTCCAGAAGGTCGCCTCAACACGGGGCTGGTAGAGCGCGTCGAGCTGCAGGACCTTCGAGGCCTTGACGTATTCGCTGATGTCGAGCAGACCGCCCCTGGCTGCGAGGCTGACCACGTCGCCGAAGCACGCAGCCGCATCGGGTGACTGGTCCGCGGCCACGGCGGTCAGCATTTTGTCGCGGATGTTGGCCGGAACCGTCACATCGTTGATCTTGATCGTGCCGGCCTCCTTCTCGAAGGCATCCAGGATGGCGCGCTGCTTCTCCTGATAGATGCCCGACCAGCAGAACCAGTATTCGAGGGTTACCGGTCCAGCCGCTGCAGCAGGCGCCTCGGCCGGGGCTTCGCCGCTCTGAGCGGGCGCTTGCGTGGGTGCGGCGGTGGGTGCGCAGGCGGCCAGCGCCGTGGCAGCCCCGACAGCCGAGCCCAGCTTCAGAAATGTACGACGAGACAACTTGCGGGATTCCATCTGTCTGCTCCTTTTTGCTGCTAGGCAAGAACCAACATGAACGGAATGCTGTGAGTCAGGCAAGGACTGGCGCGGCCAGCGCCTTGCCGGGCGTTTGGTACATTGCGATAGGGACCTCCTTCCTGCGCCAACCACTGCGGTTGGACGGCTGCCCGCGGCCTGCTGTGCTCAGCCCTTGATGCCTGTCAGCGCGATGCCTTCGATGAAGGTGCGCTGGGCGAAGAAGAACAGGATCAAGATCGGCAGCGTGACGACCATCGTGGCGGCCATCATCAAGTCGTACCGCACTTCCCAGCGGCCGCGGAACGCGTACAGCCCGAGCGACAGCGTGTACCAGGATTCGTTGCTCAGGTAGATGAGCGGGCCCATGAAGTCGTTCCAACACCACAGGAACTCGAACAGCGCCACCGTGGTGATGGCCGGCTTCGCGAGCGGGGCCATGATTTGGGTCAGGATGCGTAGGTGCGAGGCGCCGTCGACGACTGCGGCATCGCTCAGTTCCAGCGGAATGCCCATGAAGAACTGGCGCAGCAGGAAAATATTGAAGGCCGACCCGAAGAACCCGGGTATGATGAGGGGCCGCAGGTCACCGATCCAGCCCAGCTCCTTGAAGATGATGAAGGTCGGAATCAGGGTGACGGTGCCCGGAATCATCATTGTGGCGAGCGTCAGGATGAAGAAGAAGTCGCGGCCCGGCCACCTGAGCCGCGCGAAGCTGTAGGCTACCAGCACGCAGGAGATGATGATGCCGATCGATTCCACGATGGCGTAGACCAGGGTGTTCCGCAGCAGGACCGGGAAGTTGAACCCCGGCATCCGCATCGCCTCGGCGTAGTTGGGCCAGTCAACCGGGTTCGGGATGAGCTGGGGCGGCATCTGCATCACCCGCGCCTGTTCCTTCAGGGATGTGCTGGCCATCCAGAAGAGGGGGAACAGGAACGCAACACTGAACAGGGTCAGGACTGCGTAGACGAACAGGTGCTGAATCGCACGCGTCGCACGCAGGCTGCCCATCCTGCCCCTGGTATCCGGCGTCACCGTGCCGGGCGCGGGGTTGGTCAGTAGCTGGCTCATTTGCGCCCCTCCGTCTCATAGTAGACCCACAAGCGGGATGACCGGAACACCATCAGCGTCAGCGCCAGGATGAGGAGGAAGATGATCACCGCCAGCGCCGACGCGTAGCCCATGTTCAGATAGACGAACGCCTGCTGGTACAGGTAGAGGACGTAGAACAGGGCGGAGTTCTGTGGGCCGCCGGACGGGCCGTTGTTGAAGATGAAGGCCGGTCCGAAGATTTGCAGCGAACCGATGATGCCCATCACCAGGTTGAAGAAGATGGTAGGCGTCAGCAGCGGCATGGTCACGCTGCGGAACTTGGCCCACGGACCAGCACCGTCGATTTCTGCCGCCTCATACAGGTGGGTCGGGATGTCCTGCAACCCGGCCATGAAGATGATGGCGGTCCAGCCGACGCCCCACAGGCTCATCAGGATGAAGGCCGGCTTGATCCACAGTGCGCTGCTGGTCCACGGGATGCGACCGATGCCGAAGAAGGACAGGGCATAGTTGATCAGGCCGACACGGGGATTGAGCAGCCACAGCCAGAGGACGGCGCTTGCCACCGATGGCACGACCGAGGGGATAAAGAACACCGAGCGAAAGAACGACCGGAAGTGAATCTTCTGGTTGAGCAGGATCGCGAGGAACAACGCCAGCAGCAGTCCCAGCGGCACTGCGCCCAGGCTGTAGTAGGCGCTATTATACAGGGCTTTCATCGGCAGCGTATCGGTGGTGAACATTTTTATATAGTTCGCCAGCCCCATCCACTTATAGTCGCCCAGGATGCTGTAGTCGGTCAGGCTGTAGTAGAAGGCTGCAAAGATGGGGTAGATGTTCAGCACGAAGAGGCGGATGAGCCAGGGCAGGGCAAATGCGATGCCCAGAAGCGCCTCCTTGAACGCCATGGACCGCACGATCGCGGACAACGGTTTGCGATGCCGGGTCTGCGTTGCTTGCATAATCGGGTCCTCCTAGCGAGCGCGTGCGCTCAGCGCACGTATGCACTGCGCGCACAGCGAAATCCGACATAGATGTTCGTCGCATCGGCCGGCTTGAACGAACGGTAGCGGGTGGAGGCGTAGAGCGGCTGCAGGCCCCAGGCGCCGCCCCGGTACACCCGGTTGTCGCCGCTCGCCGGTCCTTGTGGGTTGAGCGCCGGGGACTGAACGTAATAGTCGGCAGCATACCAATCGGCCACCCATTCCGCAGCGTTGCCGGCCAGGTCCAGCGCGCCGGCCCAGCTCGCGCCGGCAGGGAAGCTGCCGACCGGGGCCGTTTCCTCGAAGCCGTCGTGCCACGCGCTGGCGCTGCCCGGCAGCCAGCAGCCGTCGTCGCAGAAGTTCAACCGTGTGCCGTCGAACTCGTCGCCCCAGGGGAAGTTCAGCCTGTCCGGCCCGGCTGCCGCATATTCCCACTCGGCCTCGGTCGGCAGCCTTGCGCCGGCCCACTCGCAGTAGCCGGCCGCCTGCTGCCAGCTCACGTACAGCACAGGGTGGCTGGCATAGTCGGAGGCATGGAAGTAGTCGCTCCGCAAGTAGAAGCCCGTCTCGCTGGGCAGCGAGCAGGCCCCAGCCGCGACGCAGGCCGCATACTGCGCGTTGGTGACCTCCGTCCGGTCCAGCCAGAAGGCATCGAGTGTGACCGGGTGGGCGGGCTGCTCGTCGTCGAACCACTGGCGGTGACAGACGGAGCGGCCCGGGCTGCAGGTGTAACATGCCCGGTTGTACTCGCTGCAGATGGCCGAGAGGAAGTCCACGCGGGCGTCGTCGCTGCCCATCGTGAATGTGCCGCCGGGAACGTAGACCATCGTCGCCTCATCGGCTGGCCGCATCCAGGTGTCGCCCAACGCGGCCGTGGCCGGCGGTGCCGCGCGCGTGAGGAGCGGCCGCAGCACGGCTACTGTCGCCACGGCCAGCAGCACGATGCCGCCCAGCACTATCCACGGAAGCGCCGTCCTGGACTTCATCTCATGCGCCTCTTTACTCGAGATTGCGGATCAGCGACAGCTCGCCCGTCTGCGCGGCCCGCAGCACCGGCCCCATGTACTCGTCCACCAGGTCGGCGGAGAGCGCGACGGGCATGTTCTCCAGCTTGCTCTTGAGCTGCGGGTTCTTTGCCGCGGCCAGCGCGCGCGTGATGTGGTCATCGGTGAACCCGGGCACATCGTTCAGCCGGACCGGGAAGCCGATGCTCTCCTGGAAGGTCATCATGGCGTGCGCGACCGCGACCCCCAGCGCGCGCCCCGCGAGCTGGGTCGTGCCCGCCGGTGCATACCCCGCAGCCTCGAAGATGCCCGCGACCAGTGCGAGCGGCTGCTGGATGGCCGGGGCGAACAGCACGGTATAGTATGGGTTCATGATGGCGCACGCGCGGCCGTGGCTCAGGATGTCCACCAGCGAGAAGCTGGTCAGGTGCGCGCCGTTCGTGCCGCCGATCATGATGGCGTACCCGCCGAGGTCCGTCGCCAGGCCGAGCGCCTCTCGCGCTTCTGTGGGCGGCTGGCCGTCCGGGGTCTCCGCCAGCACGACCGGCAGATAGTTCACGATGAGCGTGATGGCCGTCTGCGCAACGCGTGCCACGAGGTCATAGCCGGGCTTGCCAACCGCGCCGTAGAGCACCTCCAGCACATGCGAGAAGCCATCCAGCGCGCCGTCCGCGGTCAGCGCACGCGGCGCGCCGAACGTCACCGCGTAGTCGAACACGGGCTGCGCGGGCACGATGGCTTCGTCCACGATCAGCTTCTTCTGGCCGGTGCTCAGGTCGGTGATGTTCGAGTATTTGGTCAGGTGCGCGCCGGAGCTGGCCGCAGTCTGGATCGCGACGTGGCCGCGCAGGGTCTTGCCCGTCTCCGCCAGCCGCCGGCTGACGAGGCCGGTACCGAAGTAGTCCTCCACGGAGCCGCCGAGCGTGCAGAGCACCTCCGCGGCCTTGGTCGCGTCGATGGTACTGCCGCCGCCGAAGCTGATGACCACATCCGGGTTTGCCGCGGCCAGCCCGTGGGTGATGCGCTCCAGGTCGTCGCGCGGGGCATTGGCCCGTGCGCCGTCCAGCTCACCGACCAGCGTGACGCCTGCGGCTGCCAGGGATGCGCGAATCTGGTCCAGGTACGGCTCCGCGCCGCCGAAGCGATCGCGGACGAGCAGCCCGCGGGCGCCCCTGTCGCCTGGGCCGAGCCGCCGCGTGGCCGGGCCGACGCGGGGCAGGACGCCCAGGCCGTGGATGTACGTCTCGCCCTTGAATTCGAGCAGCAGCTCACGCGCGGCCGTGAAGGCGGCGGGCGCGGATCCGTGCGGGACGCTTTCAGACTCGTTGACCATCGGGTGTCTCCTGTTCCAGGCGTTGCGCCGAGGGCTGAGGCGCGAGGACGGCCGTTGAGCCGCGCACAACCAGCGAAAAGTCGATCTCCAGCAGCACGGGGGGCCGGGTCTGCGCCGCGGGCTGCTCGATGCGCTCCAACAGGAGCGTAATCGCGGCCTCGGCCAGTCGGGCCTGGCTGCTGCGGATGGCGGTGATGCTCGGTCGCGTGAACGCAAACCAGTCCACGTCATCGAAGCACACCAGGGAAAGCTGTGCAGGCACGTCGACGTGCTGCGAGTGCAGCGTGCGCATCACGCCGGGCATGACCGCGTTGCTGGCCACAAAGATGGCGGTCGGCGGCGCAGCCAGCTTCAGCAGGTCGAGGCAGGCCAGCGTGCCCCAGGTGGCGCGCAACTGATCGATCTTGACCAGTTGCGGGTCCACCGGCACGCCGAAGTCGCGCATGGCATCGGCATAGCCCTGCCAGCGGGCCCGGTTGCTGGAGAACTGCTCGTCGCCGCCGATGTAGCCGATGCGCCGGTGGCCGAGGGTGATGAGGTAGCGGGTGGCCGCGTACGCGCCCTGGGTGTCTTCGAAGGTGACGGTGTCCAGCGCATCGCCGGGCACCCTGCGCACGATGGCGACCGCGGGCGTCTCGTGCTCGGCCAGGTAGGCGAGCATGGCGCTGTCGAGCGCCGAGGGCACGAGGATGAGGCCAGCGACGTTCTGACCCACCATGTCGTACAGCGTTTCGGTCTCGCCCGCCGGGTCATCCGCAGTCAGCGCGAGCAGCAGGTGATAGCCCCGCCGCACGAGGTTCTGGCTGATGGCATCTGCGAGCGCGGCATAGTAGGCGTTGGCGAGGCTCGGCACGACCAGCCCGACGACCCGGCTGCCCCGGCGGCGCAAGGCCCGCGCCTGCAGGTTCGGCTGGTAGTTGAGCGCGGCGGCCGCGTCCAGCACGCGCTGGCGCACATCGCCGGAGACCGTGGTCGTGCCGCTGATGGCGCGTGAAGCGGTCGCCACCGATACGCCGGCGCGCTGTGCCACATCTGCGAGAGTGATTCGTCGTTTGGGCATCTTCGCCTGCCCGTTCGTCTGTACTTCAGAACGTAATGGTCAGCCCGCCGTCCACGGTGATGACCTGGCCCGTGATGTAGGTCGCGTCGGGCCCCGCGAGGAAGAGCGCCACGCCCGCAATTTCCTCCGGCTCCGCGGCGCGGCGCAGCGGCAGGTGCTGGCCCTCCACATAGTTCTGCCGGAACCATTCGGTCTCCAGCTCGCTCACGCCGTTGACCACGCTCATGGCGGTGCGCACGAAGCCCGGCGCAATCGCGTTGACCAGGATGTTGCGCGGTGCCAGCTCGAGCGCGAGGTTGCGGCAGTACTGGTTGATGGCGGCCTTCGCCATCGCGTAGCCGCCGGAAAGCGCCTCGGCGCGCTCCCCGTGGATGGAGGTCACGTGAATCACGCGGCCCCCGCCGGTCATCAGGGGCACCGCCATGCGAGTCAGGTAGATGGCACCATCGAGCATGATATCGAGGCTGCGGCGGAAGTCGGCCAGCGGCGCGTCGATCGTGTGCCCGGCGAAAGAGACGCCCGCGCAGTTGACCAGCGCGTCCAGCCCGCCCCAACGCTGCACAATCTGTTGGCCGATGGCGGCGGCGGTGGCCGGGTCGCTGTAATCGCCGGGGCAGACGAGATGCTCTCCGGGTGGGAACTCCGCCACGACGCGGCGCAGCTCCGCCTCGCGCCGCGCGGTGACGCATACGTGCCAGCCCTCACGGGCGAAACGCTCCGCGGTCGCCCGCCCGATGCCGGACGATGCGCCGGAGACAATCACGCGCTTGCGCTCTGCCATGTGCGCTTATCCCATCCAGCCGAGGTGCTGCGTCAGCAGCTCGCAGCCGTCCGCGGTGACGAGCACCACATCCTCCAGCCGCACCCCGCCCACGCCCGGCAGATAAATACCCGGCTCGATGGCGATGACCATCCCCTCGGCCAGGGGCATCTCGTCATAAGGGACCAGCCGCGGCTCCTCGTGAAAGCTCACGCCCAGCCCATGGCCGGAGTGATGCGGGTAGACCGGGTAACCCGCGTCGCGGATTGCTCCGCGGAGCAGCGCGTCCAGGTCGCACGCGCGTACGCCCGGCTGCACCGCGTCGATGCCGCGGCGCAGCGTGTCGTGGACGACCGTGTAGAGCTTGCGCAGCTCTGCCGGCGGCTCGCCGGCGAAGTGCGTGCCGCAGATGTCGCCCCAGTAGCCGTTGAGCCGCGGGACGATATCCGCGATGACCGGGTCGCCCGCAGCCAGCACGTACTCGCCCGGCAGCCCGCCGATGTCCCCCGTGCGCGGCCCGCCGACCAGGTCGGCCAGGACCGGCAGGCGGCCGCCCGCGGTGACCTCCAGCCGTGTCTTGACTTGGCCCCACAGCGCGATCTCGCTGACGCCGGGGCGGACGGCTTCGGCCATCTCGGCCTGCGACAGGTCACACAGCGCGAGCGCGGCGCGCAGCAGCTCGATCTCGGCAGGGGTCTTGACCGCGCGCAAGGCATCGAGCGCGCCGTCGAAGGGCGTCAGCTCAGCGCTGCCCAGCGCGGCCTGCACCGCGGGTAGCAGCGCCGCAGGGAGGAACCGGAGCTCGACCGCAACCTTGCCCGGCCCGCAGCCCGCAGACACCACGTCCTGCACGACTGCCGCCTGCCGCGCGGCCACGTTCAGCGGCGCATCGACGGTATATCCGGCATATTCGCGGACTTCCGCGCCGCAATCGCGCAGGGCCGGGGCCTCCGCGTCGGACGCGATGACCGTCAGGCCGCCGTCCTGCCACCAGCCGAGCGCAGGCCCGCCCTCGAACGGGCTCGGGCCGGTCTGGATGGGGGATGCATAGCCGGTGAGCCAGGTGAGCGTCCAGGGGCTGGCGAGCAGCGCGGCCCGGCAGCCGCGGCTGCGGAGCGCTTGCTCGAAGCGACTGAGGTTGGCCTGGTTCATGGTGCGCTCCTGGATGTGGGCCGGGTTCAGCGGATGTCGGCGGTCGCGGCCAGCGCGTCGTGCAGGGCCAGCTCGAGATTGCGG
>JAKPQT010000215.1 GCA_029555885.1 Chloroflexota bacterium | reverse complement strand
ACCGATCTCATCTTCGCAAGCGATACCCTGTGGTTATGCGTGAGTTGCCAGACGTGCGTCACCCGCTGCCCCTGCGAGGTGGACCTGCCGCGCGTGATGGACGCGCTGCGCTCCTGGGCGATCGTCCACCACCACGCGGCGGCGCAACGCGAGGTCGTCGCGTTCCAACGCACGTTCATCAAATCGATCGAGCTGACCGGCCGGGTCTACGAAGTCGGCCTGATCGGCGGATACAACGTGACCTCGGGCCACCTGTTCAGCAGTTTTGACCTGGCCGCGCCCATGGTACTGAAGGGAAAAATCAAGCCGCTGCCCCAGCGGGTGAAGGCCATGGATGAAGTCGCGGGCATCTTCCGCCGCGCCCGGGAAGTCCAGGAGCGCGAGGCGCGGTCCGGCCGCGCGCAGGAAGAGAAGGGAGGCAGCCATTGAACACGGCCAATGCTTACGCCTATTTCCCCGGCTGCTCGCTGCACGGCACCGCAAGCGACTATGGTGATTCCACCGAGCAGATGTGCGAGCGGCTGGATATCGACCTCCTGGAACTGGAGGACTGGAACTGCTGCGGCTCGTCGCCCGCCCACATGGTCAACCCCTGGCTCGCGCTGGGCCTGGTCGGCCGCAACCTGCGCCTGGCCAGCCAAACCGGCCTGGACACGGTGGTCCTGCCCTGCGCAGCCTGCTACGCGCGGTTCAAGGAGACGCAGCATGCACTTAGAGATCCGGAAACTGCTGCCAGGATCGAGTACGTGGCGGGCGGCGCGGTGCCGTCCGATCTGAAGATCGAGCCGCTGCTGGGCGTGCTCGGCAAGCCGGACATCCGGGTCAAGCTGCACGATTACCAGCAGCGGTCGCTGGACGGATTGAAGCTGGCGCCCTACTACGGCTGCCTGCTGACGCGGCCGTCCGAAGTGGCCCAATTCGACGATCCCGAAGATCCGCAGTCGTTGGATCAACTGCTGGAGGCCCTGGGCGCCGAGGTGGTGAGCTGGCCGGGCAAGGTCTCGTGCTGCGGCGCGAGCCTGCCGATCAGCCGGCCCGAGCTGGTCTGGCGGATGAGCG
>JAKPQT010000209.1 GCA_029555885.1 Chloroflexota bacterium | reverse complement strand
GGACACGATATCGGGCGTGTAGTAGTCGCGGCTGAGGTCGAGCCCCACATCGAGAGGCGACCAGCTCACCCCTCCGTCGGTCGAGCGCATCAGCGCCAGGCTCATGTCGCCCCACATGCCGAACAGCGTCTCGGTGACGGTGTAGAAACCCGAGAAACCGATGATGTTGCCGGAGCGGGCCGGCGGCTGGAGATCCTCCCAGGTGGCGCCGCCGTCCGTGCTCTTGCGCAGCGTCTCCCACGCGCTGTGGAAGAGCTGCTGCCCGCCGGGGGCCAGCTTGAGCTCTCCGACGTCGTTGATAGTTCCCGGCTGCCACGCCATCTGCTCCCACCGCTCTCGTGCAGGCTCCCACCGGAGCAGGCCGGACGTACGGTTGGCAATGTAGGCACGGTCCGCGCGGTCCGCCGCGACGCTGCCATAGGGGCGGAGGTCGCTCAGGCCGTCGCCCAGGAACTGCCATGTGTTGCCCGCGTCGGTGCTCCGCCAGACACCATCTGCGCCGGATGAACCCTGGCTCGTCCAGAAGAGCACGCCCTTGTCAGCGACGGTCACATAACCCCAGCCTTCGATGGTGCCGACGGGCAGTTGCTCCCAGCGCCGGCCATCGCGCGTGCGATAGAGACCGTTGCTGTAATCCGCGATGAGCCAGGCGCCCTGTGCATCGCTTGTCACTGCCAGCGACTCGAGCATGGCGTTTCTGGGCGGCGCCCCTGGCCGGGGTGCCATGTCGACGGGCGCCAGATCGGCCAGCGGAAGCGCGCGAATGGTCGGGGTGCTACCGTAGACATAAAATACAGCGCGCCGGGGGCTGAACACCATCCGGCTCAGGTCGTCCGGCCCTTGCCAGAACTCGACGGGCGTCAACGTTTGCGGGTCGATGCGCGTGACGAGGCCCTCGGTCAGCAGATAGACGCCGCCCGCAGCCGGGTCGAGCGCAATCTGGCCTGTCCGCCCGGCCAACCGGCGCTGCTCCCGGCCCGCGCGATTGAGCCGCTGGACGGCCTCCATGTTCTTCGCCGGGCTGTAGGTAACGTAGGTGTTGCCGGACGGGTCGAAGGCGATATCGGTGACAAAGCTGACGACGCCGGGCGGCACAATCGGCATGTCCGCCTTCGGCGGATAGATGCGCAGGAACGTACCGTTGTTGGAGCCGGGCACGCCGTTGTTCACGATGACGGCCAGGTAGCCGCTGGCAGGGTTGACGCGCGCGGCCTGTGCGTAGATGTTGGGGACGAAGCCGCCCGCCTCCGGGAAGGTGCTCGGCAGCGTGCCGAGCTTCTTGCCCGCGCGGTCATACATGGTCACGCCGTTGGCGACGATGTATACGAGGTCGCGCCGGGGGTCGGGCGCCGGGTAGCCGCGCTGCGGGAAGCGGGCCACAACTGTGCCCTTATCGTCCAGCGCAGCCACGCCGTCCGTCAGGTTGACATACAGGCGTTTATTCGCGGCGTCCAGCGCCAGGGGTGCGCCGCCATCCCACACGCCGAGCGCCTGCCCATCAGGCAGCCCGATGACGTGCACCCGATCATGGTCATCGGCCACGTAGAGGCGGCCCGCGGCATCGTCAAGCACCATGTCCATCGCGCGCACACCGGTAATCATGCGTCCGGTAGGTTTCAGGTCGGCGTCCAGGACATCCAGCCGCGCGCTGCCGTAGCGCGTGTAGCCGAGCAGCCGGTCCTCGCCCCAGCTCAGGAACTGGTTTGGCGTGCTGATGCCGGGCCAGACGCGCTCGCCATCGGGCGCGAGATCATGCGCCGCGAAGCCGAGGATGACGCTCTCGCCGCCGCCCGCGGTCGAGCGGAAACCGGCCAGCAGGTAGCGGTTGCGTGGGGCGTCGTAGGACAGGCCATCCGTGTAAGGGATCGTGACCTCGTGGGTCGGCTCCAGCGCGGCATCGAGCACGTGCAGCAGGGGTTTTTCGCCGGTCGTAGTCACGGCCCAGGTGCCGTCAGGCCCCGCTACCAGCGTGTTGGGATAATCAGGCAAGGTGGCGCGTGCGGTCTCGTCGCCGGTCGCAGCATCCAGGGCCACCAGGTCGCGCTGCGGGCCGTCGCCGTGATTCAGCGCGACAACCTGCGTTTTATTGGCCGCGAGGCGATCAAACTGGCCGGCCGCCTCCCACATCGGGGCGCGGCGGGCCGTCAGGTCCGCCAGTCCATATGCGGCCAGTCCCCACGGCCCGGTAATGTAGAGCGTGCGGCCATCGGGGCTCAGCGTCGCATCCTGCGCATCGGACAGGAGCGGGGCGAGCACCCCCTGGTCAGGGTCCACGCTCCACAGCTCCCGGCGCTCGGCATCCACGAGCAGAAGCTGGCCGGACGCAGGGAGGAGCAGCCGGCCCAGCCCTCCGGCGGTAGCCGCATTGAGCCGGATGACGCGCAGCACCTGTCCATCAGCCAGATCGATGACCGAGATGACGGGGCGGCGCTCCGCGGAGTCGGCATGATAGACGTACGCTCTGCCGCGCGCCGCATCCACGACCGCGCTCAACGGGTGGTAGGCGTCGCCTGCGGGCACCCCGATATTGAACGTCGCCGCTTCTTGGGGTGGGACGACCGGCGTCTGGCGGGCAGCCTCGCCCGCCGACGCCCTCGGCCCGACCAGGGCCAGGATCAGGATCACCAGGAAAACGGAACGCCGCATCTGCATACTCTGCCTCCGACTCAACCCGCACGATCGTCGCTAACACCTCTCAGCCAGGCCATTATATCACCGCTCGTCATGCCCAGCCGGCCGGCGATTTCCTGCTCCATCGAACGTGCAGCGGCCCGGTAGGCTGCCTCATCTGTGGATGAGGCCTCGTCTGTGGAGGAGGTCTCAGCCACGGCTGAGGTCTGTTCCCTGCGCCGCGCCAGCATGGCGGCCATACGTTCATCGATAGAGACGATGCCCACCGGTTCAGAGATCCGGTCGGCGTAGTAGACCAGCTTTTCTTCCCATGTTTGAGGTTCCTGGCCGGGCGTCAGCGGAGCCCATACCGGGTGGCGCTCCGCGATGCGCGCCAGTGCAGGCAGCCCGCGCTCGCGCAGCAGACGGCCGGCCTCCAGTTCATGCGAGACGCCTCGCTGCCGGGCGCTCGCCTTTGCCAGGTCGTGCAGCAGCCCGCCGCGATGAGCCAGCAGGGGATTCACAGCCTCGCCCACGGCCGCGAGCCGCTCCGCCAGGCGGAAGGCGACTGCTGCGACGAGACGGACGTGCGGAAGTAGATCCCCCGTGACATTCTGTTCCGCCAGCCAGGCGAGGCACGTCGGCACATCGGGCAGGAACGGCGCCGCCAGGACCGCCGGCAGGTCGCGCAGGTCCGATACCGCCGCATCGTACGCCGGGTGTGCCGATGGACAGGGGGCGCGCCGCGGGTTATACCAGACCGCATGCAGCCCGGCGCGCCGCGCGCCGAGGACATCCGCGTCGTAGGAGTCGCCCACCATGACCGCCTGGCTCGCGTCCACATCGAGGGCCCGCAGGCCTGCATGAAAGAAGGCAGGGTCCGGCTTGAGCACGCCGATGTCGCGCGAGGTGATGTAGATTGCGATGTAGACATCCAGCCCCACGCGGCGCATGGCCGCGGCCACGTCGTCCGCGCTGCTCTCCTGTGCGTTGGTCAGCACGGCCAGCCCATACCGGCGGCGGAGCTGCATCAGGGCCTCGGCCGCGCCATCCACCGTCGCGACCTCGGGCCAGTCCACCATGCGCCCGCTGTAGGGGAAGACGTGCATGAGCGTGTCACCGGCATCGAAGAAGACCGCCTTCAGTTCAGGCATGATTGCTCCAGATTGCTAACCACGGAACATACGGAGCACACGGAAACTTCCATGAGTCGAAACTGCGTTCGCTATTCAGCGTGTTCTGCGAATTCCGCGGTGACTCGCCCCGTGTGTACTGCGGCGGGCGCAGGATGCCGCAGGGCCATCCACATGAAACCTGCGGCGGAGAGCAGCCCGAAGCCCAACCCTGCCAGCCATGTTGCTGCGGGGGCAACCGAGTCGTTGAGCATGCCGCCGATGACCGGCCCGATGCCGGAGGCGATCCCCCAGCCGAGGCTGTAGACGCCCATATAGCGGCCGCGCATATCTGCCGGGGCCATGTTGGCGGCGAAGGCCGTGGCCGTCGGCACGAGCAGGAGTTCGCCCGATGTCATCACGACCATGCTCAGCCAGAAGGCCCAGAATCCCTGGCCCAGCGCAACGCTGCCAGTGCCGAGCGCATACAGCACCCCGCCCAGTGTCATCACCAGGAGCGGCGCAAACCGCTGGCTCACGCGCGTGACGGCCATCTGGAAGAGCACGACCATGGCTGCGTTGGTCGCCATGATGAAGCCGTATTGCGCCTCCACGACGCCGAAGTTCTCTTTCGCGTAGACGGGCAGCAGCATCATCATCAACGCGGCGGGCATGGTCGCAACGATGGTGGTGACGGAGAAGGCCAGGAAGCGCCGGTCCCGCAGGACAGGGCCGTAGCCGGCTGCGGCCGGGGCCTGAATATCCTGCGCTCCGCGTTGCAGCGTCTCCCGTATGGCCACGACGACCAGGAATGCAAAGAAGAGGTTGGCTCCCGCGGCCGCGAAGAAGGCCAGGCTGTAGGAGATCGCACTGACGAAGCCGCCGACCGCCGGGCCGATGGTCAACGCCAGGTTGCTGCTCATGCGCAGGGCCGCATAAGCAGCGACGCGGCGCTGCGGCTCGATGAGGTCTGCCACCATCGCGTCGACCGCGACGCGATAGACCGGGGTGGAGATACCCTGCAGGATCATGATGAGCGCCCACGCGGGCAGCCCGGTGGCGAAGACCATCCCGACGAGCGTGAGGCTGTGCAGCACCAGGCCGAACAACATGGCGCGCTTGCGGCCGAACCGGTCCACGAGGGGGCCGACGACCGATACGGCAACCAGCGTGGCGATCGAATTGAGGCTGAAGAGCAGCGTGACGAGCGTCAGCGGGACGTTCAGCCGCTCGCGCATGAAGATGGTCAGGAACGGCCAGACCATGCTGCTGCCGATGCCGTTGATCAACAGGGCAAAGATGAGAATCCAGAATTGGCGCGGGTATGCCGCGCTTGTGCGGCGCAGACGCTGAATCGTGATGTGCCTCCAATAGAAAAGGGACAGGTCCGCGGGGGCCTGTCCCTATCGTAGCACCACTCAGCTTGGCGGGCAAGCGTATCGCTTATTCCAATGTGGCCGGAGCGACTGCCTCCGCCTCTTGCACCGCGACCGACACGACCTGCGGCTGATGCTGGCCGTTGTGTTCGGCATTCATGATCGCCGGGATGTTGAGCGCCAGCAGCCCCATGAAGACGCACGTGATGCCGGCTGCCACATACCAGACACGCACGCCGATCAGGTCCGCAATCGGGCCGGCCAGCAGGAGGCTCAGCGGCATCATTGCGGCGGACCCGCTGCCCATCAGCGACATGACGCGGCCCTGCATCTCGGGCGCCACGATCGTCTGCAGCATAGCGAAGAGCGGCCCGTTCGCCATGGGGTTCATGAACCCGCCGAAGAGCATCCCGGCTACAGCCAGCGCGAACAGATTGGACGGCGCAGCCGCAATGCCGAGGATCCCGATCCCCATGCCCACGATGCCCAGCAGCGAGGTCATTGCCCGCTTCTTGAAGCCGCCCCAGGCGCCTAGCACCAGCCCACCGGCGACAATGCCGATGGCCCAGGCGGATTGGAGCGTGCCGAGTTGCAGCGCGCCCCCGGCAAAATGTTTGGTCACCAGGATCGGCATGAGCGAGAAGGCCGGGCTGATGACGAAGTTCAGGATCATCGCCAGGACTAGGATCATCAGCAGGCCGGGCCAAGCGCGCACATAGCGGAGACCAGCCCGCATGTCGGCCAGCATCGAAGGCGGCGCACTGGCCGAGGCCAGCTCATGGCTCCGGTCCGGCTGCGGGATGCCGATGAAGAGCAGCGGCAGGACCGCGACGCTCGCGGTCACGATGTCGATAGAAAGGATGAGGTGCAGGGGCATGAGCGTCATCAGCAGCGCGCCGAGCGGCGGCGCAATGATGCCCATCGCACCGTGGAGCATCTGGTTCAGCCCGGCTACGCGCGCAAGCTGGGCCTGCGGCACCATCAGCGATGTGGAGGCCTGCATCGCGGTCCAGTGGAAGGCGCCGAGCGCCGAGCGCCAGAACATGACGACGTAGATGTGCCAGATTTCCATCTGCCCCAGCATGTACAGCACGATCAGCACCAGCGTAGACAGGGCAATGAGCGCATCGGCAACGATCATCACGAGCCGGCGGTTCCAGCGGTCCACCAGCGCACCGGCGAACGGGCCGATGATCACCTGAGGCAGGATGCCCGCCAGGCTGGCCGTCGCGAGCACGGTTGCCGAGCCGGTCGTGCTGGTGAGCCACCAGACAAGGGCAAACTGGACGAGATTGCTGCCCAGCAGAGAGACGCTCTGCCCGCCCCAGATGGTGAAGAATTTCCGCGCCCATCGGCGCGATTGGGTATCCTCGTTTGGGGTCATCGGTCCTCCCAACAGCCTGTATCACGGTCAAGATAGCACCCAATGTCAATATTGTCAATCCTCATTTTGCGGTATTTCATATTCAGTTTGATTTTATTGAGTAGTCGAAATGTCGTGCCTCTGGAACTGCTGGCCACCTCCAGCCATTCCAAATGTAAGCGAGAGCGCGGGCATTCTGAGCGGAGCGCAGCGCAGTCGAAGAACGCCTGCACGGCCTACATCCTTCGACTACGGCCCTCCGGGCCTCCGCTCAGGATGCCTTGCCGCCTACATTGGGAGTTCCTGGGCCACCTCATCGTGACTTGCCGTACAATCTCATCGGGCCTATAATGAACTCTCCCCAGTTTGCAACTGGGTACTACGCCAGAAAACGAGCTCCATGTCCTATACGTCCGTGGCCGCAAAAGGTCTCAAAAGGCTGCTGGGCGCAGGCGACTATCGCCGTGTCTTCGCCCTGGCGCTGCCTGCCGTCGGTGAACAACTGCTCAACATGACTGTCGGGCTGGCCGATACGTTCATGGTCGGCCATATCGGTGCGAGTGCCGTCGCGGCTGTCGGCCTGTCCAACCAGGCCGTCATGATCGTGACGACCTTCTTCGCCGCGGTCGCGACCGGCGTCACCGCACTCGTCGCGCGACACACCGGTGCGCGCGAGCCGGAGGATGCGAACCACGTCCTGCATCAGGGCTATCTGCTGGGCGTGCTCATGGGCATTGCAGGGACAGTACTGAGCATCGCGTTTGCCGAGCCGATGATGCACCTCCTGCGCGCTCCGGCGGATGTGGTTACACCCGGCACGGCCTACCTGCGCATCGCCGCGGTTCCGTTCATCCTCACTTCGTGGCTCTTCATCGGCAATGCGGCGCTGCGCGGGGCAGGCGACACCCGCTCGCCCATGATGGTCATGTTCTTCGTCAACATCGTGAACATCGTAGTGGCCTATGCCTTCATTTACGGCATCGGCCCGCTCCCCGAGATGGGCGTTGCGGGGTCCGCGATGGGCGCGGCCGCGGGTCGCGGGGTAGGCGGGCTGTTGGTCCTGGCACTGCTGCTGAGGGGGCGCGGCGGCCTGCGGCTGAAGCTCTCCGGCCTGCTGCCAGACATGTTGCAGATCAAGCGCATTGCCAACATCGGCGTCCCCGCGGGTGCAGAGCAATTGCTGATGCGCTTCGGCATGACCGCGTACGTGACCACTGTCGCGGCGCTCGGCACGAAGGCCTATGCCGCGCACCAACTGGCCTTGCAGGGCGAATCTATCGCTTTCATGCCCGGCTTCGGGTTCGCGATCGCGGCAACGACGATGGTAGGCCAGGGCCTGGGCGCGCGGCGGCCCGACCAGGCGCGCGCGGACGGTTACCTGGCTCAGCGCATGGCGATTCTCTTCATGAGCGCAATGGGCGTCGTCTTCTTCATCTTTGCCGCGCCCATCCTCGACCTGTTCATCAATGACCCGGAAGTCGTGCAACTGGGCGTCTGGCCCCTGCGCCTGGTCGCGTTTTCGCAGCCTGCCCTCGCAACCAGCATGGTGCTCTCCGGCGGCCTGCGCGGGGCCGGCGACACGCGCGCCACGATGGTCATCACCTCGGGAGGCCTGTGGCTCGTTCGGCTGCCGCTGGCCATGCTGCTGACTGGGCCGTTGGGCCTACTCGGCGCGTGGATTGCGATGGGCCTCGACCTGCAACTGCGCGGCACTGCCGTCTTTCTGCGTTTCCGTAGCGGCAGGTGGGCGAGGATCAAGGTCTGAGGATGAAGGTGTAAATATGAAGCTGCGAGACGTCTTGATCAACTCTGCGGAGCAGCGGCCGCGGGCCGGCGTGCGGCTGGCGCTGCACCTTATCCTGCTGGTCGCGTTCGTATTGCTCTTCGAGTTTGCCGCGGTCCTGCTGATCGTCGCGACGCGCGGCGGCGTCGAGAGTATGCAGGGCCAGGTACTTCAGGCCGCGTCCGTGCTATTGGCGACGACGTTCTCTGTGCAACTGGCACGGCGCTTTGTCGACCGGCGGAGCCTGGCCGGGCTGGGCTTGCAGCGCGAACGGGCAGGCCGCGATCTGCTTTTCGGCATCGGCATCGCCGGCGCAATGATGGCGTTCATCTATGTCAGCGGGCTGGCGCTCGGGTGGATACGTCTTGAGGGATATGCGTGGCAGGCACCCGCGACCGACTGGGTGCCCGATATCCTTGATTGGGTGGCTGTCTTCCTGATGGTGGGCTGGTACGAGGAACTGCTCAACCGAGGCTACTGGCTGGTCAATTTGTCGGAAGGGCTGAATCGCGTCCTGGCGGCGCTCATTACCAGTATAGCCTTTGCCCTGTTGCATGCCAACAACCCATCCGCGTCCTTCGCCAGCACCGCCGGCCTGTTCGTCAGCGGGCTTTGGTTCGCGTACACGGCCTTTGCATCCCGCGGGCTATGGCTGCCCGTCGGCGCGCACATCGGCTGGAATATCTTCGAGGGGGTGGTGTTCGGTTTCCCGGTCAGCGGGCTGACGACCGCCACGCTCATCCGCCAGACGGCGCTCGGCCCGGAGCTGTGGACGGGCGGCCCGTTCGGCCCGGAGGCGGGGCTGATTCTGCTCCCCGCGCTTGCGCTCGGCACGCTGGCGGTGCGGGGGTATACGCGGGGTCGTTCGTAGCAGGCACTTATGGACATTAACAAATCAGTCCAGCAACCTGTGCCGCCCACGACTGCGGTTGCAAACCGCAGCCTGATACCCGAAACCTGCTGAAGCAGGTTGGCCCAGCGGGGCTCGTAGCGTGCCTCGGCACGCTTGGCCTGGCAGCCTGCGGTTTGCAACCGCAGGCCCAACTACAAACCAAGATGATCAAACGTTCTCAATGACCCGCTGCAGTCGGCCGCGCACCTCGCCGGCCACCTCGCCCAACTGGCTGTTCTCGACTGCCGCCATGGAGGCGACCGGGTCGACCGCAGACACCTCGATCTGGCCCGGTGCGTGCTCCTGCACGATCACGTTGCACGGCAGCATCGTGCCGATCTTGTCCTCGGCCAGCAACGCCTGGTGCGCAAAGGGCGGGTTGCACGCGCCCAGGATACGATAGTTGCGGAAATCCACATCGAGCTTCTTCTTGAGCGTCGCCTTGACATCGATCTCAGTCAGAATGCCGAACCCCTGCCGTTTGAGTTCCTCCGTCACCCTGGCGATCGCCTCATCGAATGTCATCTGCACGGTTTTGGTGAAATAGTAGCTCATCTTGCCTCCCACACATGTAGATGCAGCAGGAGGGTTGTGGTTACAGCGCAGGGCTGATTGACCGGCAGGCCCCGCGATGCTAGACTCATTCCGGTGCGGAATCCACAGTCAATCGGACCGGTGGGCACCCACTCGGCCAATCCGGCCGCAAGGAGGGCATCCATGATCGAAACGGGCATCGTCCGGCTGTTGCGCGAGTCTCCGGCCTGGCTCCGGCAGGCACGCATCGGCCTGGTGTCGCACCTGGCCGCCGTGCTGCCTGACCTGACGTCCACGCTCGATGCGCTGCTGGACGCGGGCGTGCGGCTGACCGCGCTGTACGGCCCGGAGCACGGCTTCGACGGCTCTGCCGCCGACGGCGCAGCGGTGGCCGATGCCGTGCAGCCTCGCACCGGCCTGCCGGTGTTCAGCCTCTACGGGTCCGCCAAAGAGCCCACCCCGGCGATGCTCGACGGGGTGGATGTCCTGCTGTTCGACATGCAGGATGTCGGCGCGCGCTTCTACACCTTCATCAGCACCCTGTACTACCTGCTGCGCGGCGCGGCCCGCGCAGGCTGCCGCGTGGTCGTGCTGGACCGGCCCAACCCCATCGGCGGCGCAGCGGTGGAAGGGCCGCGTATCCGGCGTGGGCTCGAGTCTTTCGTCGGCATCCTGCCCATCCCCATCCGCCACGGCCTGACGACCGGCGAATTGGCGCGCTACATGAACGACCGCTGCGCACTCGGCGCAGAGCTGGACGTCGTCCCGCTGGCGGGCTGGCAGCGGCATATGTGGTTCGATGACACCGGGCTGCCGTGGGCGCCGCCTTCACCGGCCATGCCGCACCTGAGCACTGCGACGGTTTATCCAGGAATGTGCCTGATCGAGGGGACGAATCTGTCCGAGGGACGGGGAACTGCGCTGCCGTTCGAGGTGGTGGGCGCGCCGTGGTGCGACGGGTACGCCATCGCTCGGCGCCTCAACGCGCTCGACCTGCCGGGCGTGCGCTTCCGGCCCGCGCACTTCGTACCGTCGGCCAGCAAGCATATGGGCGTGACCTGTCACGGTGTGCAGGTTCATGTGACCAGCCGGGATATGTTTCGACCCGTGGAGACGGGGCTGCACGTCGTGGCTGCGTTCCTGGCCGATGGGCCGGACCGGTGCGCGTTCCTGCCGTCGAGTTGGGAAGGCCATCCGCCGCATTTCGACTTGTTGACGGGTGACGCGGCGATACGTGAGGGGTTAGCCGCCGGCGTGCCCGTCGCAGAGCTGGCGGCAGGCTGGGCCGAGTCCCAGCGCGAGTTCCGGCGCGAGTGCGCACCCTACTTGCTCTACAGATAATAGAACGCCGATGGACGCTGATAATCATGATGTTCAAGATCAAAAAGCATCTATCATGTAAATCATGACCATCAGCGTTCATCAGCGTTCTATCGGCTTGCAGCTCTGCGGCGACGGCTGGCGGCAAACTCCGGCGCTTCCTTGACGGCCATGCCCAGGACGCCGAACGACCGCAGGAACGCAGAAGCCCCTGTCCGCTGCAACTCCAACACCTTATCCCCGACGGACGGGAAGCCCTGCTCGTCCGGCGTCAGCGTCTCCCAGTTGCGGAAGAGCCGCCCCCAGTCGCTGCTCAGCGCAGCACGCACGCGCTTCGCGCCGATGAAGGGATACCAGATGGTGTCGTGGTACGCGACCGAGGCCAGGTAGCTCCATGGCGCAAGCACGGTCTTGAGCGACCACTCGATCGGCTTCTTCAGCGGGCCCCAGTAAATCTTGTGCTGCATCCGCGACGCGAACGTCATCTTCTCGAACGGGCCGGTGAAATGCCAGTTCTCCGCGGCTGCGTCCACGTCGCCCACCAGCTCGATCTCCCGCGGGTCGCCGCAGCCCAGGCCCAGGTCATGCGCCAGGCGGATGTACTTGATGGACAGCGGGTCGAACCCCATCAGCTTGGCGGCCAGCGCGTCGATCGCGACCTGGTCGCTCGACGCCAGGATGACGCTCTTGGCGTAGGGAATCATGCAGCGCGGCCCGGGTCCGTCGCCTGCGAACGTGCCGTCCATGACCGCAAACACGCCCCGGTGGATGCGCTTCTGGATCATCAGCAGGTCCACCAGCGTTTCGTGAATGACCGGGTGCGTCCAGTGGCGCCGCTCGTTGAGCAGCCCGCCGAAAGCGTTCTTCATCGCGCCAGTCGTCGTCGTGAAGATGTGCGTCTTGACCGTCGGCAGGTGGATGATGTTCTCGCCGATGAACCGGCGAGGAATCATGAACCCGTCGGGATAGACATCGTTGAGCACGAGGAACTTTTTCGTCAGGTCGCCCACCGCATCCCCGATGGGCAGCCACTCCTCGCCCTCGTACAGGTGCACGTTGCGCAGCCCGTGGGCCTCCACGACGTTGACCTGCTTGTTCTCGCGCTCGCCCAGGTGCGCGTCGATGACGACCGTGCGGTTGTGGCACGCGTGGATGAGGTTTGGGGCATAGCCGTCGGCCTTGAGCGCGCGGATGACGCCTTCGAGCTGCCACGGCGTCGTGGAACTGCCGGGATAGAAGAAGTGCCACGAGATGTTGACCTTCAGCGCGGTGTCCGCATCCTTCGCCAGGACATCCTGGTAGCCTGCCAGGTTCAGCAGGCGATGGTAATCGGCCAGGACCGTGCGCGGGGATGTGCGCAGGATCGCGACTTTGCTTTTGCTCAACGAACGCAACTCCTCAACAAAAAGGAAGCGAAGTGCAGATGCAGCTTCGCTTCGTGAATGGGCCCCCCGGGATTCGAACCCAGGACCAACCGGTTATGCTTCCCACTGCGGCTTTCGCCGCCCCGCGACCTCCGCCCGCCCAGGCTCTCAGGCCTGATGCCTGTCGACCTGGACGCACCCGGAGACGGGTTTGTGGGCTGGACTATCCCTTCACCCTGAGGATCGGGTTGCCGGTCGCCATGCGATCTGCGCAGCCGTCCCCGTCGGGTGCCCGCCGTCTAGTCTCTACACCTTCCCCACGAACGAGTTCGGGGCTTGGCTCGGGATCACCATGTCTTCATGACGTAGGCTTCCCCGAGTTTGGCAGGTATCACCCGGCAGTCTCCCGCCGGGCAGCCCTTGACGATGTGCGACGGAGGACATTGCTGTCATCCGCCACCGGGACCGCCACGAGCCGGCCGCTCTAACCGCTGAGCTAGGGGCCCTCAGACGCCTGCCAGTATACCAGCATACGCGTTCTTTGGCAAGCTTATTCGGGAACCCCGAACGCAATTGGAGTCGAGGTCGTTCTCGGGATAGCCGAATGGCCGGCCGTCCGGGAACCCCGAACGCAATTGGAGTCGCGGCTTCAGCCGGTTAGGTCAGCTACGCACTCGCACGCCCAGACCGGTTGAAGCCTCGACTCCAGCTATGTTTGAAATTGGTGACTACTCTCCTTTACCCTCACAGGTAATAGTCGAAGTCGTGCTCTGTGCGCACCCTGCGCCGGATGACGAAGATGTGCGCGGGCAGGTGGCGCGGGTCGAGCTCGATGTAGTTGTGTGGGCCGTGCCAGATGTAGCGGGCATCCGTCAGCAGGTCGTGTACCTGGAAAGGCTGATGGTGGTCCAGCCCCAGGTCCTCCAGCGGGAGGTGGATGAAACCCGACTGCCGGTAGCGCGGGTCGAGATTCACGACGACGAGGACCTCGTTCGTGCGATCTTCGTTGCTCTTGGTGAACGCGATGAGCTGGTCGTTGTCGATGTCGTGGAAGCGCAGGTTGCGGTTGGCATGGAACGCCGGGTTCTCGTGGCGGATCTGATTCACGCGGCCGATCAGCCCACGCAAGCTGTCCGGTCGGTGGATGTCCCACGCCTTGATCTCGTACTTCTCCGAATCAAGGTATTCCTCGCGGCCCGGAGCGAGGGGGCGGTTTTCACAGAGCTCGAAGGCCGCGCCGTAGATGCCGTAACTCGGTCCCAGCGTGGCCGCGAGCACGAGCCGCGTGATGTGCGCAGCCCGCCCGCCATACTGGAGATACTCGGTCAGGATGTCCGGCGTATTGGGCCAGAAATTCGGGCCGCAGAAGTCCTTCACCTCGGTCTGGGTCAGCTCGGTGAGATACTGCGTCAGCTCCCACTTGGTGTTGCGCCAGGGGAAGTAATTGTACGACTGGGTGAACCCGCGCTTCGCCAGCCCGTAGAGGGCCGCGGGCCGCGTGAACGCCTCGGCCAGGAAGATGGCATCCGGCGCGTCACGCTTGACCTCGGTGATGAGCCATTCCCAGAAGGCGAAGGGCTTGGTGTGCGGGTTATCCACCCGGAAGATGCGCACCCCCTGGGCAATCCAGAACTCGAAGATGCTCTTCAGTTCCATCCACAGCGCGCGCCAGTCTTCGGTCTCGAAATCGAAGGGATAGATGTCCTGGTATTTCTTGGGCGGGTTCTCGGCGTACTGGATCGTGCCGTCGGGGCGCTGCCGGAACCATTGAGGGTGCTCTTTGACATAAGGGTGATCCGGCGAGCACTGGAAGGCAATGTCCATCGCGATTTCGAGGCCGTGGGCCGCGGCCGCGGATACGAGGTGGCGGAAATCATCCAGTGTGCCCAGTTGCGGGTGGATGCTCTTGTGCCCGCCCTCGGCGGAGCCGATGGCCCACGGGCTCCCGGGGTCATCCGGGGCCGGGGTGGTGGTGTTGTTGCGGCCCTTACGGAAGGCCGTGCCGATGGGGTGGATGGGCGGTAGGTAGAGCACGTCGAAGCCCATCGATGCCACGTAGGGCAGCCGCGCCTCCACGTCCCGGAATGTCCCGTGCTGGCCGGGCACCGGTGCGGTCGAGCGCGGGAAGAGCTCGTACCACGCGCCGAACCGCGCGCGTTCGCGATCGACGACGATGGTCAGCTCCTGCCGATAGGTCGTGATGAACTGCCGCACGCCGTGCCGTGCCATCAGTTGCGCCAGCTCGTCCGATAACGCCTGGCGCGTGCCCTCTTCCCCGCCTGCCGCGAGCGCCTGGGCATAGGTCGCCAGCGCGTCCTTGATAGTGCCGGTTGCCTGCGCGGCAGCGGCCTCGACGAGTTGCGCGCCGATCTGCAGGTCCACGGTGACGTCTTGCCCGGCCTGCACGCGCTTGGCGAAGTCGCGCACCCAGGTCTTGAAGTGGTCCACCCAGCCCTGCACCGTATACTTGTACACGCCGAGTTCCTGCACGGTGAACGTGGCCTGCCAGCGGTCGTTGATGAGGAACGTCATCGGGACCTCGGTCCACTCCGCTGCACCCTCCTTCCGGTAGATCACCGCACACGAGAGCGCATCGTGGCCGTCGGTCAGCGCGATCGCTTCGACCGTCGTTTCGTCGCCCACAATCCGTTTGATCGGAAACCGGCCCCCGTCGATTGCGGGGGTCACGCTTTCGATGATGACGCGATTTCTGCCTTCCTCCGGTAGCACTGCTTCCTCCTTCATCCAGGTCAGCCGGCCCGCACCGTCTGCAAGATGCCCTGCAGCGGAATCTGCACCCAGCCGGGCCGGTTGTTCAACTCATAGCCTAGCTCATAGACTGCCTTTTCGACAAGATAGACATCCAACAATAGTCTGAGGTCTTCCGGCTCATCTGGCATGAAAGCCGCGCCATCCGCTACGGCCAGATAGCTCTGAAGATACGCCACGGACACCCAGAGGTGCCAGAAGGGCGCCCACGCTTCCAGTTCCGGCGCGGGCTGGCCGTCCTGCCCCTGCGCGAAGTAGGCCGCGTAGGCTGCATAGTGGAACGACCGCAGCATCCCGGCCACGTCCTGCAGGGGTGAGCGCTTCATCCGGCGTTCGCTCAGGGGGCGTGCCGGCTCCCCTTCGAAGTCGATGATCATGAAGTCGTCGCCCGTGTAGAGCACCTGGCCGAGGTGGTAGTCGCCGTGGATGCGCGTGCGCAGCGCGCGGATGGGTCGCGCCAGCAGGGCATCGAACCGCCCGGCAATCTCGGCTTCCCGCGCCAGCACCGCCCGTGCGTCATCCTTGCCGGACGCCGGCAGGTCCGTGAGACGTGACCGCAAGAGCTGCATGTTGTGATCCACCAGCTCGCGCATGCTGCGCTGCAGGTAGGCCTGGAACTCGGGCGTGAACGGCTCCGGTGCGAAGGCCGGTTGGTCCGGATCGGACGCCAGCGCCAGGTGCAGTTCTCCGGTGCGCCGGCCGAGCAGTCGCGCCGAATCAAGGTATGGGCCGATGAGCTGTTCTGCCTGTGTAGGGAGCGGGTCTCGGACCAGTTCGAGGAGCGGCGTCTGGGGCAGCGCCAGGTCGAAACTTCTGGGGCCGAGCGGGTGCTGGGCGGTCCGATAGTAGCCGGCCAGGGCATCGAGCGTGTAGTGCCACGCGTCGCCCCGGTTGGTCACGAACTCCTGCAGGAGCGCGAGCGTCACCGGCTCACCGGTCGCAGGCGGGTGGGGGCGGTATTCGAGCACCCCGGCCACCGCCGGCACGTTGGCGAATGCGGCCTGCTCCGTAAGGAACAGGCCGATCTCCTGGTCCGGGTTGGCGCCCGCTTCGAGCCGCCGGTACAGCTTCAGGATGAAGCGTTCGCCGTACCGGATCGAGGTGTTGCTCTGCTCCACGCCCAGCAGTACGGGCGGGAGCGAAGCGGTGCCCGCGCCGCGCAGCCGCGGGAACGCGCTGGATGCCGTGGCGACCACGTCGCCGCTGATCCCCGCATACTGCCGCTGCTCGTCGATGGCTGCGAGCAGCGCGGCGCAGAAGGCCGGGTCCCAGACGGCGTCGTGCAGCACGCCCGTTTCGCCTCCTGCTTGCAGGCTGGCGATCACGGCTGCGGGCCGCTCCCCTTGCAGGGCTTGACCGGCCGCGCCGGACAGGAAGCCGATAGGCAGCGCGTACCGGTCCGGTGCGCCCTCGGCGTACTCCACCCGCAGCAGGGCGAGCACCGCGGCCGGCAGAATCGGGACGGCCTCCTGTATCCGGATCGCGCGGATCGTGCGCGCCTTCGCGCCGAACCAGCGCCGCGGCGCGACATAGCCGGGCAGCACTGCCTCCAGCGCCTCGCGGGCCGGGCCATGGAACACCGATTCCCACGGCCCGGCCGTCCGCAGTGCAGCAACGGCGGACAGGTCAGCGGCGTCGTGTGCAGAATGCGACATCAGCCAGTCTCCTTTTCAGGAGGGTAGTACAGCCCCTTGTGGGCGTCCCGACGGGCGCGAGGCCCTATGCGACGCCTATTGCCGGCGTTCCAGCACATTGCGCAGCGCCATCAACTGCGCCTCGCTGACGCGGTCGATCTCACCGCCGTATTGCCCCAGGCTGTCCGGGTTCTCTGCCAGCTGCGGCAGTGCCCGGTCCAGCGCCATCTTGGCCAGCGAGTCGAGCTTGAAGGCCCACAGCATCGCGCGGCAGGTCTCCACGCGGCGGTCGCGCTTCGACAGCAACGTACCTTCCGTCCCGCTGACGGTCAGCGTGAGCTCGTCCGCCGGGCCGCAGGGCACGAACGGCAGGGTCAGCGATTCGGTGGCCGCGTCGTACTGCCCCTGCACTTCCTGCACCGCGCCGTTGACGGTCAGCCGTACTGCGTCCGGGTTGCGCACCCCCCGCAGGACGACGCTGTACCGGCGATTCGCCGGGATATGGGCCGGGTTGCCCGCGGCCTTTGCGACCGTGAAGCTGAGTTCGCTGCCGCCCCATCTCTGCGATAGCTCGGTCAGAGCATAGTCACCCTGGAGATAGCCGGTCGAGTTGCCGTCGTCCTCGTACAGGGTGAACCGGTCGTCGGCACCAGGGAAGACATAGACCGTCAGTTCCTCCGGGTTGTCCACGCCGCCCCAACCAACGCGCGGGCCCAGGGGCACGATGCTGCCCGCGCGCGCGAACACGGGGATGTCATCCAGCGTGCCGTAGAGCGAGACCGTCTGGTCGCCCGCGAAGTGCTCGCCCGTCGTGAAGTCGAACCAATCGCCCGTCGGCAGCCACACGGTGTGGCGGCTGAGATTGGTTTCGGGGTGGCGCGGAGAGACGTACGGCGCAACCATCAGCTCACTGCCGAAGTAGAATTGGTTCCGGCACAGGTAAGCTTCCTCGCGGCTGCCGTGCCAGTAGTAGAGCGGCGTCACCAGCGGGATGCTCTGCTGCGTCATGCGCCAGGCCATGCTGTAAATATACGGAATCAGCGCATGGCGCAACTGCATGGCCGCGCGCGCGACGCGGAACGCGTCTGCGCCGTTGCCCCAGGGCCGGCGGTCGTGGAACGGATTGTTGGTGCTGTGCAGCCGCAGGATGGGGCTGAACGCGCCGAGCTGCACCCAGCGCGCGTACAACTCCGGCTCTTCGACGCCCGCGCAATGGCCGCCGATGTCATGGCTCCACCAGCCGAACGCGACATTGGAAGCCGTCGCGGTGAAGTAGGGCTGGAATGCCAGCGTGGCCCACGTCACCCAGCTATCGCCGGAGAACCCGATGGGGTACCGCTGGTTGCCCAGGCCGCCCCAGCGCGAGAAGATGAACGGGCGCTTCGTGCCGTCGCGGCCCAGGTCATAGAAGTGCAGGTGATTGAGCCACCACAAGGGGTCCATGACCTCTGCAACCGGCTGCGTGGAGTGCACCATGCGCTGCCCCTGCTGCCAGTCCAGCCACCAGAAGTCCACGCCCTCGGCTTCCATCGGATGGTGCAGAATCTTGAAGTACCCTTCGACGAAGTGCGGGTCGGCCAGGTCGAACGGAACCGGCTCCTGGGTCGCGGGGTCTTGGCCCATGAAGCGGGCCATCTCCTCGTACTGCGCTTCGTGCGGCCAGATGCCGTCCGCCGGGTGCAGGTTCATGGCGGTGCGCAGGCCCTGCTCGTGCAGCCAGGCGATGAAGCCGTAGGGATCGGGCCACTGCTCATGGTTCCAGGTGTACCCGGTCCAGCCCGATGACGCGTTGCCGGTCTTGGTGATGTGCCAGTCCATGTCGATGATGCACACGGACAGCGGCACCTCGCGCTCGCGGAACTCGACCATCAGGTCGCGCAGTTCGTCCTGCTTGTAGTCCCAGTAGCGGCTCCACCAGTTGCCCAGCGCGTAGCGGGGCACCAGCGGCACGCGGCCGGAGACGCGCGTGTATTCCTGCAGGCAGCCGATGTAGTCCTGGCCGTATCCGAGGAAGTAGAGGTCGCGATATTCTGCGGTGCGGGCGGGCGGGCGCTGTTCCAGCCAGCCGGATTGGTTGAACACGAGGCTCTGCGAGTCGTCCACCAGCGACCAGCCGGCGCGCGACATCAGCCCTGGTTCCAGGTCGATCTCGCCGTTGGCGCCGTCCAGTGTCCGCGCGGTGCCGCGCAGGTTGTGGTGGTCGCGGTCGCCGAAGCGCCAGGTGACGCCGCTGCCCTTCAATTCGATCGACAGCGTGTTCATGGTAAAGCCCGCATCGGAGATTTTGTAGCACAGATGCAGGTGCTCCGTCTCGATGTCGATCTGGTCCGGCGTCTGGGTGAGCTGGAAGTCCGGCACGGGCTGCTGGCGATACCAGAACGCCTGGCTGGCGCGGTCTTCGAAACGGTTGTGCTGGCTGTACTCCATCCGAATCATGCGCGAGGTCAGTACGGTGAAGCGGACGTGCTCGCCGGTGACCACGGCAGCGGGTTCGGCGCGCGAGGGAAATTCGGTGGGAATTGTGATTTGGGGCATGTCTCTCCTCAGGTCTGTTATGGTGATGCCAGCCTCATAGTAAGCGCGGCCTGTCGGGCAGCGCCTGCTCAGGGCTGGTTGCGGAACGCAGCCTCATAGGCTGCGCGAATCTGGCGGTGCAGCTTGATGTTTTCCAGGAACGTGCGGCGGAACGGGCTGTCTGCCGGGATCATGCCGTGCTTGCGCATCATTTCCCGGTACGCGCTTTTGAGCATGTCCTGCGCCTCCTCGTGCCGGCCGTTCGCGGCCAGCGCGAGGCTGTGCCGGTACATGATTTCTTCGCCCGTGCATTCGGTGATCTGTGTGAAGCCGAACTGCCGGTAAATGTCCAGGGCGTTGCCCGACGCTTCGAGCGCATAGCGCAGGTGTTCGTCCCGCTCCGGCGCGGCCATATCTGGCACGCTCGCCAGACCCAGGTGTGCGGCGGCGGTCTCACACGCGGCGACCATCTGATACTGCCGCGAGACCTGCCCCTCGGCCACCATCTGCCGGACCTGCGCCTGGAGGTTCAGGGCCTGCTGCCAGTGCTCCGGGCCGCCCTGCGCGTTGTGCAGGATGGCCTCCACCAAGCGGAGCCCGGCGTGGCCCAGGCTGAACAGCACGCGCTCGGTGACGGTGCGTGCCTGTGCAATCGTGGCCCAGGCTGCGTCGAACTGGCCCAGCTCGCCCTGAATCTGGGCGATGCGCAACAGCGCGAAAATCTTGTCGCTCGATTCGCTCCAGCGATCGAGCGCCTCTTCGAGGACGGCCAGCCCACCCTCGTAGTCGCCCAAGTAGATGGCCTGGATCTGGCCGGCAAAGACCAGCGCATGGCCTTCGCCGAGGCGGTTCCCGACCTCGCGATAGATTTGGACTCGCTTCTGCTCGAACTCGGTCAACTGGCGGTAGTAGTCGCCGCGGCGCTCATGTTCCGGGCTGAGCGCGGCCAGCAGCCAGGCCTCGGTCTCCCGGTCTTCCAGGCGCTGCGAGATGGAGAGGGCCGCCTGGACGTACTCGGCGTTGCGCTCCAGATTGTCCATGCTGTAGGCGCCGCCGATGCCCAGCAATAGCCCAACTTCGGTGCGCAGGTCGCCCAACTGCCGTGAGAGTTCGAGCGCGCGGGCCCGCAGCTCGTGCCACGCGGGGTCGCGGTGCAATTGCTGTAGGTGGCCGACGGCGAGCAGGCTATGCATCTCGCGGTGTTTGTCGCCGGCCTGCTGCGCGAGCGCGAGCGCCTGCTGCGCCATCTGGAGTCCGGTCGTCAGCTCTTCGGGGGTGTTGGGGTCGCTGACCTCCGGCTGCGACAGGAGGGCGTCGAGCATGAATATCGGGTCATCGGTCAACAGCCGGGCCAGCGGCAGGAGCGCCCGGGCATCGGCCTGGCCCGCCTCAATGTGCCCCATGCGCGCCAGGACCTGGGCGCGGCCTTCGAGCGCCTCGAAACGCATCTCGCGGATGGAATGGAGCTGATCTTCGTCCGCGCCGCGCGCCTCGATTTGCTCCAACAACTCCAGCACGCGGGTGTAGTGGGCCAGGGCGTCGCTGTTGGCGTAGACGCGGCGCATCTCAGCCGCTGCGCCGAGCGCATGGTAGAGCTCGCGCCGATAGTTGCCGGCCTGATGATAATGATAGGCCAGCAGCCCGTGATAAATGGAAATGCTCTCCGGGCTGATGATCTGTTCGATTTGCTCGCCTATCTGCAGGTGGTAGGCCGTCCGCTGCGCGTTCAGGAGGCTTTCGTACACGACATCGCGCACCAGAGAGGGCGTGAACGCATAGGCGATTCCCAGCTCCGGCTCGACGTTCTGCTCGTGGATGAGCTGCGCGCGCTGGAGATTGGTGAGCGCACGCTTAAGTTGCGCGGGGTCGCGGATCAGGCCTTCGAGGACGCTGCGCCAGAACAGCGGGCCGATGACCGCCGCAATCTGGAGCACGTGGCGCTCCTCGACGCTGAGATGGTCGATGCGGGTGAGCAGCAGGCCGCGCAGGCTGCCTGGCAGGTTGACGTTCTGGATGGGCTGCATCTGCCGCCAGACGCCAGCCGCATCCTGCTGCACGAGTCCCTGATCGATCAGCGCGTAGACCAGCTCCCGCGCATAATAGGGATTACCCTCAGCTTTTTCGATGAGCAAGGCCGTCGTGGCATCCGCCAGCGTGCCCCGGCCGAGCATTTGCTCGATCAGCGCACGGGTCTCGCTGGGCGTGAGCGGCGGCAGGTCAATCGCGGTCAGCCGGTGCGGGTATTCGGTCTCGACATAATGGCGGAACTGCCAGACAGGCGAGGTGCGCTCGGGCCGAAAGCTCGCCAGCCACAACACCGGCGCGCTCTCGCAGATGGGCAGGCAGTGCTGGAGCAGTTCCAGAGAACTGGTGTCCGCGAACTGCAGGTCGGTGAGCGTCATGACCAGCGGGCCGCGCTGCGCCAGGGCTTCCACCCAACTGTAGACCGTGCTGAAAATCTGCTTCTGCAGTCCCTCGGCCTTGAGATACGTGATGCGCCGGGCCTGGGGGCCTTCGACGGGCAGCGACAGCAGCATCGCCAGGTAAGGGTAGTAGCGCTCGACATCATCGCCCCATAGCAGCTCCGACTGTTGGTACAACAGTCCCGCCATGTCGGAAGACGCTGCCGTCGCGTCCGAGTCGGCGGCCTCTAACCAGTTGTGGAGCAGTCCCAGCCATAGCGAGTAGGGTGTAGACTGGTCATAGGACTGGCAGTGACCGAGCAGCCAGGTCATTGGTGGAGTCGCCGGACCGGGTTTTTCTGGTGCGACAGGCTCGGCGGGCGGTTCGGCGGCTTGCTCGAACTGCCGCCGGACGTGGTTGATGAGCTGGGTCTTGCCCATGCCCTTGGCACCGGTCACCACCGAGATGCCCCCGCGCCCTTGCTGCACGGCTGTCACACACCCCCTGAGCGCTTCCAGAGGCGCATCCCGGCCCGCGACGAGCGGTAAGCTCAGGTCGCGTGCCTGGCGCGCCTCGGTCAGCGAGCGGAGGCGCAGCGGCCGGTAGACCGCGATGGGCCGGCTGACGCCCTTGACCGATATCTCGCCCAGCGGCTGCCATTCGAACCGGGACTCGACCAGATGATAGGTGTGTGCGCTGACGAGCACTGTGCCCGGTTCGGCGGAGGACTCCATGCGCGCGGCCAGCGCCACACCCTCGCCCATCGCCGTGTCTTCGCGATGCTGGCCGGCCTCCCCCACGCTGCCCACGATGACCTCGCCGGTATTGACGCCCACGCGCACCTTCAGACTGATGTCCTTAGCGAGCATCTCTTCGGCAAAGGGCCGGAGGGCCTCGTGCATCGCCAGTGCCGCGAGGATTGCGCGCTCCGGGTCATCCTCATGCGAGTGCGTCGCGCCGAAGAACGCAACCAGCCCATCCCCGCGGAACTGGTCCACATGGCCCCCGAAACGATAGACCTCGGCGGCCAGCAGTTGCAACACCTGGTTCATCATCTCTACCCAGGTTTCGGTGCCCAGGTGCTCCATCAGGTCAGTGGAGTTGCACACATCGGCCAGGATGATGGTCGCGATGCGGCGTTCGCCGGCGAGTGGGGCAGTGAGCCCTGGGGCGGGGAGCCCCGGCGTCGGGGTTTCCGTGCGCATGGAAGGCGGGCCAGGGTGTTGAACCTGGGGCAGCGTCTCGTCGGCGTGCAGGCCAGGCAGGAGCGGTGGGGCTGGGGCGTCCAGCGGGAGCGGTAACTGCGCGACACTCGCCGCGGCAGAGGCTTCCGTCAGGGAGAGGCCGCACATGCCGCAGAACCGGTAGGTGAGGGGATTGACAAAGGCGCAATTGGGGCATGGGCTGCCCAATGGCGCGCCGCATTGCCCGCAGAATCTCATCCCGGCGTGGCTCTCGAAGCCACAGTTGGGACACTTCATCGGGTATACTGTCTCCCCCTGGGTGCCGCATGGCGCGGCCTGCGCAGGTACTATCGGTTGATGTACTTGACAGAATGGTTTGGTAGTCTGCGCCCCACTCGTGGCGCCGCCCCCACTTGCAGAGGCGGGGAAATCCTATTGTGTGGAGGTTTTAGGCCGCCTTGCGGCCCAAAACCTCCATTCTGGGACTCCCCTCTTCCAGCCCGATGTGGGAGAGAACCGTGAAGAAGAACTCGGGCGCCACTACCGAGCTAAATGATCACACTACAACAGTCGCCGGATACTTACTGCAATGCATCCAGGGCCCGGTGGAAACGTTCCGCCAGGGCCTGGGCAATGACGACGGCCATCTCCGCATCTTCTTTGAGGGTACCGATGAAGTCCCAGCGCGTCAGTGCCAGGCATTCGGTCGGTTCAGTGGCAATCACGGTGGCGGTGCGCGCCCCGTCGTACAGCAGCGCCAGTTCACCGAAAAAATCGGTCGGGCCGAATGTGTTGACCAGGACTTCTGATCCGTCGCTGCGATGGCGCATGGCCTTCGCCTGACCTGTGACGATCACGAAGAAGCCTTCGCCGCCCTGGCCCTGGGCAACGATGGATTGGCCCGCCGCGTATTTGCGTTCGACGCAGCGCACGGCCAGCTTGCGGAGCTGGCGGTCGTTCAAACCGTGGAACAGCGGAACACGCTGCAGAAATCGGATCGTGTCTGTTGCTTGAGCCATGGAATCCTCCTTAAGGTCAGGCGAGTTCGCCGATGAATGCCTCATACGGTTCGAGAATGAAATCGGACAGGTCTCGCAGCGGCTGGGCCCGGGCGGCCAGGATAGGGCGCACCGCGGTGACGGCCAGGTCGAAGCACAGACGCTGCGGCCGGTCGGAAAAGTTCAACACGACCAGGCAAGTCTGGCCCGCGCGGCCCGCCGAATCCGTATCGAGCTGGCGCAGGAATGCCAGGTAGTCCGGCGCTTCTTCGTGCAGGGGCACGTAGCGCCCGGCGATGAGGGCCGGTGTCTCCCGGCGCACTCGCAGCATCCGGCGATAGAAGTTGAGCAACGAATCAGGGTTCTCACGCTGCTCGGCTACATTGACGCCCTCCGCATAGTTCGGATTGACGGGCAGCCATGTCTCCACGCCGGGTGGGCTGAAGCCCGCGTTGGCCGCGTTTTCCCATTGGTGCGGGGTGCGGACGGCATCGCGCGTGATTTCCGCGGCCCGCGCCAGCGCAGCTTCGGGGGTGGCCCCAAGTTCGTCGCGTACGGCATAGTAGGCCCGCACGCCCCACAGGTCGCGGAATTGTGCGATATCGGTGAGGCGGTAGTCCGTCATGCCGATTTCTTCCCCGTTGTAGAGGAAGGGCGTGCCCCGCAGCGTCAGGAGCAGGACGAGGTGCAGCCGGGCCAGCGCATCGTCGTGAACCCCGTCGCCGTAGCGGCTCTTGACCCGCGGTGAGTCATGGTTGCCGAGCGTGTTGCAGGGCCACAGGTCGGGCGAGATGGCGGCCAGCTCGGCCAGCCGTTCCGCCTGGTTGGCACGAATGCTCGCGGGCGTCAGCCGGCGCGGCCGCATCATCGGGAAGTTGAACACGAGGTGCAGCTCGTTATCGCCGTCGCCGTGATAGCTCGTGTCTTCGCTCTCGCCAATCAGGACCCGATCCCCATCGTACTCGTCCAGGATGCCTCGCAACTCCTGCATCAGTTCGTGGACGCCGGGCTGGTCCACCTGGTGTTTGATCAGAGCCTGCCATTCGGCCAGGAACTCTCCGGCCTCGAGTGGGCCGGCCGGCACTTCGCGCGCCGCGGTCAGCTCGATCAGGGTCTTTGTCGCAGTATGGTCGGGCAGATCGGGCCGCTCGTAGATGGTGCCGATGGCATCCAGCCGGAAGCCATCCACGCCCATGTCCAGCCAGAACCGCACGGCATCCCACATGGCCTGCTTGACCTCCGGGTTGCGCCAGTTGAGGTCAGGCTGCTCCCTCAGGAAGTAATGATAGTAGTACTGGCCGGTGCGCTGGTCATACTCCCACGCGGAGCCGCCGAAGGCAGATTCCCAATTGTTGGGCGGTCCGCCGTCCCGACCATCGCGCCAGATGTACCAATCGCGCTTCGGATTTTCGCGGGTGGTGCGGGACTCGATGAACCAGCGGTGCTGGTCCGATGTATGGTTGAGCACGAGGTCAAGGATGACGCGGATGCCGCGGCGGTGCGCCTCAGTCAGAAAAGTGCGGAAGTCGTCGAGCGTGCCGTATTCCGGCGCGACATCGGTGTAGTCCGCAATGTCATAGCCGCAATCGGCCTGCGGCGAGGGAAAGTGGGGCGAAAGCCAGATGGCGTCGATCCCCAGGTCTTGCAGGTAGTCCAGTCGTGCCGTGATGCCGCGAAAGTCGCCGATGCCGTCGCCATTGCCATCGGCGAAGCTGCGCGGATAAATCTGGTAAAAGACCGCCTGCTGCCACCACTTAAGTTCGGTCACGCCGACCCTCCCAGGAGCAGCGCGAGCACCGGAATCGCCAGTCCAACACCGAACGTCCAGGCGAACAGCCGCCATGACCGCGGCTTGCCGTGGTGCTTGCGATGATATTCGCCCGATGCAATGATGAAGCCGACGGCCAGGATGGCCGCGACCACGACAATGATGTTGCCCCACAGCAACGCCACGGCAGCGTCAGTCGAGAACCGCGCATAGATGACGAAGAAGAGCTCGCGCACGAAATAGATATCTGCGATGAGCAGGGCGATGCTCGCCAGCCACAGGAGCAGCGTCACCACCCGGTTGAAAAGTGTGTTAGCTTGTGTCACAGTATGCCTCCAGCCAACGCGGCGATTGCCGATATGCGGGTCAGCGCGGATGCGCTTCGCCCTCTTCTACGCAGCGTACAGACCTAGGTTGCATGGCTGGAGGATGGCCGGCAGCGCATTGCCAGCGTAAACTGGATGCGCAGCAGGCCGGCTAACGGCAAGCATCCTGTGGTGGGCCCCGCATATCCGAGACCTGCCACAGGATGCTCGCTTGCCTCTCCTACACGCCTCGCAGTTTCAGTTCTTCGGCCCGGTGACACGCGACGAAGTGGTCGTGTTTCAGCTCGCGGAAGGCCGGCGTCTCCTCTTTGCAGCGGTCGACCGCGTAGCGGCAGCGCGGATGGAAGTAACAGCCGGGCGGCGGGTTAGATGGGTCGGCTACGTCGCCCTGCATGATGATGCGTTCCGACTGGTACTTGGGATCGGCCTTCGGTACGGCTGACATCAGGGCCTCGGTGTACGGGTGCAGCGGCGCCATGTAAAGTTCCTCCGCATCCGCCATCTCGGCCATCTTGCCCACGTACATGACCGCCACACGGTTCGAGATGTGCTGTACAACGCTCAGGTCGTGTGCGACGAAGATGTAGGCCAGGTTGAAGTCCCGCTGCAAGTCCTGGAGCAGGTTCAGCGTCTGGGCCTGAATCGAGACGTCGAGCGCAGACACCGGCTCGTCGCAGATGACCAGCCGCGGGTTGAGCGACAGCGCGCGGGCGATGCCGATGCGCTGGCGCTGGCCGCCGGAGAACTCGTGCGGATAGCGGCGCAGATGGTCGGGCCGCAGGCCGACGCGCGTGAGCAGGTTCACGATGATGGCCTCGCTGCGCTCCTGCTGGTACTGGCCGTGGATGACCATTGGCTCGGCGATGATGTCGCCGACGGTCATGCGCGGGTTCAGCGAGTTGATGGGGTCCTGGAAGATCATCGCGATCTCCCGACGGATCAGCTTCATCTGGCCGTGATCCATCTCCGCCATGTCGACCTGCACCTCTTCCTCGCCGCCCTTGGCCAGTAGCTTGCTTCTCCAGAGCACCTGCCCGCCGGTCGGCTCGTACAGGCGGAGGATGGTGCGGCCCGCAGTGGTCTTGCCGCAGCCGCTCTCGCCCACCAGGCCAAGCGTCTCTCCTTCACGCACGTAGAAGCTGACGTCGTCGACCGCCCTCACGTACCCCACAACCTTGCGCAAGAAGCCCTTGTGGATGGGGAAGAACTTCTTGAGGCCTTTGACCTCTAGCAGATGGTTTTCCGACGTGACCGCCGGACTCGACTGGATCGTGCGTGCATCCATGCTCACACCTCCTCGTACAGCAGGCAGCTAACCCACTGGTCGCCTACGACTGGATGCCATGTCGGCACGATCTTATCGCACTTGCCGGGCATGAACGATGGGCAGCGCGGATGGAAGACGCAGCCGGTCGGCAGGTTGAACGGGTCGGGCACCATGCCCTCGATGGAGGCCAGCCGCGCGCCGGTCTTGCGGCCGACCTTCGGGATCGATTGGAGCAGTGCCTTGGTGTACGGGTGCTTGGGTTGGTAGAACAGGTCGACAGTCGAGGCCCGTTCCACTTGCTTGCCCATGTACATCACGACGATTTCCTTGGCCATCTCCGCGATGACGCCCAGGTTGTGCGTGATGAACATGATGGCCATGTTCTCCTGTTCCTGCATCTCGCGCATGATGTCCAGGATTTGCGCCTCGATGGAGACGTCGAGCGCGGTCGTCGGCTCGTCCGCAATCAGCATGTCCGGCCCGCAGGAGAGCGCGATAGCGATCATCACGCGCTGCCGCTGGCCGCCGGAGAGCTGGTGCGGGTAGCTGTCCACACGCTGCTGCGGCTTCGGAATGCCGACGCGGCGCAGCATGTCGATGGCGTACTCGCGCGCTTCCTGCTTGGTGATGTTCTTGTGCGCCTGGATCGTCTCTGCCAACTGGTCGCCGACCTTGCGGAAAGGCGTCAGGTTGTGGAGCGAGATGGCTTCGTTGATGTGGACGCCGGCCGTGTATACCGGCGTCAGCGAGCTCATCGGCTCCTGGAAGATCATGCCGATTTCGCCGCCGCGAATCTCGCGGATGGTTTGCCCGTCGGGATCGAGCTTGCTGATGTTGACGACATCGGTGTGGGTGGAGCCTTTGGCCCGCCGGTGATAGATGACCTGCCCGTTCGCAATGCGGCCGGGTTTGGGGACCATCTGCAGGATGGCGCGGGCCGTGATGGATTTGCCGCAGCCGCTCTCACCGATGACGCCCAGCGTCTCCCCGCGGTTGATGTTGAACGATACACCATCGACCGCCTTGACGATACCTGCCCGGACATCGAACTCGACGCGGAGGTCTTGAATTTCGATCAGCACATCGCTCTTGGTCTGGTTCATGTTAGTCGCCTCCTACCGTCCGCCGTACGGGTCGAGCGCATCGCGCAGGCCGTCGCCCAACATGTTGTAGGCCAGGATGACGAGCAACAGGAAGGGGATGGTCAACAGCAGCCACGGGTAGAACCGGATGGCGCTGACGTTGCCGGCTTCCTGCAGGAGCACCCCCCAGCTTGTCAGCGGGGGGCGCAGCCCCAGCCCCAGCCAGCTCAGCGCGGTCTCGGCCAGGATCATGCCCGGAATCGACAGCGTGGCGATGACGATGACGTGGCTCATGGTGCCCGGCAGGAGATGCTGAAACATCAGTCGCGAGTCCTCCGCGCCGAAGCTCTTGGCTGCCAGGACGTATTCACGCTCACGCAGCGACAGGATCAGGCCGCGCACTTGCCTTGCCAGGCCGCCCCAGCGCACGAACGCCAGGATGACTGTGAGCATGAAGTACACCAGAATGGGCGACCAGAACTTGGGAATGGCCGCGGCCAGCGCCATGAACAGCGGAATATCCGGGAAGGCGGCCAGGAACTCCGTAACACGCTGGATGATGACATCCACTGTGCCGCCGTAGTAGCCGGAGATGGCGCCCAACACGCTGCCCAGGACCAGGGTCAGGAACTGGCCGATGAGACCGATCATCAGGGACAGGCGCCCGCCGTAGATGATGCGCGAGAAGTAGTCGCGGCCCAGCGAATCGGTACCCATGATGAACACCGAGGCCTTCGGGTCATCCGAGGTGGTGCCGAACAGATGGATGTTCATCGGGATCAGCCCGAGCAGCTTGTAAGGATCGCCCTTGACGAAGAGTCGCACGGGATACTTCCGCGTGGTATCGTCCACGTAGAAGCGCGTGCGGGTCTTGGTGTCGACCTTGCGCTCCAGCCCGTAGACGAAGGGCGCCTGCCATTTGCCCTCGGAATCCACGAACCGGATGGCCTGCGGTTTGGCCGCGGTGTATTCCGAGGACCGTTCGAGCGCGTAAGGGGAGATGAACTCGGGTATCACCACCATCGTGAAGTACATCACGATGAGGATGATGCCGCCGACGATGGCCAGCTTGTTCTTCTTGAACTTCCACCATACCAGGCTCCAATAGCTCTGGCTGACGGGTTTCTTCTGGGCCTGCTTGGTGGGTGCAACCGCTGTGGTAGCCATGTCAGTCCTCCTCAGTCCAGCCGGATGCGGGGGTCGACCCACGCCAGCATCAAGTCAGCCAGCAGGTTGCCGATGAGCAACAGCAGCGTGAAGAACACAAGGCATGTGCCGGCCATGTACATGTCCAGCTTGCGTAGCGACTCCACGAATAGCGGGCCGATAGTGGGCAGGTTCAACACGATGGAAACCAGCGCGTTGCCGACGAAAATATTCGGAATGGCCTCGGATCCCAGGATCACGATCAGCGGGTTGATGGCCATGCGCACGGCGTGCTTCCAGATGACGGTGCTGTTCTTCAGGCCGCGGGCGCGGGCTGCTTCGATGAAGGGCTGGCCTAGCGTCTCGAGCAGGTTGCCGCGCATGATGCGGATCAGGCCGCCCGTGCCGGTGACGGCGCTGACCAGGGCGGGGATCCAGAGGTGCTTCAGCAGGTCAACCACCCGGGCGAAGCTCCACGGCGCATTCACGAACTCCTGCGAGAAGAGGCCGGTGGCTTCCTGGCCCAGCACCACCACGGCGAAATACAAAATAATCAGCGCCAGCAGGAAGCCGGGCATGCCCAGGCCGATGAAGCTGATGACGGAGATGATCTGATCCCCCACGGAGTATTGTCTGACCGCTGAGTAGACCCCGAGCGGTATCGCCAGGGCCCAGGTGAGAATCAGCGTGGCGACGGATAGGATGATGGTGAACAGGAGGCGCTCGCCCAGCAGGTCCTTAACCGGACGCTCGTACTCGAACGACTCGCCGAAGTCGCCCTTGACGAAGTTGGTGACCCAGCCGGTGTACTGCTCGATGAAGGGCCTATCCAGACCATACCTGATACGGTACTGGTCGATGCGCGCCTCTGCGCTGCGGTCGCCACGGGAGCGCAGCTGTTCCATTTTCTGGGTGAGAAAGTCTCCGGGGGGCAACTTGATGATCACGAAGCTGACGAAGGATACCAGCACAACCATGATCAGCGCGTAGCCAAGTCGCCGGACGATGAAGCTCAACATGAACGCCTCCTTGGCCTGAGACTGTTTCTTCGAACGCAGCGCACGCTGTTCGCACAGGAGAGGAAAGCAAACCGCCAGGACAATCAGGGGTGCATGGCTGCGCGGTGGCGCTGCGTATCTGGCTCAGTGCAAGTGACGGCAGGATGGAGAACGGGGTCGGCAGCAACGCGGTGAAGACCGCGCCCGTGCACCATTGCCTGCCGCAAGGTTGTGTCAACTCGGTTGGTGGCGTGGCGGGCGGATTAATCTGCCCGCCACCGTAAGGATTGCGTTCAACGCAGCCTGGAGCATGGCTCCGAGGCTGCCGGCGTGTCGGGCCAGGGTGCCAGGCTGTCGTTGCAGCCTGGCGCCCTGGCGCACAAGCACCGGTTTACTTGTCCATCCACCACTGCGCAGCGACCGTGTTGCCCGGGGTAGCCGGAGCCCACGGGCCGACGACGCCGTAGTTCGGGATATTGCGCATGTAGTTCTTCACGACGACAGGCATGGCCTGGTCGCCGGAGATACCGATGATGAAGGGGCCTTCGTCGATGTTGATCTGGATAGCTTCCCAGACCAGCTCGTTGCGCTTGGCCTCGTCGGGCTCGTTCACGCCCTGCTCGTAGAGCGCCTGCAGGCGCTGGGCCGGGCTGCCGTCCTCGGGCTTCACGCCGCAGTCATACGGGATGGCCGGATCGGGCACGCAGGTGTCCTTGCCCTTGGCATACCACTTGCCTTCCAGCGGCATGTAGTAGCGGTTGACGATGGGGAACAGCCAGTCCGGGTAGGTCCAGATGTCCAGCTCGGAGACGTGGGCCGCACGCAGCATGAAGTAGCCGCTGTTGGTGCGGATGTCCAGGTCCGGCTGGCCCTGCAGGTTCTTGACGTCGACGTTGATGCCCAGGTTGGTTTCCCACTGCTTCTCGGCCTCGGCTGCCGCGTCGGTTTGCACCTTGAGGCTGCCGCCCCAGTCCGAGATGTCCAGCGTCAGGATGAACGGTTCGCCGCTGGGCAGCGTGCGGAAGCCGTCCGCACCCTTGGCCATGCCCATCTCATCCAGCAGCGCGTTGGCCGCATCAGCGTCGAATTCGGTGTAGGCGTTGGCCCAGGCCTGGTAGACCTCCTGGCCCTTGTCGCCGGCGAAGTGCGGCGATTGCGGGCTCAGAGTGGCCTGCTTGGCCTCGCCGATGCCGTTCCAGGCGACGTCGATCATGCGCTGGCGGTCGATGCCGAGGGACAGGGCCTGGCGGAAGCGCTTGTCGCGCAGCACGTTGCGGATTTCGGTGGCCTTCTCCGGCGTGTCGTTCTCGTAGTTTTTGCCACCCTCGACATAATAGGAGTTGACCATGTAGCCCGGCCACGCGCCTGCGCCGTTCATCCAGCCGTCCAGCAGCTTGTAGTTGCCGGCCGCGGCGTTTTCGAGCAACAGCGGGATGTCGTTCGGGTTGCCGACCACGCGGAACGCGGTGTCGTACTTGCCCTGGGTGACGTTCAGCAGGCGGACCTGCTCATCGGCCACGATTTCAACCTCGATCGCGTTGATGTAGGGCAACTGGTTGCCCTCGGTGTCGACGCGCCAGTAGTACGGGTTGCGGCTATAGGTATAGCGGGTGCCATCCTCGGAAACCGCGCTGTTGCACCAGGCGAAGAGGCAGGGGTAGCCGGCGGTCTGCCACCATTTGTCAGCTTTTTCAAAGTCCTCCCAGGCAGCACCGTCAGTGAACTCGGGATGGAACTGCTTGAGGTAGTGCGCCGGCTTCATCATGTTCTTGGCGAACTCCCAGTAGCCCTGCGCCATGTAATTGGCGCTGACGCCCAGGGACTTATCGGCCTTCCAGACGACGGTGTAGTCATCCGGGAATTCCATGGTGAGAGGCGTGCCATCGGTGTTGCGCAGGTACGCAGGGACGGTGAAGATCTTCTGGTTCGGGTTGTTCAGAACATCTTCCCACATGAACTTCCAATCCGCCGAGGTGTACGGCTCGCCATCCGACCACTTCAGGCCTTCGCGCATGTGCATGGTAAAGGTGTGGCCATCTTCGGAGAACTCATAGCTCTCGACCAGCGCGGGCTCGTAGCCGGTCAGGTCGGCCTTCCACTTGACAGGCGCGTCCACTGCGAAGTAGAGCTGGACGTTGCCGGCTTCCGGCCACCAGGTGGCCGTTAACAGCGTGCCGCCGTACTTGCCGACGGACTCGACCGGGGTGGTCACGAGCGGGTTGACGGGCAGGCGCTGGTCCACGGGGGGCAACGTGCCGGCCGCGACCTGCTCGGCTAACTCAGGGGCTTCCTTGTAGGTGAAGGGCGCAGCAGCCGGTTCTTCGGCAGCAGGCTCTTCGGCTGCGGGTTCTTCTGCAGCAGGTTCTTCTGCGGCGGGCTCTTCGGCTGCCGGCTGTTCAGCCGCCGGTGCTGCAGGCTCCGGCGTGGGTGTGGCGCGGCCGCCGCAGGCGCTTACCAGCATGGTGAACACGATCAGCAGTGCCAGGATCAGTTGCAACTTACGCATTGGGGCTTTCCTCCTGATGTCAATATGAAACGCATCTTTGAGTTTGGACAACGGATGGACTTTGTAGGGTTGTTATGCCACCTCCCTTCGCACATTCGTGCAACTTGTACGGTATGATATCAACGGTTGCTTCCATAGTCAAGCTGGATAATGTCCATGTTAAACGAATCATTAAATCGGTTTTCTACTTGACCTGCTGCACAATGCCGGTGGCTAGATCGTAGATGGCGCCGCGGATCTGCAGACGTCCCTGGTTCACGGCGGCCGCAAGCACCGGCTCCGCCGAGCGCAACCGCTCGACCGTGCGGACCACGTTGGCGCGTACCGTATTATCGATTGGGGAGCCTGGTTGGGGTCTGGCCAGCTCCACGGCTGGCAGGATGGCCTCGACGACGCGCGCGAGGGCGCCCTCGTATGCGTCGCCTTCGACAGCAGCTTGGACTGCGCCGCAGCGAGTATGGCCGAGGACGACGATGAGACCGACGCCGAAGGATTCTACGGCGAATTCCAGGCTGCCCAGCACGG
>JAKPQT010000205.1 GCA_029555885.1 Chloroflexota bacterium | reverse complement strand
GTGCCGTAGCCCTTGTGTTGCGCAAAGTCGTAGCCCGGATAGACCGCATCCTGCTCTGTCATCCAGCGGTCCCGCGTCACCTTTGCGATCACGGACGCGGCAGCAATCGCGAGACAGAGCGCGTCGCCGTGCGGCACACCGCGCTGCGGGCAGGTCATGTTCGGCAGCGTCAGGTAGTCGAGCAGGATATAGTCGGGCGGGACGGCAAGTGCGGCCAGCGCCCGGCGCATCGCCTCGCGCGTCGCGGGCGCGATGCCGATGCGGTCGATGTCCACTGCCTCGACGCGGCCGACGCCGGCCGCCAACGCACACGCCAGGATCGGCTCGTATAGCTCCGCCCGCGCGGTCGGGGTCAGGCGCTTCGAATCGTCCACGCGGCCGAGCAGCGGAGCGAGGCGCGATATATCCGGCGGGAGCACGACCGCGGCCGCGACGACCGGCCCGGCCCATGCGCCGCGTCCCACCTCATCCACACCCGCCACGGCCCGGTAACCGCCGGCCCAGAGCTCCTGCTCGAATGCCAGCCCGGCACGCTCGATATGATGCATCGGCATACCCGTTGTTGCTCACGCAAAGCCGCTAAGACAGCAAAGTATACTTCCTCTGCTCTGCGTTCTTAGCGTCTTTGCGTGAGCCTTGCGTTAACCATAAAAGGCGCAGGAAGTATCCTGCGCCTTGTCTGCCCCATGGGATTGTCCACGAACCGGGCGGTTAGTTGGCCCGGCGTTCCTTCAGGCGGGCAGCCTTGCCGGTGCGGCCGCGCAGGAAGTACAGCCGCGAGCGGCGCACCTTCGCGTGGCGCAGGACCTCGATCTTCTCGACCCGCGGGGAGGCGAAGAGCCAGGTGCGCTCGACACCGACGCCGTGCGAAGCAATGCGCCGCACGGTGAAATTCTTGTTCATCCCGCCCCCGCGCACGCGGATGACAAGGCCCTGGAAAACCTGGAGGCGTTCTTTCTCGCCTTCGACGATCAGGCTGTGGACCTTAACGGTGTCGCCGGGCTCCAGATCGGGCAGGTCCGTACGCACGGCTGCCGCATTCAGAGAGTCAATTAAGTTCGCCATTGTAATTACCCTTCGTCTGCAAATCAATCGACCGGCCTGCCGTCGCTCGAACTGGAACTTGCCAGCTCATCACCTATCGGAAGCACGGAGCGCACATGTCACGAAGGGGCATTTTAGCACAGATGGACGTACCGGCCAAAAAGCAGGGGTGCGCCTTTTCACGGCGAGTTGTCAGCCGCCTCTGCCTCCAAGCGGGCCAGGAAGGCGCGATCCGCGTCGGACAGCGGCGCGGAGTTGAGCAGGTCGGGCCGGCGCTCCCACGTGCGGCGGAGCGCTTGCTCGCGACGCCAGCGCGCCACCTTCGCGTGATCGCCGGAGGACAGGATATCGGGCACACCCTCCGCGCGGTAGACTGCGGGCCGGGTGTACTGCGGATATTCCAGCAGCC
>JAKPQT010000202.1 GCA_029555885.1 Chloroflexota bacterium | reverse complement strand
CGCCACCGGGAGATCCCCGACCTGGACAACCTGGACACCTACCGCAAGAATGGCGGCTTCGAGGCTTTTCAGAAAGCCGTTACCTCGATGAAGCCGGAGGAGGTGACCAACGAAGTCAAGGCGTCTGGCTTGCGCGGGCGTGGCGGTGCAGGTTTCCCGACCGGAGTCAAGTGGTCGTTCATCGACAACAAGAGCTGGCCGCATTACGTCGTCGCCAATGCCGACGAGTCCGAGCCGGGCACCTTCAAAGACCGCATGATTATGGAATACGATCCCCACCAGCTCATCGAGGGGATTATCCTGACCACTTACGCCATCGAGGCGGAGCACGCCTTCATCTACGTACGTGGGGAGTACTACTTCGCGGCGCAGCGGCTGGAGGCGGCCGTCGCCGAGGCAGAGGCGCGCGGCTTCCTGGGCGACAACATCTTCGGCAGCGGCAAGAAGCTGCGCATCGTCGTCCACCGGGGCGCGGGCGCGTATGAATGCGGCGAGGAAACCGCGCAGCTCACGTCGCTGGAAGGCTATCGCGGCCACCCGCGACTCAAGCCGCCCTTCCCCGCGGTCGCGGGCCTGTACGGCAAGCCGACCATCGTCAACAACGTGGAAACCATCTCCAACGTGCCCCATGTGCTGCGCCACGGCGCGGACTGGTACAAACAGTGGGGTACGCCCCAGAGCACCGGCTTCCGCATCTTCTGCATCAGCGGGCAGGTCCAGAAGCCGGGCCTGTACGAACTGCCGCACGGCGTCACCCTGCGCGAGCTCATCTACGACTGGGCGGGCGGGCTGACCGAGGAAGCCGGTGAGCTCAAGGCCATCGTGCCGGGCGGCCTGTCCATGCAGTTGTTGGACAGCAGCCAACTGGACGTGCCGATGGACTTCGAGAGTGTCCAGAAGGCCGGGTCGAGCCTGGGCGCGGCCGCGGTCATCGTGATCGGCAAGAACCAGAGCATGGTCGAGCTGGCGCGGCGCACCATCGCGTTCTACCGCGAGGAGAGCTGCGGCAAGTGCACGCCCTGCCGTGAAGGCACAGGTTGGCTGGAGAAGATCCTCGAACGCATCGAAGCGGGCGAAGGCCGGGTGGACGACATCGCGCTGATGCTCTACATCGCAGATATGATTGCGGGCAAGAGCTTCTGCCCGTTCTCGTTCGCGGCGGTCTGGGGCCTGCAGAGCAACCTCGCCAAGTTCCGGCCCGAGTTCGATGCCGCGATTGCCAGCGCAACCGAGCAGCCGGTCATTCCGATCCGGCCCATCTACCGGCCCGATCCTGGCCGGCCCTCCGGCGTGACCGCGCCGAGCCTGCCGCAGGAAGAGAAGTTCAACGCACCGACGGTGAAACGGTAACGACGAATTGAAGATTGAAGATGAAAGATTGAAGATTGGGCTCTGCGCCTGATCTGCTATCTGCCTCAAATCTTTGGTCTTCAGTCTTCCACCTGTTGAGGTTTTCGTATGGCTGATTTGGTCAACGTGACCATCGATGATGTCAAAATCCAGGTTCCTGCGGGGACGCTGGTCGTTGACGCGGCGCGGGCGGCGGGCATCGACATCCCGGTCTTCTGCTCGCATCCGAAGCTGGACCCCCTCGGCGCGTGCCGCATGTGCCTGGTCGAGTTCCCCGGCCCGCGCGGCAGCCGGCTCGACACCGCCTGCACCGTGCGCGTGAGCGAGGGCATGGTCGTCCAGACGGACACCCAGCAGGTGCGCGATGTGCGCGAGGCCGTCCTCGGCTTCATCCTCATTAACCACCCGCTCGACTGCCCGATCTGCGACAAGGGCGGCGAATGCCCGCTCCAGGACCAAACGTACGAGTACGGGCCGGGCGCCAGCAAGTTCGTGGAGCCCAAGCGCCACAAGAAGAAGCACTATCCCATCAGCGACCTGATCATGCTGGACCAGGAACGCTGTATCCTGTGCTGGCGCTGCATCCGCTACCTGGATGAGTGGGAAGACAAGCCGCAGCTCGGGCTTTTCGAGCGCGGGGGCGAAACCGTCATCGATGTCTTCCCCGGCCAACCCGTGGACGCCAAGACCTCCGGCAGCATCATCGACATCTGCCCGGTCGGCGCGCTGACCAATCGGACGGCGCGATTCCGCTATCGCCCGTGGGAGCTAACGAAGACGCCGAGCGTCTGCACGCTCTGTCCGGTCGGCTGCAACGTCCGCCTCGACGAGCGGGTGCATGAGCTGCGCCGCATCGTCGCGCGGGAGAATCCCGCGGTCAATGATGAGTGGATCTGCGACAAGGGCCGCTTCCTCACGCAGTATGTGGACCACCCGGAACGGCTGCGCACGCCGCTGATCCGTGAGAACGGCGCGCTGCGCCCCGCGACCTGGGATGAGGCGCTGCACCGCGTCGTCGACCGGTTGGAGCGCATCGCGGAGGAGAAAGGCCCGCAGAGCGTCGGCGGCATTGCCTCCGCGCGCGTCAGCAACGAAGCCGCGTACCTGTTCCAGAAGTTCCTGCGCGTGCTGGTTGGCACCAATAACGTGGACTACCCTGACGGCGCCGGCGTCCGCGCCCACCCAACCGGCCTGTCCGCGATTGCCGATATCGCCAAGAGCGATGTCGTGGTGCTGGTGGGCATCGACCCGAGCGAGCACGTGCCGGTGTTGGACCTCCACATCAAGCGCGCGGTGCTGCGCAAGGGCCAGAAGCTGGTCATCATCAACCCGCGGCGCATCGAGCTGGCCCGGTATACGCAAGATGCGCGCACGAAGGGCGGCGCATACCTGCCGGTCTACCCCGGCCAGGAGGCCAGCCTGTTGAGCGACCTGGCGAGCGCCGTGCAGGGTGCGAAGGCCGAGAGCCAACCGGCGGCGCGTGCACAGGGCACGCGGCCCGCGGGCCAGCCGCCGGTTACGGCCAAGCGACCCGTGCCGCCTGCGCTGGCGGGTGCGGTAGATGCGCTGGCCGGTGCGAAGTCGCCGCTGTTCATCTACGGGCCGGACGCAGCACGCGGGGAGCAGGGCCGCCAGACCGTGGCCGCGCTGAGCAACCTTGCGAGCACGCTGGGCCACGGCGATAAGCTGGCCTACATCGGCGCAGAGGCCAACAGCCAGGGCGCGCGCGATATGGGCATGCTCTCCGACAGCCTGCCCGGTCATCTGCCGGTCAGCGAGTCGGCGGTGCGTGAGCGGCTCGGCAAGCTGTGGGGCGTGCAGCCGCCCGCCGAAGCCGGTCGCACGTATGCCGAGATGCTCGACGGCGGGGTGCGCGGGCTGTATGTCATGGGCGCCAACCCGGCGGCCGTCCTGGCCCATGCCGAGGCACTGCGCAAGCTCGATTTCCTGGTCGTCCAGGACCTGTTCCTGACCGAGACCGCGCAGTTGGCTGAGGTCGTGCTGCCGGCTACCAGCTTCGCGGAGGCCGATGGCACGTACACGAACCTCGAACGCCGCGTGCAGCGCGGGCCGGAGGCCGTCCGCACCGAGGGCGAAAGCCGCGCCGATTGGGCCATCCTGGCCGCGCTCGGCCAATACTGGCTGACCGCTCAAACGCCCGAGAGTGGTGCGGAAGCGGTCAAGGTGCCCGACTGGAAGCGGAAGAAGACCGCTCGCGGCAAGACCGGTCCCGCGCCGAAACCGTGGCACTACAGCAGCGTGCAGGCGGTGGACGAGGAAATCAGCAAGGCTGTGCCCGTGTATGACGGCCTCCGGTGGGACACGCTCGGTGAGCTGGGCGTGCAGTGGCCGGCCAGCGCGCTCACGCGGGCCGCGCGGCGCCCCGAGCCGCTCAACATCACGCCGCTTGTGGACCGGCCCGCCGGCGCGTTCTGGCTGGTGAGCAGCCCGCTCCTGTGGGACGGCGACGTGCTGATGCAA
>JAKPQT010000199.1 GCA_029555885.1 Chloroflexota bacterium | reverse complement strand
CGGTCGACCCGCCAGGCGGCGCGGACATCGACATCGACATACGAGTCGATGTGTCAGCCCGGAACCAGTGCCAGGTTGTAGGGCATGGTCAATGCGCCCACGTACTTGATCCGCGCATCGAACTGGATCCCGTTGCCCGCATCGAAGTACGACATCAGCGAGTACTGGGCCCGCGGCGACGAGCCCACGATCGAGGCCGCCGATCGGCCCGCGTCGGGCGCGTCAGTGCCCAGGTCGAAGCGGATCCAGCTCGCGCTGCCCTGCAGCCGCCAGCGCGGGCTGGCCCGCCACAGTGCGCTGAGCTCGATGCCGCGGGTGGTCCCGTGCATGCCGTTCTGGACCGTGTTGACCACCATCGGAGGCGACACCTGGAATTCGACTGGCACCGCGCGCAGATCCTCGTAGCGGCTCACATAGGCCGACACGTCGACCGCCAGGTCGCGCGAGAACGCATGACGCAATCCCACTTCCGCGGTGCGCACGTTCTCGGACCGCATTTGCGGGTCGCCGCGATAGACGAAGCCGGGCTGGAACTGGCTGGGCGGCACCGACACCGCGAGATCGCGGTCGATGCGCGCGGGGGTGCGTGCGGCCCGCGACAACGCGGCCCAGACGCGGGTCTTGTCGTCGACCTTCATGAACAGGCGGGCGTTGGGCTGGATCTCCCACCGCTGCCAGAAACTGTGCTCGAACCGCGTGCCCAGCGTGAGCTTGAACCGATCGCCAGGAAATCGGATCTCGTCCTGCACGAACAGGCTGGCCTGCGTCTGCGTCACCGAGGCCGGATTCAGGGACAGCAGGTAGGCACCGTCCAGCGTGTCGCTGCGATTCCGGTAGTTCAGCCCCCAGATCAGTTCCTGGCGGTTCGACAGGCCGGTGCGATGCTGGAACTCCACATCGGTCACCCGCTCTTGCACGTTCGTGTATTCGCGCCGCTCGGTCGCATCATGAAAGACCTGCAGCGACATGTCCGAGGTCAGCGACAACGCCCTCTGCCAGCGCGCCAGGATGTAGTGGCCACTGAAGCTGCCACGCTCGGGCAGCAGATTGCT
>JAKPQT010000182.1 GCA_029555885.1 Chloroflexota bacterium | reverse complement strand
CGCATCATCCCGCCTCCGCAGATCAACGCTATCATCGAGTACACGCACCGCTTTGTGGCTGCGTTGACCTCGCCGCTCATCATTGCTGCGGCAGTCGTGAGTTGGCGGAGGACGCGCGCCGTGCGCTGGGTGAGCCGCCCGCTGGCCGTCTCGCTCGTCTTTCTGGTCGCGGTCATCATCTTCGGCGCCTTCGCCGTGCTGACCGGCTTGCCCTCGGTCATCGCCGCCATCGACCTTGGCTCGGCACTGCTGGTGCTGGCGCTGGTCGTGACCGCGGCAACGGTGGCCTGGCAGAGGCACCGCTCGCCCGGGTTGCCTGACCGCCTCGCGCTACGGACACCGTCGGCCCGGCTGAGCAGCGCGGGAATCGGCGCGGTTTACGCTGTGTACGTGAGCGGCGTGCTGGTGGCCGGGCCGGGTTCGCTGACGCGCTGCGTGGGCTGGCCGCTGTGGCAGATTCTGCCGGACGACCGGGCCGGCTGGCCACAGGCCGCGCGGCTGGCCCTGGCCGCGCTGGCCGCGCTGCTCGTCCTTGCGTTGGTCGTGCAAGCGGTGCGCACAGCCCGCGACTGTGGCCTGCGGCGCACCGCGCTGTATGCTGGGCTGGCGCTCCTGGCGGAGGCGGCCATCACCGCGCTGCTGATGTGGACCGGGACCAATTCGGCTTTGCTCGTCCTTCATGTCGTAGCGGCTGTAGTGTTATGGGCGTTGCTGGTAGCTGTGACCGTGCAGGCCGCGCTGGAGGTATAGTGTCCTGATGAGCGAATTGACTTTCCAGGTTGATGCGGCCCTCGCCCGCTTTCGCGAGGGATACAACTGTTCCCAGGCGACGTTCTCCGCTTTCGCAGAGGCGCTCGGCCTGCCGCTGGACGTGGCATTGCGGCTCGCGGCCCCGTTCGGCGGCGGCATCGGGCGCCAGGGCGAGGTCTGCGGTGCAGCGTCCGGCGCGCTGATGGCCCTCGGCCTCCGCTACGGCAGCGCGCTGCCCGACAAGGCCGCCAAAGAGCGCACCTACGCGCTCGCCGCCGAGTTTCTGCATCGCTTCGAGGCGGCCAACGGCGTGGTCCGCTGCCGGGATTTGATCGGTATGGACACATCCACGCCGGAAGGGCAGGCGGCCGCGCGCGAGCGGCACGTATTCACCACCCTCTGCCCGCATGTCGTGGCATCCGCCATCGAGATCGCAGGTGAGATCCTGGCGCGTGAGTGAGTGCCTGCGGCGGTCGATGCGCCAGGCATTAACGCGCGTAGCCCCAGACACAGATCGTGCGTCTGGGGCCACGCCTGGAATCGTGGATTGTTGTCAGGCCGTCAGACCGTTGTCCTGGACGGTCGGGTCCATCTGCATCATGCCGAAGACATTGCCCTCGGTGTCCTCCGCATAAGCCAGCCAGCCGACTCCGGGGACCGGACTCTTCGGCATCAGGATCTTGCCGCCCTGGGCTTCGATCTGTGCGAGATGCTCATCGAGCGCCTGCACGTCGATCGTGTTCACCGTGTTTCTGAAGCCTTCGGAGCGCTGCGTGAAGGCCCCATCGATGCCGCGTTCGTCGCTGCTGCCTGTGGTGATGAGCCAGTAATCCATCGGGCCTTCCCACTTGTCGACCTTCCACCCGAAGACGTTGCGATAAAATGCGGCCGCGCGTTGAGCATCATCCACCGCCAACTCGAAATGCACGACTCTAGGCATGGTTCTTTCCCTTTCCCTGGCAGGCAACTCAGTTCAGGATGGCATCTTTATAGCACGGATTTTCTAATGTGTCAAGTGCAAGTTGCATACAAGGAGCGCGCAGCCGGATGTATGTTGGGGATCTCCAATGCAGTGCCCTGACGAAAATCGGCGTCGAGGCTTCAGCCGGTTTGGGCGTATACGTGCGTAGGCAGGCTAACCGGCTGAAGCCTCGACGCCGCCTGCCTCTGGAGTTTCCGTGTGCTTGTGCTCTCTATGGTTCTGGGTACAATGCAGCTAACCCCGACCGTCGAAAGGAAGGCATCGATGATACTGACACGCTACCGCAGCCTGGGCGCAGCCCGCTGGGCGCTTGACAACCGGCATCTGAGCCCCGATTTTACCCTCGCGCGTGCATTGCAGGAACGGGCCGCGGACCTGCCCACCCTGCTGACGAGCCATCTGACCGGCGAACAGGCCTCGGGGCACCCTCTCCCGCCCATCGAGACGGAGCAGGAGGTATGGGCGAGCGGTGTAACCTATCTGCGCAGCCGCGAGGCGCGCGAGGCAGAATCGGCGACCGCGGATGTATACCAGCGGGTGTACGAGGCGGAGCGGCCGGAGTTGTTCTTCAAGGCTGCGGGCTGGCGCGTGGTCGGGCCGGGCGATGCCATCCGCATCCGGCGGGACAGCGGGTGGAACGTGCCGGAGCCGGAACTCACGCTGGTGCTCAACCGCTACGGCGAAATCGTCGGTTACTGCGCGGGGAACGATGTGTCATCGCGCGACATCGAGGGCGCGAACCCACTCTACCTGCCCCAGGCGAAGGTGTATGATGGGTCCTGCGCGCTCGGCGCGGGGATCGTGCTGGCATCTGCGGAGGAACTGGACTCGGTAAGCATCAGCCTGGAGATTGCACGCGGGGGCGAGGTCGTCTTCAGCGGCGCGACCGACCTGGGACGCATGAAGCGGCGGCCGCAGGAACTGGCCGACTACCTGTTCCGTGAGCTGTCCTTCCCGTGGGGTGCGTTCCTGATGACCGGCACGGGTATCGTGCCCGGCGAGGACTTCACGCTGCAGGTGGGTGATGTGGTGCGCGTGCGCGTCGGGGAGACGCAGTTGGAGAACGTGACGCAGGGGTAAGAACAGCCACAGAGGATATTGCGGCTGCAAGTTGCAGGTTGAAGGTCACAAGTTGCGATTCTGAAACCTTCAACCTGCAACCTTCAACCTATACCGCTCGCCCTTTGTGTCCTCTATGGCAACAGCTCTAATACTTCAGGTCCACCATCCGCCGGGTCGCGGCGGATTCCAGGATGCCGTCGCACACGACCGCAGCGCGGTAGCCGTCCTCAAAGTTCGCGCCGAAGGGCGCCACATCCTTGTCGTTCACGATGCAGTCGAGGAAGTGCGTGATTTCGTGGATGAAGGTGTGCTCCCAGCCGATGATATGGCCCTGGGGCCACCAGTTGCTCCACCACGGATGGTAGCTCTCCGAGACGAGCACCGTGCGCCAGCCCTGGGTCTCCTTCGGCTCATCCCCGACCCAGAACACCTCCAGCTCGTTCATGCGCTCCATGTTGAAGCGAATGCTGCCCTTCTCGCCGTTGATTTCGAGCTTCTCGCCGTTCTTGTTGCCGCCCGCAAACCGGCTCGCTTCGAGCGTGCCGACCGCGCCGTTCTCGAACTCCGCGACGGAGACGAACGCGTCATCCACCTCGACCTTCTGGCCTGAGCGTTCCGGGATGAACGTCTTGGTCAGCGCGCCGACGCTCTTGATCTCGCCGCACAGGAAGCGCGCCAGGTCGATGATGTGTGCGCCGAGGTCGCCCAGCGCGCCGCTGCCGGCGGTCTCCTTATCCGTCCGCCAGATCATGCCGGTGTTGTAGTGCGGCATGATCCATTCCTGCAGATAGACCGCGCGGAAGTGGTAGATGCGGCCCAGCTTGCCGCTGCTGATGAGCTCGTACGCGAGCCGGATTGCCGGGACAAAGCGGTAGTTGAACGCGACCATGTGCTTGACGCCCGCTGCGTTGGCCGCGTCCAACATGGTCTTGGCCTCGGCCGCGGTGCGCGCCAGCGGCTTCTCGCAGAAGACGTGCTTGCCCGCCCGCGCGGCCGCGATGGTCGGCTCCGCGTGGATGTTGTTCGGGCCGCCGTTGTCGAAGATCTGAATCGCCGGGTCCGCAATCATCTCGCGCCAGTCGGTGTAGACTTTCTCATACCCGTAGCGCTCCGCAGCCGCGCGCGTGGCTTCCTCGTTGCGCCCGCACAGCGCGACCAGCTTTGGGATCGCGGGCGGGGGATACATCATGTACGGGATCTTCTTGAACGCGTTGGTGTGTGCCTTGCCCATGAACGCATAGCCCAACATGCCGATGCCCAGCTCCGGAATGGAGCCCTCGGCCTTCGGGCCGGCCATGCTGCCAAACGATGATTCGGCCATGAATGAACCTCCGTAATGTATCAAAGCG
>JAKPQT010000174.1 GCA_029555885.1 Chloroflexota bacterium | reverse complement strand
TGCTGCTGGTGGATGACGACCCGGACGTCCTGATGCTCTGGACGCGCATGCTGGGGCTGATCGTGCCGGAGGTGCGCAGCGTGACTGCGGCGGATGGTCGCAGCGCGCTCGCCGCGCTGCGCGAGCACCAGCCCGCGCTGGTGCTGCTCGACATCATGCTGCCCGATATTAGCGGCTGGGACGTGCTCGCGGCGAAGGCCGAGGCCCCGGACATTGCGGATATCCCCGTCGTGCTGGTCACGGCGCAGGACCCGGTGGAGGAACCGCAGCGCAGCGACGTCGTGGCGCTCGCGGCCGAAACGGGGTTCGGCGCGGCGCGGTTGGTACGCTGCGCACTGGCACTGTCACAGATTACGCTGGAGGGGGAGTAACGCCGCAGCGGCCGGGTTTCAGGCCGGCGTAACGGCCTCGTCCAGCGCGCCGAGAAACGCCTCCCGGCTGATCGGCTTGCGCAGGTACGCGGCCGCACCGAGCGCGAGGGCCAGCTCCTCCTCGCGCACCACCGAGCAGACGATGATCGGCACCGCGCGCAGGACCGGGTGTTCGTGCATCTGCGTCAGCAGCGCCCAACCATCGACGTCGGGCAGCATGACGTCGAGCACGATGACCGCGGGCGCGCTCCTCTCCGCGGCCGCCAGCGCGTGTAGGCCTAGCGCAGCGTGGATCATGTAGAAGCCGGTCCCCGTCAGGTAGCGGCGGTACAGGTGCGCCATGTCGAGATTGTCATCCACTACGAGCACGACGTGCTCGACAGCAGGGAGGTCGATGTGGATGACGACATCCTCCGCACCGTGCCCGGCATCCCGCTCGGCGCCGCCCTCCACCGAGGCAGCGCCCCCGGGCACATCAAGCAGGTCCTGGATGAAGCGGGTGTCCGGCCGCGATTGGGCCGGGATGGGCGCACCTTCGACCGTCAGTCGCACGCGCTCCCCGTGGCGCTGCGCGCGCACCGCCAGCTTGCCCTGTGTCATCCGGCCGGCCAGCTCCGTGATGGCCGCCAGCAGCACCTGGCGCAGCGCGGCGGGGTGCATGGCGACCGAGATCTCCTCAGCGGGTGGGTCGGCGAGCAGGGTGACCCCACGCCGGTCGGTCAGGGCGCGGCCCAGCGCGGCGACCGTAGTGATGATCTCGTTGAGGCTGGCGACGGCTGCCGGTGCACCTTCGTGCAGGGTGGCCAGCTCCTGGCGCAGTTGGGCGCGCCATTCGGGAGGGTCGAGCTCGGCCGTGGACTCGTCCGCCGCGAGATCGTCGACGCCCTCCGCAGCAGGCGCCGGCTCCGTGGCCGCAGGCTCGGGTCCCGCCCACAGGCGCAGTGCCAGCACGTGGAGCGCATCCAGTTGTTCCCGGCGCAGGTGGCGCGCGGTGATGCCCAGGCGTTCGGCTGCACCCTCCTGCGAGAGGTTTTCGACGTAACGGTAGTTGAGCAGGGCGTAGATGCGGCGGATGCGCGCAGCGGGGGGTGTCTGGTCAGCGGGCTTCAGGTCCTTGATCGCACGCAGGACCGTCTCCCACAGCACATCTAGGCCTTGCCTGGGGTCCAGTCCCATGCCCCACCAGGCACGGTCAGGCGGGCGATGGCCCGGGTCGTACAGGTGCGCCACCACCTCACGCAGTGTTTGCTCGAAGAGTTGGAATGTGGGCATGATCCTGACGCTTCGTTGATGCCAGGCGAACGACCGGCTGATGTCCGGTAAATGTCCGCTCAGGTCCCATGTTGGTCCGGTCGCGGACCTTGTTGGCGTACGCACGTTTGCGTTATCCTCAGTGTAATATAGCCTCAGCGGCGCGTCAAAGTCCTGCTGCCCGCGCCGCTCCACCCCGTTACCATGCGAAGGAGCATCATATGACCACCCTGACCCGTCGCAACTTTCTGAAAGCTGCCGCCACGGCAGGCGCAGGCGGCATGCTGGCCGCGTGCGCGCCACCGCCTGCGGCCCCTGCAGCTAAGCCTGCTGCCGGGACCGCGAAAGAGGCAGAACCCGCCGTTGCGGCTCCCGCCGCAGCCGAGCAGGTACAGTTGAACCTGTGGTGGAACGTCAATCCCACGACACAGGCCGTTGTCGGCGTCTTTGAGAAAGAACACCCCAACATCAAGCTCAACCTCGGTGAACTGGGCGAAGCCGTCTACGGCACGCCGAAGTACGTCACCGCGGTCGCCGCGGGCAAGGGTCCCGATGTCGCCTATCAGAACCGCCACACCTTCGGCCAGTTTGCGTCGCGCGGCCTCTATCGTTCCATCGAAGACCTGATGGCGCGCGACAAGATCAACAAGGCCGACTTTATGGCCGGCCCCATTGAGGACTTGACCTGGGAGGGCCAGCTCTACGGCCTGCCGCACACCGCCGGCACGCGCTACTGGTTCTGGAATCGCAAGCATTTTGAAGAAGCCGGGTTCGATCCCGACAAGGGCGCGGAGACCTGGGAAGACATCTACGCGATGGCGCCCAAGCTGAACAAGATGAACGGCGACCGCTTTGAACGCTATGGCTTCCTGCCCAGCTTCCCACCAGGCCTCTCCGACCAACTCCTGATCTACGCGATGGAGAACGGCGGCACCAGCCTGGATGCCGACGGCCGCAACGTTCTCATCGACAGCGACGAATGGGTCGAGGCGCTGGAGTGGTGCGTCAAGGTCATCGATGACGCGGGCGGCGGATATGCCTCGGCAGCCTCGTTCATGGAAGGCTTCTCCGGCCAGCCGGTGGATCCGTTTGCCCAGGGCATGGTTTCCATGTGCTCCTATGGCAACTGGATGATCGACTTCTACGCCCGCTTCCCCGACCTGGATTACGACGGCACCGGCCGGATGCCTGTCCCTGCGGCCATGAAGGACAAGCAAGTCAACTGGTCGTGTGGCTGGACCTTCGTCATCGACCCCAACACCAAATACTACGAGGAAGGTTGGGAGTTCGTCAAGTGGGTGATCGGGCCGGAGTACGTCAAGGCCGCCGGCACCGTGGGCCTCCAACTGCAAACGGAAGAGTGGGAGCGCCAGCAACTGCCGGGCAAGCCCATCTTTGCACCGACCCCGCCGACCTACAAACCGGCGATGGACGTAATGCAGCAGGAGTACTACTCGCTGCTGCCGGAGCGCCAGAAGGTCATGATGGAGCGCTACCTGGAGTCGGAGACCTTCGCCGTCGGCTGCGGCAAGATCGCCGGCCTCGCGGCGGCGGAGATGTGGGTCGGCTTCAAGAATGCGTGGGAGTCTGCCCTGACCAAGAAGAGTGAGCCGCGCGCGGCCCTCATGGCGGCCAAGGCGGACGTACAGGCGGCGCTGGACGCAGCCTGGAAAGAACGCGAAGCATAACTCGGTAACGAGGTACGCGGGCGGGCACACGGGCAGGCCGCGTGTGTCCGCCCGCCATCGTTTGAGAGGCTGCCATGATAGATCTGCTGCGAGGACGCAAGCTGAGTCTGGCGACACGTGAGGCCATCAGTTGTTACCTGTTTATACTCCCTTGGGGCATTGGCTTCCTCGCTTTCGTCATCGGCCCGGTCATCGCTTCTCTGGTCCTGAGCTTCATGGACTACGAGATTGTCGTCCCCCCGCGCTGGGTCGGCATCGACAACTTCGTCCAGTTGTTCACTGCGGATGAGCGCTTCGGCATGTCCATGGGCAACACGGCCTATTACGTCCTGTTCTACGTGCCGCTGCACATGGTCGTTGCCCTGGGGCTGGCACTCCTGCTCAACCAAAAGGTCGGGGCCATGCCGGTGTACCGGACCCTCTACTATATCCCGTCCATCGTGCCTGCAGTCGCCAGCTCCATCCTGTGGGTCTGGATTCTCCAGCCCGAATGGGGGATGCTGAACTCGCTGCTTGGGATGATCGGCATTAAGGGTCCCCTGTGGCTGGCCTCGCTCACATGGTCGAAGCCCGCGCTCATTCTGATGGCCCTCTGGGGCACGGGCAGCGCGATGATCATCTGCCTCGCCGGCCTGCAGGGCGTCCCCCAACACCTGTATGAAGCCGCTGCGATCGATGGTGCCAGCGTACTGCAGCGCTTCCGGCATATCACCCTGCCGATGCTCAGCTCCACGCTGTTCTTCATGCTGATTCTGGGCATCATCGGCTCGTTCCAGGTGTTCACTGCGGCCTACATCATGACCGGCGGCGGCCCTGCGGAATCCACTCTGTTCTATATGCTGTATCTCTACCGCCGGGCATTCACCTTCCTCGATATGGGCTACGCGTCCGCAATGGCGTGGATTCTGTTCCTGATCGTGCTGGCGTTAACTATCGCCCAGTTCAAGCTGGCGAACCGCTGGGTCTACTACGAAGCGGAGCGGAGGTAACCGATGGCTGTCACCCCTCAAGCGTCCAGCACGGGCGATAGGATGGTCCATTATGGGCCCACCTGGGCCAAGCGCATCCGCTGGTTGTTCGGGCGCTTCGGCGTCCACGGTGTGCTGCTGATCGGTGCGGCCGTGTTTGCGCTGCCGTTTATCTGGATGGTCAGCACGTCGCTCAAAGCCGACCGGCAGATCTTCGCCTGGCCGCCCGTCTGGATCCCGAATCCGCTGATCTGGGATAACTACCCGGCGGTCTTCATCTACGCGCCCCTGCACAAGTACTTCCTTAACACGATGGTCATCGCGACCGCGCAGGTCTTTGGTGCGGTCGTCACCTGCTCGCTGGCCGCGTACGGCTTCTCGCGCGTGCGCGCGCCGGGCCGCGACACGATCTTCATGGTCATGGTCAGCCAGATGATGATCCCCAGCATCGTGACGCTGGTCCCGCTCTACATCCTGTTCGCCAAGATCGGCTGGATCGACACATTCCTGCCATTGACGGTGCCGGCGCTGCTCGGCTCGCCGTTCTACATCTTCATGCTGCGCCAGTTCTTCATGACGATCCCCATGGAGCTGGAAGAGGCCGCGATCGTGGACGGGGCCAACCGCCTGAACATCTGGTGGACGATCATCCTGCCGCTGGCCAAGCCGGCCTTGGCCACCGTTGCCATCTTCAGCTTCATGGCAGCCTGGAACGACTTTACCGGCCCGCTGATCTTCCTGAACAACCGGCAGAACTACACCCTGTCACTGGGCCTGCAGGCGTTCATGTTCGAACGCCGTACGATGTGGGGCCTGCTGATGGCCGCCTCAACCATGATGATCACGCCCATCCTGGTCGTCTTCTTCCTGACCCAGAAATACTTCATCCAGGGCATCGCGCTCACGGGCATGAAAGCGTAGGGGTGCGCATGAACGACCGCGAACGAGTTCTCGCCATCCTGCAGGGGCGCACCCCGGACCGGGTGCCGTGGCTGGGCGACCTGACCTACTGGGCGCACGCACTGGAGGTGCGCGGGGAGGTGCCGCCCGGCTTCCAGCGCAGCCCCGCATACTACGACTGGCACCGTGAGCTGGGCGTCGGCTTCTACCTCCAGGGTTACGAGCCGTTCCGCCGCGTGCTGGACGGCTCCGTACGGATCGAAGAGCAGCGTGACGGACGCGAGTTCCGGCGCACCTACCACACGCCGGTCGGTTCGATCACGGAGGTGGAAGTCTACCTGCCGGAGTCGTACACGCACGCATACACCCAGCGGCTCGTCAAGACACGGGACGACCTGGCTGTCTTGCGCTACATCTTCGAGCATGCGACCTTCGAGCCGGACTATGCCGAAGCTGCGCGGCGGCACGCGCTCGTGCAGGACCTCGGGGTGGTGCTGTGCTACCTGCCCAAGACCCCCTTCATGCAGATGGCCGTGCTGCTCGCCGGCATCGAGAGCGTCATCGGCCTGTATATGGACGCACGCGACGAGCTCGAGGCGACGCTGGCGCTGATCGAAAAGAAATCGGATGAGGCCGCAGAGATTGCGCTTGCCTCGCCCGCCGAATGCCTGATGATCCCCGAGAATCTCTCCTCCGAGGTAGTGGGCAAGCGTTTCTTCGAGCGTTACGTGCGCGGCTACGAGGAGAAGTGGAACCGGCGCATCCGCGAGGCGGGCAAGTTCTCATTTGTCCACCTGGATGGCACGACGCGTGGTTTGATTCGCGAGGTGGCGAGCACCGGCTTCCGCGTCATCGAGGCCGTGACCCCGAAGCCCGTTGGCGATATCACGCTGGCCGAGATGGTCGAGCGGGTGGCGCCTGTGCGGCAGCCCGGCGTGCCGCCGTGCATCCTGTGGGGCGGGCTGCCGGGCATCTACTTTACCGACCTCATCAGCGACGCGGAGTTCGAGCGCCATGTCCGCGAGATGTTGGCGCTGATGGTGACCGAGCCGCGGTTCGTCCTGGGCGTGGCCGACCAGGTGCCGCCGGACGGTCAGCGCCGCCGCGTCGCGCAGGTGGTCGAGCTGGTGGAGCGCTACGGGTGTTATCCCGCGACGGATACCCGGTAAAGCCTGACACAGCCTCTACACACAGCCGCCCCGTGTACCGTTGGCGCAGGGGCGGCTTGTTGTTGGGCCTGGCAGTCGCGCTGGCGCTGGTGGTCGGTGCGGGGTGGCTCTGCTATCTTGCGCCCGTCCGCACGGCCGGCGGCCACCTGGCCGCGGCCTACCCCGGCGAGCGCGCCCCGCGCGACATACAGTTCTCGGTATCGCGGCAGGGCCTGACCGCCGCTACCGTGCGGGTTGTCGCCCGCTTTGCGGCCGACCCCGACTACGGAACAGCGTCGCCTGCGCCGGCCGATATGATATACACCGCAGACATTAAGCTCGCACGACAGGGGCTTGTGTGGACACCGGTCCGGGGCTTCTCGGTGGATGGCCGCGTCTTCGGCGTCTTCAACGGTGCATG
>JAKPQT010000162.1 GCA_029555885.1 Chloroflexota bacterium | reverse complement strand
GCGTGGCGGAAGTAGTTGACGGTCACGTTGGCGCCGCGCGCGGCCAGCTCCAGCGCGATGGCCCGGCCGATGCCGCGGCCGCTGCCGGTGATGACCGCGGTCTTGCCGCGGAGGATGGCGAAGGGGTCCAGGTTTGCGGGCATGGTGTGCGTCAGGCTTTCGGGTAGGCGACGACAGCTTCCGCGCCGTCCACGAAGATGACCGAGCCGCTGATGAACTGGATGCTCGGATGGCTCAGGGCGACGATGGTTGCGGCGACATCCTCTGGCGTGGTCATGCGCCCGATCGGGTTGCGCTGCATGGTCAAGTCGATCATCTTATCGCTGCCCGGAATCTTGCGCAGCGCGGGCGTGTCCGTCACACCGGCCTGGATGGCATTGACCAGGATGCCGCGCGAACCCAGCTCCATGGCAAGCTGCCGCGTGTGCGATTCCAGCGCAGCTTTGGCCGCGGAGACTGCGCCGTAGTTCGGGACGACGCGCGTGCTGCCCTCGCTGGTCATGCTGAAGATGCGGCTGCCGCGCGTCAGCAGGTTGCGGCGCACCAGGTCCTGCGTCCAGTAGACCAGGCTGTGCGCCATCACATTGGAGGTCATCTCCATTTGCGCCTGCTCAATCGCGTCCTCGGGATTATCTGCGATGAACGGCTTGAGCGTGCCGAAGGCCAGCGAGTGCATGACGACGTGAATCTTGCCATCGGGCCCCAACACCTCGGCCAGCCCATCCAGGACTTTGGCGCGCTTTTCGGCGTCCGCCGCGTTGGTGTTGACGAAGTATGTCTGGACGCCCAGCGCCTCGATCTCCGCGATGACGGCTTTGGCTGTTGCCAGCGTTCCCCGCAAATCCAGGTGAACGCCGGCGATGTTCATGCCGGCGGCGGCCAGGGCGCGGCCTGCGGCGGCGCCGAACCCGCTCGATGCGCCCAGAATCAGGGCCCATTTGCCCTGGAGTGGTTTCTCAGTCATGGTTCCCCCTTCGGAGATTGAAGATTGCAGATTGAAGATTGCAGATTAGGCTGTCTACAATCTCTGGCTGTGTTCGATATAACCCCGTTCCTCATCCGTCGTCGCGCTATATCAACCGTCGGGCAGCCAGCTCGAACCCATAATCAACAATCTTCAATCTTCAATCTGTAATCTTCAATCGTCAATCGCCTACAAATGCGCGCAGGAAGAACATCAGGTTAGCGGGCCGTTCAGCCAGGCGGCGCATGTAGTACGGATACCAGTGCGTGCCATAGGGCACGTAGACGCGCATCTTGTGGCCCTGGCGCACCAGCTCGGTTTGCAGCTCCCGGCGGATGCCGTAGAGCATCTGGAATTCGTAGGCATCCAGCGGAATGTCCTGACGGTACGCGTACGCGCGCGTGAAGTTGATGACCTCTTGGTCGTGCGAAGCGACGGCCGCGTACGCGCCCCTGGCGCGGGCGGCAGGCTCCAGGCAGGTGCGCACCAGCGCGTTGAGTGCCTGCGTCACGCGCGGGCGGTCCCGGTAGGCGATGTCTGCCGGCTCATCGTATGCGCCCTTGCACAGCCGGAAGTGCCCGATGCCCTCGTCGATCAGCGCCTCGACATCCGACTGGGTCCGGTGCAGGTACGCCTGGACGACGATGCCGATGTTGTCATGGCGCTGCCGCAGCCGCCGGTACAGCGCCAGCGTCCGTGCGGTGTACGGCGAGCCTTCCATGTCGATGCGGACGAAGTTGCCCAGTTCCGCGGCCCGGCGGATGATGCGGCCGGTGTTGTAGTAGCAGAATTCGTCACTCAGGTCCAGCCCCATCTGCGTCAGCTTGACGGAGACGTTGGTTTGCGCGCCGGAGGCATGGATAGCTTCGAGTGCGGCCAGGTACTCGTCTGCGGCCGCAATGGCCTCTGGTTCGCTGGTGACGTTTTCGCCCAGGTGGTCGAGGGTGGCGAGCATCCCCTGTGCGTTGAGCGCCTGCACCGCGCTGATGGCATCGGTCAGAGTTTCGCCGGAGACGAAGCGCCGGGCCATGCGCCGCGAGACGGGCACGCGCACGATTAAATCTTGCAGGGCTTTGTTGCGGGATAGGGCAATCAGGACACTGCGCATGACAGGCATCGTCGTGCTCCTCTGTGATGTAGTGGCTGTATGATGACCTATTGTGCCGCCTGGCACTGGTCTTGTCAACTCAGCGTGCGCGAAAACAGGAATCCAAGGATGCTAATCGGCGCAACCATCGGGCCTGGTCTGCGTAGTTGACTTGTAACAACCGGTCGCGGCGTTACTTTTGCAGCCTGCACAGCGGGACTATAATGGAGAAATGGGCGTGCGTCATCCCTGCGCCTATGCTGAAAGGAGCATTCGTTGATGAGGAACCACACACTGAGCTCGGTGATCGGACTCTTTCTGATTGTGGCCGTGGGCGCATGCACGGCGCCTGCGCCGGCTGTCCCGACAGTGGCTGTTGAGCCGACGACCGCGGCGACGGCTACCGCGGAGCCGACGGCAACCGCGGAGCCGACCGCAACCGCGGAGCCGACCGCAACCGCGGAGCCGACCGCAACGGCTGAACCCACGGCGACCGCAGAGTCCGCCAGCGGCATCCCGGATGTGCAGAGCGATCCGCTCGGTGCATTGCTCTATGCCAGCTCGGGCGATGCCATGAAGTCCGCGGAGTTCCAGTATGACATGGTGATGACCATGGAGCCGGCGGACGAGGCGGCTGAGGAGGCGCTGGGCCCGGCTGCTGGGGCGCTTGCGGGCTTTACGATGACGGCCACGGGCACCGGTGCGATGGAGATCCTGGACGCGGCGGCCATGAAGAACAAGATGCGCATGCAGCTTGATATGGAGGCCGCAGGCGAACGGATACGGATGGAAATGGTCATGATCGAGGATACGGTCTGGGTGCGCACCGGTGAGGATGCGGAATGGCAGATGGCCGAGGCGGATCAGGCTGGGGCGGCGCTGCCCGGCGGCATGGACCCGAACGACATGTTGGAGGCCTTTACCGACGCCACCGAAGTCGAGTGGATCGAGGATACGGAACTGAACGGCGAGTCCGTTTCGCACCTGCGCTTCACGGTCGATCCGGCGAAGTTCGATATGAGTGCTCTGACGAGCACGCTCGGCGAAGATGCTTCGGCTGAGGATATCGCGGCGCTGCTGAAGGACATGACCATCGATGTAGAGGTCTGGCTGACGACGGGCGACTTGCAGCTCCGCCAGCAGCGCATGCTGATCGGCATGATCATGTCTATGGGCGAAGAGTTGGACAACCCGGATGCGCGCATCCGGATGAATATGGATGCGACGATGCGGCTGATGAATGTGAACGAACCCGTCACCATCGAGCCGCCGACGGAATAAGTCTTTGCACCGCGAAGACGCGAAGAACGCCAGGTCAGATAGAGAAACTTAGCGTCCTTCGCGTCTTCGCGGTGCAATCTCTGCGGTTATATTTCAAATACCAGCGGCAGGATCAGCGGGCGGCGGCCCGTGCGGTTATAGCAGTACTGGCTCAGGACATCCTTGATCTTGTTGCGCGCGGACGACGATGCGCCGGGCGTGCGCAGCACCTGCCACATGCGATCCTTCGCCCCCTCGATGAGTTCCTCGGATTCCGCCACGTACACAAAGCCGCGCGTCAAGATTTCCGGATCGGCTACTACGTCGCCGGTCGCGCGATCAATCGCGACCATCGCGACGAGGAATCCATCGCGCGACAGGTGCTTGCGGTCGCGCAGCACCGCCGCGCCGATGTCGCCCACGCTCAGGCCGTCCACCAGGACGTGCCCGCCATTGATCTCTTCGCCCAGCGCGATGCGGTCGGGCCAGACTTCGACCACCCGGCCGCTCTCCACGACGAGCATGTTCTCGGCGGGGATGCCGGCCTCGCGCGCGAGCCGCGCGTGCAGCACGAGATGGCGGTACTCGCCGTGCATGGGTATGAAGAAGCGTGGCCGTGTCAGCGACAGCATGAGCTTCAGGTCCTCGCGACTGCCGTGGCCCGATACATGGACATCGCACAGGTCCGAGTAGATGACGTCCGCGCCTAGCCGGAACAGGTCGTTGATGATGCGGTTAACCATTTCCTCGTTGCCGGGGATGGGCGTCGCGGAGAGTACCACCGTGTCGCCCGCCTGGATTTGCAGTTGTGCGTGCTCGTTGGCGGCCAGCCGCGCAAGCACTGCGCTCGGCTCTCCCTGGCTGCCCGTGCAGACGATGACCACCTGCTCCGGCGGCAGGTTGTTCATCTCCGAGGTGCCGAGCAGGTCTTCGTAGGGCGTGTCCAGGTAGCCCAGGGCCGCGGCCATGCGCACGTTGTTGACCATGCTGCGGCCGATGACGCCGACGCGGCGGCCGTTCGCGCGCGCAATGTTGAGCACTTGCTGGATGCGCGAGATGTTGGACGCGAAGGTCGCGAGGATGATGCGGCCCGGCGCAGCAGCCATGATATCCTGCAGGGTGGCGTTGATCTGCTGCTCGGAGGGTGTGAAGCCGGGGCTGTCGGCGTTGGTCGAATCCGACATCAGGAGCAGCACGCCCTGGTCGCCCACGCGGCGCAGCTTGTCGACCTCCGTGAGCTTGCCGTCCACCGGGTCCTGGTCGAACTTGAAGTCGGTCGCATGGACAATCGTGCCGATGGGTGTGTGGACGATGATGCCGACCGCGTCCGGAATGCTATGGCACACATGGAAGAACTCGACGCGGAAGCAGCCGAGGTCGAGCACGTCGGCGGAGGTCACGGTGTGCAGCTCGCTGTCGGCCAGCAGCCCCGCCTCCTTGAGCTTGATCTCGGCCAGCCCGCGCGTCAGCGCGGTCGCATAGACCGGCACGTCGAGATATTTGAGCAGATAAGGCAGCGCGCCGATGTGGTCTTCGTGACCGTGCGTCAGGACAATGGCCTGCAGCCGGTCGGCCCGCTGAGTGAGATAGGTGATATCCGGGTACACAAGGTCAATACCCAGCATGTCGCTTTCCGGGAACATCAGCCCAGCGTCGATGATGAGGATGTCGTTCTCGTATTCCAGCGCCAGCAGGTTCTTCCCGATCTCCCCGAAACCGCCCAGGGTGATCACGCGCAGGGGTGAGTCCGCCAATCAGAACCTCCTATAGTCAGTCTGTCTTTTCCAGTTCAGCCAGCAGGATGGGTATCTGCTGGAAATCTTTCAACATATCGGCGCGCCAGTCATCCCGGCGCAGCGCCGCGGCGGGGTGGAACAGCGGCAGGTAGTAAACGTTGCCGACCCGTTTCGCCTGGCCGTGAATCCGGGTGATGGATTGGCCGGGGAAGTAGCGCGCCATCGAGTGACGGCCCAGCGTCACGACGACGCGCGGCTGAATCAGGGCAAGCTGCCGGTCCAGGTATGCGCGGCACGCGGTCAGCTCATTGGGCTGCGGGTCGCGGTTCTCCGGCGGGCGGCACTTGACCACGTTGGTGATGAATACCGCGCTGCGCTCCAGCCCGATTTCGGCCATCAGGCTCTGCAGGTAGCGGCCCGACGCACCCACGAAGGGGCGACCCTGCAGGTCTTCGTGGCGGCCCGGCCCCTCCCCGACGAACATGATGCGCGCATCCGCCGGCCCTTCGCCTGGCACTGCGTGCGTCCGGCTCAGCGCGAGCGGGCATTTTGTGCAGACGCGCACCTCCGCGGCGACCTGCGCCAGCGAATCACTCCGGTTCATGCCGCGCCTCCGTTGGTTCGAAGCAGCGGGCTGCGCGGGTCATCGCCTCGGTGCGCGCGGCGGCGAGGCGGGCCTGCAGCGCTGCGTCGGCCAGGGGCGGGGTTGTCATAATCAGGCCATCCTCGCCGTCACGATAGTAGCGCCGCCGCTTGCCTGTCACCTCGTAGCCCAGTTTCTCGTAGAGCCGCATGGCCGGCGTGTTGCTGACGCGCACTTCCAGCGTCGAGCGCACCGCGCCCCGCTCCAGCGCGGCCTGCATGAGGGCTACCATGAGCCACTGCCCCAGCCCGCAGCCGCGCCAATCCGGGTGCGCGGCGATGGTCGAGATGTGCGCCTCATCCACCATCAGCCAGAAGCCGCCCCAGCCCAGGATGCGCGGCAGGCACGCCGCCTTCACAGCCTGGGGATCGGGCCGGAGCGCGAGGTACGTTGCCATGAAGTTTTCGGTCAGGTCCACGTAGTACATCTGCCGCGTCCAGGGGTCCTTGAAGGCGCGGCGCTCCAGCGGCATGATGTCATCCAGGTCGGCGGGGGTCAGCGGCGTGATGATGGGCAGCGTCATGGGGCCTCGTTATGCCGATGCAGGGGCAGTCGTGACGGTGCCGTCCGGCTGCTGCATGTAGAGTGGGCTGAGTGCTGCCGGGTCATCCCACTGCCCGGCGGCATGGCGCGCCCAGGCCAGTTCGGCGAGGCACGCGGCGCGGCGGGATGAGAGCGCCGGGGGCAGGAATGCGGCGCGGTCGGGGCCCAGCAGACCGGCCAGTGTGTGCCGGTCGGCCTGGCTCAGCTCCCCGACGAAGACCACCGGCTCGGTGATGGCCGCGGCCAGCGCGGCAAAGGCGGCGAGCGTATAGGGCACGCGCGCGGCCCAGCCATCCGGCCCGTGCTCATAGCGTGCCCAGCAGATGCGGCCGCGGCCCGCCTGCACCAGCGCGATGACAGGCCGGGCCTGCAACTGGTGTGCGTAGGCGGTGAAGTCGAGGGTGGAGACGCCCACCAGCTTGAGGCCCTGCGCCAGCGCCAGGCCCTTGGCTGCGGCGAGGCCGACGCGCAGGCCGGTGAAGGAGCCGGGGCCAATGGCGACGCCGACTGCGGTCAACTGGCTGGCCGTGATGCCTGCCCGGTCCAGCATCTGCGCGGTCGTGGGCAGCAGTTCTTCGGTGTGGCGGTTGGCCGAGTGCCAGTTGTACTCCGCGATCAGTCCCTTTTCGCCATCGTAGAGTGCGATGCCCGCCTGGCGCGTGGACGTATCAATGGCAAGGAGCATCGAGGGTCTCCGGAAGGCCGCTCTCTGCCGCGGCTTGCAGGCGTGCGAGTATGCCATCCCAGGCCGCGCTGTGCGGTCTGAAGGTGAGGCTGCGCTGCGTGTCATCCACGTAGGTGAACGCGACCTCGAGATGGTCGTCGGGCAGCAGACCGGGGATGCGGTCGGCCCACTCGATGACGACAATGTCGTCGCCGGCGAGCAGGTCATCCAGCCCGATATCCCACATTTCCAGCGGCGCATCCTTCAGCCGGTAGCAGTCCGCGTGATGGAGGCGCCGGCCGTCGGGCAGGCGATAGCGATTCACCAGGATGAAAGTGGGGCTGGTGATGGGTGCGGTGATGCCGAGCCCGCACGCGAGCCCCTGCACGAAGGTGGTCTTGCCCGCGCCGAGGTCGCCTGACAAGGCCAGGACTGCGCCCGCGTCCGGGTGTGCGGCGGCGAGTGCGCGGCCCAGGCGCGCCGCGAGCGCCTGCGTGGCTGCGGCGCTGTGCGTGATGATGGTCCACGGTTTCATTTGCATAGTCGGCGGCTATTATACCAAGAGTGCAGGTGCGCACCAAGATTAAGGCGCGGGTAACCGCATCGTTACAAACCGGGTTTGTGTTCTGCGTTGGGTGGAAGCTGTGGTAACATGAGTTGATTGGATTGAATTCAGGAGTGTCATGCATGCGTGTACTGATAATCTCGGATGTTCATGCCAACCTGGCCGCGCTCGAAGCGGTCCTGGCGGATGCGGCGGGCGAATACGACGCGGTCTGGTGCCTGGGTGATTCGGTCGGCTACGGTCCGGAGCCGGAGGAGTGCGTCACGCGCATCCGCGAGCTCGGTGCGACCGCGGTCGTGGGCAACCACGACTGGGCCGCCCTGAGCCGCATGGATGTGGACGACTTCAACCCCGAAGCGAAGCGTGCGGTGCTGTGGACGCGCGAGCAGCTCAGCGCGGAGAACATGGCCTGGCTGGGCAGCCTGCCCTCTCAGCCGCTCGTGCAGGGCGCGTTTACGCTGACGCACGGCAGCCCCCGCGATCCGGTGTGGGAATACATCCTGTATCCCTCGATTGCGACAGCCAACTTCGATAACTACTCGACACCTTTTTGCCTGGTCGGTCATACGCATATCCCTATGCTCTACGTTCGGTCCGAGTCGGACCACAAGGTGCGCGCGCTCGTGCCGGTGTTCGGCAAGCGCATTGCGCTGGGCGAGGGCTGGCGCATCATCCTCAATCCCGGCAGCGTGGGCCAGCCGCGCGACAACGACCCTCGCTCCGCTTATGCCATCCTGGACACGGACGCAGCGACGTGGGAGGCCCGCCGCGTGGCCTACCCCGTCGAGGTCACGCAGGCGCACATGCGCGCCGCGCAACTGCCGGAGCGCCTGATCAACCGGCTGGCGTTCGGCTGGTAGGCCGGCGGCTGACAGCCGGCGCTCGCGGAGGAACCGCCCGCTGCAAGTCTGCGTCTCTTACCCGCAACCAGTGTTTGCTGGCTGCTCGCGCAAGCGTGGAGGAGAAGCCATGAAACGAGCTATTATGGGTCTTGTATTGTTGTTGGGGCTGGTGGTGGCTTGCGCGGCTCCGCCCAGGGCGGCGAACACCGCATCCGAGGCGCCGGCCGCGGCGCCGCAGGAGCCGATCGCGGGCGAAGCCGATTTCGGCGGGCAGAAGGGCGATGCGAGTGTGGCCGACCGGATGATTATCCGCACAGTGGACCTGAGCCTGGTCGTGACCGACACGGAGCAGGTGCGCGATGCCGTGAGCGATCTGGTGACCAGCCTGGACGGCTACATTGCGGATGCGAGCGCCTGGCGCGAGGGCGAGCAGGTGCGCGCCCGGATGACCGTGCGCGTGCCGGCCGCGCAGTTGGACGCCACGCTGGCCGCGCTCAAGAGCTACGCGGTGCGCGTCGAGACGGAGAACATCCGCGGGGAGGATGTGACCGAGGAGTTCAGCGACCTGACTGCCCAGTTGACCAACCTGGAAGCGACTGAGTTGGAGCTGCGCACGCTGCTGACCGAGGTGCGCGAGCGGACGCAGAGCGCGGAAGATATCCTGGCCGTGTACCGGGAGCTGACGCGCATACGGGGCGAGATCGAGCAGGTCAAGGGGCGGATGCAGTACCTCGACACGATGACCGCGCTGGCAACTATCAACCTGGAACTCATCCCCGATGTGCTGGCGAAGCCGGTCGTGGAGCCGGGCTGGCGGCCGCTCGAAACGCTCCGGGCGGCGGGCCGGGCGCTGGTCAACTCGATCCAGTTCCTCGGTGAGGCCATCATCTGGATCATCGTCTACGTGCTGCCGCTGCTCATTCTGATTGCGCTGCCCATCGTGCTGCTGGTGCTGGCGCTGCGCTGGCTGATTCGCCGGCTGCGCAGCCGGGCGAAGGGCTGATCGTCGACGCCGATTCCGCGAAAGGGTACGTCAATGGACTTGTTGGAGACGTTGTGCACGATCCCCGGCGTGTCCGGCTTCGAAGATGAGGTCCAGCGGTTCGTCATGGCCGAACTGGAAGGCGTGTGCGACACAGTCTGGCGGGATCGCGCCGGGAATGTCATCGGGCTGAAACGCGCTGCCACCGGGGATGCGAAGGCGCGCAAGGTCATGTTCGCCGCGCACGTGGACGAGATCGGCCTGATGGTCACGCACATCGATGCAGACGGCTTCATCCGCTTCACTCCGGTGGGCGGATTCGATGCCTGTAATCTGCTCGCCCAGCGGGTCATCGTGCACGGCCGGCGGCAAATGCATGGCGTGATCGCGCCCCGCATTCTGGGAGCGAAGCAGAGCGGCGAGGCACCGAAAGCGCCGGAGCTGGCGGACCTCTACATTGACCTGGCCTTGCCGCGGGATGCAGTGGCGGCCAACGTCGAAATCGGCGACGTGATCAGCCTCGACCAGGACTTCCGTTATCTCAACGACAAGGTAATCACCGGTCGGAACTTCGATGACCGGCTCGGCGTGTACTGCATGATCGAAGCCATGAAGCGCCTGGGCCCGACCGAGGTGGATGTGTATGCCGTCAGCACGGTGCAGGAGGAGCTGGGCGTGCGCGGCGCGCCGATGGCGGCCTATGCGATCGAACCGGATTTCGGTATCGCCATTGACGGCAGCCTGGCCTGGGATGTGCCGAACATAGCCGATCACGAGAAGCACTGCACCCTGGGGCAGGGCACGGGCATCTACGTCATGGATCGGCTGACGTTGGGCAGCCCGCGCCTGGTCCGCTTCCTCGTCGAACTGTGCCAGCGAGAGGGCATCCCCTTCCAGCGCAACATCGGCGGCGGCACCGACGCCTCGGCGATCCAGCGGACGAAGCTCGGCGCGCTCAGCACGACCATCGGCGCGCCGACGCGCTACATGCACTCGACCGTGCAGCTGGCCCACATGGATGATGTGCGGGCGACATCCGCGCTGCTGGCCGCGTTCGCCGAGCACGCGCACGAGTTGGCTGCGTAGTGTCCCCAGATTAGAGGAGCCCCCATGTTCCAGAGAGATTTCACCCCTGACGAACTGGCCGGCCGGCGCAGGCGCGTCCTCGATGCCATCGGCAGCGATGCGGTGGCCCTGATCCAGGGCGCGGAGAAGGAGAATAACCACGACCTTTTCCGGCAGACGAACGACTTTTACTACCTTTGCGGCGTCGAGACGCCCCACGCGTACCTGCTGCTCGATGGCCGCTCGCAGACGAGCGTGTTGTTCCTGCCGCACCAGTCGCAGCAGCGCCGGGAAAACGAGGGCGAGCTGCTCTCGGCGGACAATGCCGAGACGGCGCGCGTCCTGACCGGCGTGGATGCGGTGCATGGCATCGAGGAGT
>JAKPQT010000310.1 GCA_029555885.1 Chloroflexota bacterium | reverse complement strand
CGCCGGCTTCGAGCAGGCATATGCCGGACGGCTCTTCCCGGACGAGATTGTGCTCTGCGGCCCCGCGCCTGTGCTGGTGCCTTACACCGACCCCGGCGTCCCGCTGGCGCGCGAAGTGTGGGCGCGTATCCAGCGTTACATCGAGGAATGGGGTGAGCGCCCGAAAGTCATCCTGATTCAGAACCACGGCCTGATCGCGTTGGGCAAGACGCCCCAGCAGGTGCTCGATGTCACCGCGATGGCGGTCAAGACCGCGCGCATCCTGCTCGGCACGTTTGCTGCGGGCGGGCCGCGCTTCATGTCGGCATACGATGTCAGCCGCATCCATACCCGGCCGGATGAACTGTACCGTCAGCAGCAGTTGGGGCTGAAGTAAAGGAATCACACCGTGGCGATCGATACACCCTATCCTGAACTCAGTGAGCTGCTCATCCTGATGGGCGAGGCCGGGCAGCGCATGTCTGAGATCGACGCAACCGAGGCGGCCGCGGGCAACATCTCGGTCTATGTGGGTTGGCCGCTGGATCCTCGGCGCATCTTCCCGAATGTCGAGACGCTCGTCCTGCCGGAACCTGTGCCCGAGCTTGCGGGCCGCGCGTTCCTGGTCAGCGGGTCGGGCCGGCGGCTGCGCGAGATTATTCACGACCCGGCGGCCAACCTGGGCTGCGTCATCGTGGACGAGGGCGGCGTTACCGGCAGGCTGTACACCTCGCAGCGGCGGCTGTACGCCCGGCTGACCAGCGAGTTCAACTCGCACCTTTCGGTACACCGCGACCAGGTCGCGCTGACCGGCACGAATTTCCATGCCGTCATCCATGCGCAGCCGCCGCACCTCACCTACCTGAGCCACATCCCGCGTTATCTGGATGGGACCTACCTCAACCGGCGGCTGCTCCGCTGGCAGCCGGAGACGATCATCAACCTGCCTGAAGGTATCGGCGTGATTCCGTTTCGGCTGCCGGGCTCGTCGGAGCTGATGGCGGCAACCGTCGAGAAACTGCGCACGCACCGGGTCGTGCTGTGGGCCAAGCACGGCGTGATGGCCCGCTCGGACCAGTCCGTGAAGCGCGCCTCCGACCGCATCGAGTATGCGGAGACCGGCGCCAGGTACGAGTACCTGAACCTGGTCAACGGCGAGCAGGCCGAGGGCCTGTCGGATGATGAAATGCGCACCATCTGCCGCGCGTTCAACGTCCAGCAGAATATCTTCTGAGTATAGGTGGAGTCGAGGCTTCAGCCGGTTAGTCTGGGTACATGCGTACACCGCCAAACCGGCTGAAGCCTCGAGTCCAGTCTTCGACAAGGATGTCATGTTCCAGCTCGATCCCCGTTTCATCCCGCCGGCCTACGACGGGTACGGCTTCTCCGCGATTCCCCCGAGCATCGCCGGCCTGTTGACCGGGCAGCAGCGCATCGCGCTGGCCCCCGATGCGCTGCCCGACCGCGCGACGCCCTACGGCGCGGTGATCCTGCTCGTCGTGGACGGGTTCGGCTGGCGCTTCGTCGAGCAGTACGCAGAGCGCTATCCGGCCCTGCAGCGCTTCGTGAGTGATGGTCGGGCTACGAAGTTCACCTCGCAGTTCCCTTCCACGACCGCGGCGCACATCACGAGCCTGCACACCGGGCAGGAAGTGGGCCAGCACGGCGTCTACGAATGGCAGTATTATGACCCGGTCGTGGACGCAGTGGTAGTGCCGCTGCTCTATTCGTGGGCCGGGACCAAGGATCGCGAACAGCTGCGCAAGGCGAAGGTGGACCCTAAGCGCATCCTGCCCACGCACACGCTCTACCAGGCCCTGGCTGCGCTCGGCATCCGCGTGACCATCTTCCAGCATCGCGAGTATCTGCAATCCACGTATACCGATGCCCTCATGGCCGGCGCGCAGATGACCGGCTATCGTGCGCTGACGGAGGCGCTCGTCAACGCGCGGCAGGCCCTCGCACGGGTGGAGAGCCCGACGTATTTCCTGCTTTATTATGACCGGATCGACGGGCTGGCCCACGAGTACGGGCCCAACTCGCCGCACGTAGCCGCGGAGATCGACCTGTTTCTGACCGCGCTGGAACGGCACTTCCTGGTGCCGCTCGCACCGCAGCAAGATACGCTGGTGCTGTTGACCGCAGACCACGGCATGATGGAGACGGACCCGGCCACGAGCACCTACATCAACCTTGATGCTCGGTTCCGGGGCTACGA
>JAKPQT010000112.1 GCA_029555885.1 Chloroflexota bacterium | reverse complement strand
GCGCCCGATGATGGGCAGGCTCTCATTGATGCGCAGTTGGCCGACCACCGGGAAGCTCGTACCCGGCCCGCGGCGCACGTTGATGGTCCCCTGCCGTGCCAACACCGACGGCCCCTTCAACTCCCGGAAGCTGACCGGCTGCTTGACCCAGCGCTCGAAGAACGCAACCGAGCTGGCCATGGCACGGCCGAAGTTGCCCGAGATATTATGGTTGTCGCCCGGGTAGGCGAACAGCTCGATCGGCATCCCGGCCGCCCGCCCCTGCGCGGCCAGGCCCTCCGACAGCACCACCGGCACCGATGCATCCCCGCGCGCATGGTGCAGTTGCACCGGACCGTTCAGGTCCGTCAGGTAATGGTTGGCCGATAACGTCCGCCAGACTGCCGGATCGGCCTCCGGCTGGCCGAACTCCTCGACCAGTTCCGTGCGCCAGCCGCGACGCAGCGTAGTCGTCGGACTGGATGACGAAGTTGTCCGCCGCCGCCACTGCGCCAGCATATCCTCGTAGGAACCCACCACCCCGCCCCAGATGACGCCCGCCTTGATATCGGGTGAGACGACCATCGCACGCAGGGTGATAAACCCGCCCATCGAATGGCCCCACATGCCGATGCGGTTCGGGTCGGCATCCGCATAGCGCTTGATCGACGCCACCGCGTTGAGGACGTCGATGGTGTAGTCCGGCGCGCCGTACGCGCTGCTGGCCGAGCCTTCCGAGCTGCCGTGACCGCGATAGTCGGGCCGGAACACGATGTAGCCCGCACGCGCAAAGCCATCCACGTAGGCTACATAACGCTCCGTCGTCCGGTACTGCGTGGGGGGGATATAGCCGTGATTGAAGATAATCACCGGCCAGCCGGTCGCGGGTTTCGTGCCGCGCGGGACAGTGAGCAGCGCATACTGCTTCAGCCCCTCTGACCGATACGAAGCGATGTAGCGGTCATAGTTCGACCCGGCATTGAGCTTCTGCTCGATGACGATGTCGCTGCCGGGATAGGTCTGCTGCCGCAGATACTCGATGGACAGGCGATGGGGCTCCTCCGCAGCGTCCTGGGTGTATGCCAACGCGGGAGCGGGCATGACACTGGCGAGCACCAGCAGGGTCACCAGCACCAGTGCAGTCCGTTGCACGCGATTCATGGTAGGTCCTCCACACACGGGATAGAGTCAGATAATATAACTTATATCACAGTTTTGTAAAGATTTGATGAAGATTCGCGACGTAACGCGAAGTAAACACCGTCTTTATCAAACCTTTACAGACCTCTGCTAGATTCGAGGTGGCAGGCGAGCCAAACCAACTGCCATCCGGAAGAATGTAAGGAGGTAGCGAATACGATGTTGAAGAAGATTGCTGCGGTCCTGGGCGTTGTCACGCTCATCACCGCACTCGGCATCACTGCGGTAGGCACAGCCTTCGCGCAGAGTGAGACGCCATCCACGGAAGCGACACCCACGACCCCCACCAGGCCGCAGCGCGACCTGGGCAGCCGCGGGTTCGGCTTCTTCGGCGGCGGCTCCGTCACTCAGTTCGACAAGGTTGCAGAACTTCTCAACCTGACGCCGGCTGAACTGTTCGACCAACTGCACAGCGGCAAGACCCTCGCGGAGATTGCCGAGGCGCAGGGCATCGATCTCGACACGATTCAGGAAACTCTCGAGGCCGAAAAGATCCAGGCCGTCAAGGACAAGATCGCCGAGGCAGTGGCCGACGGCACAATTACGCAGGACCATGCGGACTGGCTCCTCGAAGGCATCGAGAAGGGCTACACCTCCGGTCGCGGCTTCGGCTTCGGCATGGAGCGTGGGCATGGCAAGATGGACGGCATGCGGGGCATGCGGGGCATGCCTGGGATGCCCGGGCTGCGGGGTTCTGATAGCAATCAGACCGCGCCCTCGACTGAAACCGCACCGGGCATCTCATCCTGAGTCACCGATCCCCTGGGCCTCAGGTGCGGTGGCACCGCACCTGAGGCCTGAGGGCGTGCTCGCCTGATGAATGCGGGGAACGAGGTTAGCCTCGTTCCCCGCTGATGCGAGAAAGGTCGCAGCATGGCAAGCCAAAAGCTCATCGAGCTACATGATATCACCAAGATTTACCGCATGGGCGACATGGAAGTCCATGCGCTGCGTGGCGTCTCGTTCGAGGTTGCGTCCGGCGAGATGATTGCCATTATGGGGGCCTCTGGTTCGGGGAAATCCACGCTCATGAACATCATCGGCGCGCTGGACGGGCCGACCAGCGGTGCTTACCTGCTGGACGGCCAGGACGTCAGCAAAATGCGGGACAACCAGTTGGCGGCCATCCGCAACCGCAAGATCGGGTTCGTCTTCCAGAGCTTCAACCTGTTGCCGCGCACGACGGCCCTGGCAAACGTCGAACTGCCGCTCATTTATGCGGGCATCACCAACGGACGGCAGCGCTGCATCGCCGCACTGGAAAGCGTCGGGCTGGGCGACCGCATCCATCACCGGCCCAACGAGCTGTCCGGCGGTCAGCAGCAGCGCGTCGCGATTGCCCGCGCCCTGGTCAACGAACCCAGCCTGATCCTGGCGGATGAGCCCACCGGCAACCTGGATTCGAAGGCCGGTGAGGAAATCATGCGGCTGTTCCAGGAGTTGAACGAGCAGCGCGGCATTACGATCGTCTTTGTGACACATGAGGCGAATATCGCGCAGCACACGGAACGCATCGTCCGGCTGCACGATGGCCTGATTGTCAGCGACGCGCCTGTTGTGAACCGGATGCGGGCGCCTGGACTGTCCACAGGACCGGTGAGCCCGGCCACCGTTGCGGGTGCAGCGCAGGTTGCCGGCGCGGCCATCCCTGCATAAGGGCAGGCAGGCACATTGGAGGAGAAGAAATCATGAACCAGACTGTGAAAATCATTCTGGGCGTCGTGATCGTGCTGGCAATCGCGGGCGGCAGCTTCTTCGGCGGGACGGTCTACGGCAAGTCACAGGCACAGGCAGACCTACAGGCGCAGTTTGCAGCCGGGCGGACCGGAACATTCCCCGGCGGCCAGGCGACCGGTCAGGGGAACGGCACGCGCACAAACCAGGGCAGCATGCTGGTTGGCGAGATCAAGACGGTCAACGCCGATAGTCTCGTCATCACCGACAGGGATAATAACGAGATCACTGTCAAGGTGGCAGATACCACTCTCATTGAGAAGAACATGTCGGTAAAGGTTACTGACCTGGCAGAAGGCGAGACCGTCGTCATTTCCGGCAACAAGGCAGCTGATGGCACGATTACGGCGCGCTCCCTGCAGGTGGCGCCGGCCGGGCGGTTCAACGCCGTCGGCGGCCCGGCTCCCATGGCCCAGGGCGACTCCGGACAGGGCAGCCCGCAGGGTGATTTTCAGCCGGGCGGCGCGCCGCCTCCTCCGGAGCAATGAGCCTGACGGCATGGCGGCTAAGGCCGAAGGAGTTGCAAGGATGAAAAAGTTTGTGCGTGTCCTGCTGGTGCTCGTGCTGGTGGGAATCCTGGGCGGAGGCGGCTACTGGCTCTACACGAGCAAGGTGGCAGCCCAGAGCACCAGCACCACAGCCGACGGCTCATACACGCAGGTTGTGTCTGCCACGCTGGGCGACCTGAGTTCCACGGTGACCGTCGTCGGCCAGATGGAGGCCGTCCAGCAGACCGACCTCTCCTTCAAGCGGATGTCGTCAGCCGATCGTCTGTTGACGCTGAATGTGACCGCGGGCAATACGGTCAAGGCCGGCGATGTGCTGGCGACCATCAGCGCGGAGACCTATCAGCAGGCGGTGGACCAGGCACAGAGCGACCTGCAAGCCGCGGAGGAGAAACTGGCCGACCTGCAGGTTCCGGCCACCGAGTTGGAGATTGCCCAGGCCGATTTGAAGGTCGCGCAGGCCGAACAAAGCCTGGCCCAGGCCCAGGCCGACCTGGCCGATCTGGAAGACACAGACCTGACCGACCTGCAAAGCGCAGTGACATCCGCGCAGAATGACCAGAGGCTGGCCGAACTCGAGTTGCAAGCGGCGCAGCATGACTCGCTCGCCAAGAGCGAGCGCGACCTCCAATATGCGATTGCCTGGAAGGAGCGCCGCATCAACGAGCTGCAAGACCTGGTCGCACACGGAAAAGCGAATGTCGAGCAGACCGAAGAACTGGCAACCGAGCAGAGCGAACTGACCGAGGCGCAGGCCGACCTGGCCCGCGTGCAGGCGGAACGCGAGTTGTCGCTCCGCGCTGCCGAGGCCGCGGTCGCGAAGGCGAAGCTGGCTGTCAGCGATGCACAGAAGGCGCTGGCCGAAGCACAGGCCGGCGACGAGCTGGCGCTGGCGCAGGCGCAGTTGAACATCAGGAACGCGGAGGTCGCGCTGTTGAGCGCGCAGGAGGCCCGCGCTGACCTGGCCGCCGGCGCGGATGCGACCGACCTCGCCGCGGCGCAGGCCAATGTCGATAAGAAGAAGCTGGCCCTGAAGGACGCACAGGCAGCGCTCGAAGGCACGGCACTCCTGGCCCCGTTCGACGGCACCGTGCTGCAGACCTACGCAAGTGTGGGCGACAAGATCGCCGCAACGACCAGGATCCTGACGCTGGCGAACCTGAGCGAGTTGCAGGTCGTGGCCGCCATCGACGAGACGACGATCAAGCGGGTCGCCGCCGGCCAGACGGCCAGCGTCACCTTCGACGCGCTCCCCGGCACCACGCTCAATGGCGGCGTCGGCGAGATCCCGCTCCAGGGCACCCTCTCCGGCGGCGTCATGACCTACGACGTGCCCATCCGCATCCAGGGCGCCGAGGACCTGCCCCT
>JAKPQT010000039.1 GCA_029555885.1 Chloroflexota bacterium | reverse complement strand
AACAGTCGCGCAGCGGCCTGAACTCCTGCACACGAGCGCCGCTCCTCGCACACTTTTGCGCTACCTCCAGGACTGCATGGGGCTACACGCCCGTGCTGCGCAGCAGTGCTCCACCCGCCGGTCGGTCGCCGCACCGACGTGGGTCTTTCGCGATGGCACTGGCCCGCTCGGCAATCACGAATCGGCCCAAAGTGCATGTCAGAAGTGACACTTTGCTGCAGCCAGATGCGCTTCGGGCGTGAAGGCGTGCACCTCACACTGCTGGCATCGGATGACCCGATGCCTCAGGGACCCTCCACATGCAGACCCGAATGAACCCGTCGCCCGCAGCTCGCGCGCCAGTCCTGCGACTGGTGCCGGAGGTGCGGCAGCAAAGGCCGATGCTGATGCTCCATCGCGCCGGCACTGGCCATTCGGCTCCAGCATCCGCTGCCAGTCCCGTCTGCCCAGATGAGGCGATGCTGTCAGCGGCGCTGGACTACTGCGCGGCCGTTCTCGCTCAGTGCGCAGGCATCGTTCGTCTCAGCACGACCGACCAGGCAGGCAATCCGCGGATGGCGGCCGCAGCCAGCGCGGCTGCTGCCGTGCTCGTGCAGATCGGACAGGCGCGCGCCCAACTCCCGATGTTCGTGCACTGGCTCAAGGCGTTTAGGACTGATGCACCCGTCGGGTTCGTGTCCGGGACCCCCGCCGCGATCGAGTCTCCTAGTGCGCTGGAGGCGATCCACCGAGCGCTGTCTATTTATCTCGATGCGCTGCAGGGCTGCGCCGAGATTCAGCTGGCCAGTGAATTTGGCGTCATGATCCTACTGCAGGGTGATGACACCGTTGCCAGGCTGGCGCGCGAATTCGATCCACGATTTGCAGCGGCAGCGGCATTGCGGAGCCGGATCGAGGCGGCGATGTCGAGTCTGCCACAGCCCGCCTGATGGGGCCACGCGCTGCCCAACAACCTGACCGCGCGCAAGCTGGGCAGCGACGCCCTACCAGCGTTTGGGCAGCGCCTTGAGCAGGACGATTTCGGACTTGTTCACCTGAATGTAGCCGCCCGCCGTGAGGTCCTTGAGAATCCGGTTAATCATGCTGCGAGAGGCACCCACGCGTTCGGCGATCTTCTGTTGGCTGGCGGCGGGCACCGAGCGCAGCCCATCACGTTCCTGAACACCCTCCTGAAAAAGCTGGACGACCCGCCCGTAGACATCCATCAGCGAAAGGTTGCTGACGCTGGTCGTCAGCACCCGGATCCGATGAATGAGGGTGTGGATCACATGAAACGCGATGTCCGGCCGGGCGGCGAGCACGCGCTCGAAGTCCTCGCGCTGAACCACGCACAAC
>JAKPQT010000028.1 GCA_029555885.1 Chloroflexota bacterium | reverse complement strand
CATGCCCGGCACGCTCTACTCGCCCTATGCGTACTGCTATCGCTGCCCGTTCGGCATGACCTGCGACTCGTGCGACTTCTTCTGCGCAAGCTGGCTGGACAACATCGTCGCCACCGAGTCCATCGGCGATGTGGCCGCGCTCATCCTGGAGCCCTACCAGGGCGGCGCCGGCTTCATCTTCCCGCCCGATGGCTGGCTGACGCGCGTGCAGGAATGGTGCCGCGCCCATGAGGTGCTGTTCATCGTGGACGAAGTGCAGGCGTCGTTCGGCCGCACCGGGCAGATGTACTGCATCTAGCACGAGGGCCTGAGCCCCAACATCCTGTGCCTGGGCAAGGGCATCGGCAGCGGCATTCCGACCGCGGCCACGATGTTTGAGAGCGGACTGCTCGAGGGTGTCGGCGAGATGTCCTCCACCAGCGGCGGCAACCCCGTCTCCTGCGCAGCGGCGATGGCGGTCTTCGACATCATTGAGGAAGAGAATCTGCTGGAGAACTGCCGCACGGTCGGCGCGTACATGATGGGGCGGCTGCAGCAGATGGTGGAGAAGTTCGAGGTCTGCGGCGACGCGCGCGGCAAGGGCCTCGTGATGGGCCTGGAGTTCGTCACGGACAAGCAGAGCAAGGCGCCGGCGGGCGACCTGTGCAAGCACCTGTGCGACGCGCTGGTCGCCAACGGCGTGGTCTGCGGGCGCGTGGGCTGGAACGGCCAGGTCATCCGCATTGCCCCGCCACTGGTCATCACGATGGAGCAGGCCGAACAGAGCTGCGACGCGCTGGAGAGGACGCTGACGGAGCTGTAGCCGTAGGAGCGCCAGCTTCCAGCTGGCATGCCGTTGTCGTTGGAGGGGCCGGCTACCAGCCGGCCCCCCTCATACCCATATGCACCTGCTTCGCTTCCCCCGACCGACAGCCGCACTGGCACTGGTCGCCCTGGCCGGTGCGCTGTCTGTCGCGCCGGCTGCGGACCCTATCGTCTGGACCGTCCCCGCTCTCACTAAGGTCTTCCCCGAAGACCCGCCCGGCACATCACATGCCATCCGCCTGCAGGCCTGCCGCGCGGAGGTCGAGTGGGGCCAGATCGTCTTCCGCGCGCCGGAGCCGGTGACGTTGCGGCTCAGCGTGAGCGACCTCGTCAGCGCCTCCGGCCGGGTCATCCCCGCCGCGCAGGTCTCGCTGCACCCGGCCGTCTACGTGCATGTGACCCACCTGTCGGGCAATGGCCAGCGCCAGCGCTTCTGGCCTGAGGTGCTGCCGGTCGGCGACACGGTGACGCTGGAGCCGAACCGCAACCAGCCCGTATACGTCGGCGTGCGCGTACCGGAGAAC
>JAKPQT010000019.1 GCA_029555885.1 Chloroflexota bacterium | reverse complement strand
AGCCACGAGCTGCTCATCGAGGCCATGTGCGTGCCGAGCGTGCGCTGGCGGCCCGAGAAACGCAAGGACCGGGCGCTGCTCCACGCAACTGCGTTCGTGCGGGTGGACCGGCAGGTCGAGGCCGCAATGTACGACCTGTGGTTCGCGTGGGAGGCCAGCAAGCACGCACGCGACGAGACCCGTCGCGCGCGGCTGGCTGCCGCGCTGGAGGAAGCGCTGCTGTGCGTGGACCTCACCGCGCCGGGCGAGGCATTCTACCGGGAGGTCGCAGCGGCGCGCAGCCTGCTGGCGGAGCGGGTGGCCGCGATTGCACCGGACCCGGAACGCGGGCGCATGTTCCTCACGGGTCACTCGCACATCGACACGGCGTGGCTATGGCCGCTGCGCGAGACCGTGCGCAAGTGCGGGCGGACGTTTGCCACTGCCTGCCGGATGCTGGAACGCCACCCGCACTATCACTTCACGTGCAGCCAGCCGCAGCTCTATGAGTATGCGCAGCAGCACTTTCCCGCGCTCTACGAGGAAATCAAGGGGTGGGTGAAGGCCGGGCGCTGGGAGACGACGGGCGGCATGTGGGTCGAGTCGGACTGCAACGTGCCGTCGGGCGAGGCGCTCATCCGGCAGGTGCTCCACGGCGTGCGCTTCTTCCAGGCGGAGTTCGGCACGCGGCCCGACACCTGCTGGCTGCCGGATGTGTTCGGGTATCCGGCTTCGCTGCCCGGCATCCTGCTCGGCTGCGGCATCGAGAACTTCATGACCAACAAGCTGCACTGGCAGGCGCGCAACCGCTTCCCGATGGCCCTCTTCTGGTGGGAAGGCATCGACGGTACGCGCGTGCTGGCCCACATCCCCAAGCTGCCCGGCGGGTACAATGGCACGCCCGATCCCGAGCAGCTCAACCAGGGGTGGGACGACTATCCACAGAAGACCGCGTATCCCGAGGTGCTGTTCTCGTACGGCTTCGGCGACGGCGGCGGCGGCCCGACCGACACCATGATCGAATCCGCGCTGCGTGCGGAGCGCTATCCCGGCGTCACCGCCTGCCGGCAGGGGCTGGAGGAGCAATACTTCGACGACGTGCGCACAGCGAATCCGCCACTGCCAACATGGGTCGGGGAGCTCTACCTGGAGACGCACCGCGGCACGTACACGACCCAGGGCGCGCTCAAGCGGGCGAACCGCAAGAACGAGCTGCTGCTGCGCGAGGCGGAGATCTTCAGCAGCCTGACTGCCATGCAGGGCGCAGCCGTGGACACCGGCCCGCTGCACGCGGCGTGGCAGAACCTCCTGCTGCTCCAGTTCCACGACATCCTGCCCGGCAGCTCCATCGGCGAGGTCTACAGCGAGGCCGCGGTGGACCAGGCCGCGATCAGCCGGGCCGCGGCGGGCGTGCGCGAGGCCGCGCTGCACACGGTCACAGGCCGCGCCGGCCGCGAGCAGGTCGTCGCGTTCAACAGCCTGGGCTGGCCGCGGGCGGATGTCGTCGTGGCAGCGCTGCCCGGCGAATCACCTGCAGGCGCAGCGTGGGAGGTCGTCGGGCCGGACGGGCAGGCGTCACCCGCGCAGCGCGTAGGCGCGGCGCAGGTCGCGTTCGCGCCCGAGGGGCTGCCTGCGTTCGGCTATGCGGCATACACCATCCGGCCCACGGCTGCACCGGCGGAGAACCGCCTGTCGGTCACCCCGCAGCGCATGGAGAACGCCTTCTTCGTCATCGAGCTGGGCGCGGACGGGACCATCACCCGCCTGCTGGACAAGCGTGCGGAGCGCGAGGTCATCCCCGCAGGCGAAGTCGCCAACCGGCTCCAGCTCTTCCAGGACGGGCCGGAGCGCGAGGCCGCGTGGAATGTGCACCTGACCTACGCGGGCCGCGAGTACGCGTGGGACCCCGGCACGGCGGTGGAGGTGGTCGAGGCGGGGCCGGTGCGCGGGATCGTGCGCGTCACCCGCACCTATCGCAGCAGCCGCCTGGTCCAGGACATCGTCATCTACGACCGCGTGCCGCGCATCGACTTCGTGACCCAGGCCGACTGGCAGGAGCGGCAGGTCATGCTGAAGGCCGCGTTCCCGGTGGACGTGCGCGCGAGCGAGGCGACGTACGAGATCCAGTTCGGCGCGGTGCAGCGGCCCACGCACCGCAATACATCGTGGGACGAGGAGAAGTTCGAGGTCTGCGCGCACCGCTGGGCCGACCTGTCGGAGCCGGGCTACGGCGTCAGCCTGCTGAACGACTGCAAGTACGGCTACGACACCTTAGGGCACGTGCTGCGGCTGACGCTGCTGCGGGGCACCGAGTATCCTGACCCGAACGCGGACCGCGGCCATCATGAGTTCACCTATGCGCTGCTGCCCCATGCCGGCGAGTGGCACGACGGGGAGACCGTCCGGCAGGGGTGGGAGTTGAACGTGCCGGTCGTCTGCCTGCCGGGGCAGACGGAGCAGCCATCGCTGCCGCCCGCAGCGTCCTTCGTTCAGGTGGAAGGCCCCGCGATCCTTGAAACCCTCAAGGCGGCAGAGGACGGCGACGGCTGGATCGTGCGGCTGTACGAGCCGCACGGCAGCCGCGGCCAGGTGACGGTGCGGCTGCCCTTTGCCCCGTCTACGGTGCTGGCCTGCAACCACCTCGAGGAGGGCGGCGACCCGGTGCCGACCGACGGGCAGGCGTTCTCGTTCGCGATCGGGCCGTTCGGGGTAAGGACGTTCAGGTTGAAGGTTTGAAGATGGCCGGTTGAAAGTTTGAAGGTTGAAAGTTGAAGGTTACGATTGAAGAGCCTCGTTCTCTCCGAAGGCAAACTTGCAACCTTCAACCTTCAACCTTCAAACCTGCAACCGTGCGACATCCGTCGCGCGGGCGGCTCCCTGCAGCAGGACGGCCAGCGGGGCGTCGCTCGTGCGGCGGGCCTCGACGGCGGTGCGGAGGATGTCGAGCGCGGTCGCGAATTCCTCCGGCTCTGCGGCGGCGAAGCGGCCGGCATGGTCGAAAAGCACGAGCGTGCGCTCCGCCGTGTCGTAGGCCAGGTCGTTGAGCGATTCCTCGAACGCATCCCAATTATGGCCAAAGTATTTCGGGAAGTGCAGGCTGCGCGCGGACTCAGCCAGGAAGGCCGGCTTGTCCGCGATGCGGCGGCCCATGATGCGGCGGATGCGCCAGCCGTGCTGCCCGGCGGCCTGCTGGACAGCACGAAGGCTGGCCCGTGAGGGCAGCCGGTAGATGCCGGGCGGCACGCCGCCCGTCAGCAGGTCGTGGAAGGTGGGGCTAGTCTCGCTCATGGCACCACCCGCCTGAAGCTCGCATAGTGGTCGTCCGTATAGTACAACTCACCCTCCTCGCCGGCGACGATGCGCCGCGCGCCCCGGTCATCCTCGCCGGGCGTCTCCACCGTGTACTCCCGATAGTAGCCGCCGGGCTTGCGCGGGAGCAGCCGCTCCCGGTTCTGGAATGTGCTGCCGTCCTGCCGGTAGGGGAACGGCCCGCCGCGCTCGATCAGGCGAATTGTCTCGTGGGCCTCGCGCGGGAGGTCATCGTACGCGATGACCGGCAGGCCGTCCACGCTATGCGGAGTGGCGGTGGCCTTGGGTGTGCGGGTTGCACGAGGGGTGTGGATGGCACGCACGGTTGGCGTCGCGCTGGCGGAATCTGCGGGCGTGTCCGACGGGCTGACGGTGGGCATCACAGCGGCCGTCGCAGCGTCGATCGTCTGGATAGCCCGGCCGAGCGCGGCCGAGAACTGCCCCTGCGTCGCGTGGGGTGTCATCGTGGGACGGGCCGTTGCGGTGGCGCGCAGGGCAGGCGTGTCCGTGGTTGCCGCACTGCACGCAGCCACGAGCAGCACGGCCAGCAGGAGCACGGCCAGCGGCCAGCCGCGGCGCGACGATGGGTGTCTGACTTTGCGAAGGATGGGATACAAGCAGGTCACTCCTCGATCAGTTCGGCTGGAGTGTATCACAGGAGGCGACCGTCAACGAATGGCGCTGCGGCGCTGGCAACGAATGAACGAATTTCGGTCCAACTTCGCGATCACTGCCACCTATGGTATCATGTCGGTTTGAATCGGAACTCCGAACGCTTAGCACAGGCGAACCGGGAAAGACGCTCATGCCCTATCCCTATACCGACATCATCCGCCGCAGCTATCGCGGCGAAGCTGCCCACCGCCACATGACCGCAATCAGCGGGCATCACCGCATCCAGGCTAGCCCGGGCTACCGCGCGGCCGCGGAATACGTCGCCAGCCAACTGGCAGCCGCGGGCTTGCAGGTTGAGATTCACCGCTATCCGGCAGATGGCGAGACGCGCTTCTGGACATCGCCCGGCTTCCTCGAATGGGCCTGCGAGTCCGCGTCGCTCGTGCTGCTGGATGCCGCAGGGCAGCCGGAGCAGACTCTCTGTGACTTCGCCGGCCTGCCCACGAGCCTCATCCAGCGGAGCGTTCCGGTGACGGGGGAGTTCGAGGTCGCTGCACCTGCGGGCAAGGGGGGCGTCGACCCGGCAGACTACGCGGGGCTGGACGTAGCCGGGAAGGTCGTGCTGACCAACCGGCCGGTTGCGCAGGTGGCTGCAGTCGCGCTCCGGCAGCTTGGTGCGGCGGGCATTCTGTTCGACGGCATGGAAGCAGGCGGCCGGACCGAGCTGGACGTGCCCGATGCACGGCAGTACACTTCCTTCTGGTGGGCAGGCAGCGTCGAGCCGGACGCGTGGGGCTTCGTCGTCAGCCCGCGGCAGGGACGCAGCCTGCGGGCGCGGCTGGCACAGGGCAAGACAGTGCGGGTACGCGCGGCAGTGGACAGCGGGTTCTCCGCCGGCACGTTCGAGGTTGTGGATGCCTTCCTGCCGGGGAGTAATCCGGCTGCGGGCGAGATTCTGCTCGTCAGCCACCTGTGTCACCCGCAGCCCGGCGCGCACGACAACGCATCCGGCGCGGCCGCGCTCATCGAGACCGCGGCGACGCTGGCCCGGCTGGTCGACGCGGGCACGCTACCGCTGCCGCGGCGCGGGATCCGCTGCCTCTGGCCGCCGGAGATGACCGGCACGTTCGCGTACCTGGCCGCGCATGAGGCGGAGATGCGGGCGGGGCGCTGGGTCGCGGGGCTGAACCTGGACATGGTCGGCGCAGACCAGAACGCGACGGGCAGCAGTTGGGAGTTGGTGGGGCTGCCCCAGGCCGGGGCCTCGTTCAGCGACCACCTGCTGAGCTGGCTGCGCGAGCCGATGCTCGACGGCGTGCGGCATCGCGAGACCGGCTTCTCGGCAGGCTCCGATCACTACATCCTCTCGGACCCGTCGGTCGGCATCCCCACGCCCATGCTCATCCAGTGGCCCGACAAGTACTACCACACCTCGGCGGACACGCCGGAGAAGGTCAGCCCTGACAGTCTCGCGCGCAGCGGCATGCTGGCTGCGGCCTATGCCTGCTGGCTGGCGAACGCAGGCTCGGCGGAGGTGGCGTGGCTCGCGCATCTGATGGTCTCCCAGTATGCCGGCCGCGCGGCGGCTGAGACGGCGGAGGCAGTGGCGTCCGGCAAGGGCGACCTGGCGCGCTTCGAGCGGCGACACGCGTTCCGTGCGGAGCGCATCGCCGCCGCGCTGGGTGAGCTGGTCCGGCTCGACGCAGGCTTTGCCGCCCGCCTGCCGGATGTGCGGCGAGAGGTGGCGGACATTGCTGCACGCGAGCTGGCGTGGGCACGCGAGCAGGCCGGCGAAAGCCACTCGATGTCCGACACACGGGCCGCTGATGAGCCCTGGCGCACCGAGGCAGCTGCGCTCTATCCCCGGCGCACCAGCCCCGGCCCCATCGACGTGGGGATGGCGTTGCAAGCCGATCATCCCGAGCTGCTGCCGCGCTTCTGGGCGCTGGGCGAGCGCGGCGGGCACGCGCTCTACGATGCCGCCGTGCTGCTGCAGTACTGGGCCGACGGCAGCCGGAGCATCGCGGAAATCACGGACTTCGTTGCGCTGGAGACGGGCACCGAGTTGGGCGATCTAGCGCTTGCCTATTTCCGTCTGCTGGCCGACGCGGGCCTGCTGGCACTGGACAGCGCCGGGGCGGACGCATGAACCAGGTCGATCTCCACGCGCACACAACTGCATCCGACGGCAGCCTGTCGCCTGCCATGCTGGTCAGCCGCGCCTCGCGGCTCGCGCTCAAGGTCATTGCGATCACCGACCACGACACCGTGGCCCGTGTGGCCGAAGGGCTGGCCGCGGGGCAGGCGGCCGGCGTCGAGGTCATTCCCGGCGTCGAAATCAACACCGACGTGCCGGGCGCAGAAGTGCACGTTCTCGGTTACTTCGTAGATCACACGCACGCGGAACTCAACACCGAGTTGGCGCGCATCCGCGAGGGCCGGGTGGGCCGGGCGCGCAAGATGGCCGAGGTTCTGACGGGGATGGGTGCGCCGGTCCGCTTCGAGCGCATCCTCCAGATAGCGGGTGAAGGCGCGATCGGCCGGCCCCATGTCGCCCAGGCGCTGCTGGAGGCGGGGCATGTCAGCACCTACGGCGAGGCGTTCGAGAAGTACATCGGTCGCAACAGCCCCGCTTATGTCGAGCGCATGAAGTTTTCGCCTGCTGAGGCGTGCGCGCTGATTCGCCAGGCAGGCGGGCTGCCGGTGCTGGCGCACCCGGTCTTCTTCGACCGTTACGGCGCAATCAAGGCCGCATTCGACCTCGACGCGACCTTGCCTGGCATGCTGGCCGCGGGGCTGGCAGGCATCGAGGTGTACTACCCGGGCTACGACGCCATAACGACCGAGCATCTGCTGGGCGTCGCCCGGCGGTACGGCCTGCTCGTGACCGGCGGCACCGACTTCCACGGCATCCGCGCGAGCGAGCCGGACCTGGGCGGCATCTATGTGCCCATGAAGGTCGTGCGGCGGCTGCGCCAGATGTGGGAGGACCGGCGGACGGCAGCAGGATGACAGGCGCCCGCGCACCCGACCCGGCCCGGCTGGCACACTTCATCCTGCGCGACGTGAGCCGTGCTGTCCGTGACTATGCCATGCTGCGGGACGGCGACCGGGTCGCGGTGGCCGTGTCGGGCGGGAAGGACAGCCTGTCCCTCCTAGCCCTGCTTCAGGAACTCCGGCGTACGGCAGGCATCGCGTATGAGCTGGCCGCAGTCCACGTGCGCGGGGATGCGACCGGGGTCATCGCGGCGCACGCGCCGCTGGAGGCGTGGCTGGCCGTGCAGGGCGTGCCCTGGCGCATCGTCGCGCCGGAGCTAAACGCAGAGGATCAGCCGCCGCTCGGCTGCAACCGCTGCACGTGGCTGCGGCGCAAGGCGTTGTTCACGGCCGCGGCGGAGTTGGGCTGCAATGTGCTGGCATTCGCGCACCACGCGGACGATGCCGCGCAGACCGCGCTGCTCAATCTGCTGTATGGCGGGAGCCCGCGCGGGCTGGCCCCGGTCGCGGACTATTTCGAGGGCCGGTTCCGGCTGATCCGCCCGCTGCTCTACACGCCGGAGAGCGAGCTGCGGCGCTTCGCCAGGGCGAGCGGCTTCCCGCCGCCACCACCCCTCTGCCCACAGGCCGGCGACTCGCGGCGGGCGCGCGTCGCGGAGATGCTGCGGCTGCTGGGCCGGGACTACGGACAGGCGCGGGCGAACCTGCTGAAGGCGGGGATTGAAAACGCCTTAGGCTCGTAGTAGGCGCATCAGCGCCTCGGCGAGGGCACTGAAGTGCCCACTACGAACTCATATGTGGGAGCACTCCTTGAACCCTGAGACACGCGAATTCGCCATCGACCTGGCCCGTCGGGCGGGCGACCTGCTGCTGGACACCCTGGCCCGCGGGCTGGACAACGGACGCACGCGGGCGAAGGCCGGGCACTACGACATCGTCACCGAGGCGGACGAGGCCTCCGAGCGGCTGCTCGTGGCCGCGCTGCGCAGCCGGTTCCCCGACCACTGCATCCATGCGGAGGAAAGCGCGGCCCGCGAGATTCCGGCGGGCGAGTGGCTGTGGCTGATCGACCCGGTCGACGGCACGACGAACTTCGCGCACGGCCTGCCGGTGTTCGCAGTCAACCTCGCCCTCGCGCGCTATGGCATGCCCGTACTTGCCGTGACCCACGACCCCTCGGCTGATCGGACGTACTGGGCCGAGCAGGACGGGGGCGCGTGGGTCAGGGCCGGCGGACACGATCAGCGGTTGCACGTATCAGCGGTCAACGACCTGACATCCGCCCTGCTGTCCACCGGCTTCATCGCCAACCGGGTGCAGGGCGCGGACCGCAACCGGGCGGAGTTCAGCGCGCTGGATCTGAAGAGCCAGGCCGTCCGCCGGTTCGGTTCGGCTGCGATCATCATGGCCTGGGTTGCAGCAGGCCACTTGGAGGCCTACTGGGAAGCCGGGCTGAAGCCGTGGGACCTGGCCGCGGGCTGGCT
>JAKPQT010000732.1 GCA_029555885.1 Chloroflexota bacterium | reverse complement strand
CTTGATGGTAGTTCACCGCGGGTGGCTTTGTGATAGGATGCTTAGCCAAGGCGCACCTCCGCTTTCTGTGAATCGTTGTCAACTCACTTATAGCGAAGTGCGCCTGCTAATTCAACTCCAACGATTTTTCGGATAGACTCTTAGCCCGCAATTTCACCGTAGTCGCTGCGTTACGGGACGGGGTTTCTCAGCTCACGGTCACCGGCCATTCACTACTGGGGAGGCAGACTGCCCATGCAACCCACAGCCACGCTGACCATCGGGAGCGCGCTGGGCACCGAACGCAGCGTGCTCCTCACTGAGGCCGATATTACCCTCGGTCGCGGCGCGACCAACGATATCATCCTTGCCGATCCCAGAGCATCGCGCACCCATGCGCGATTGGCCTGGCACAATCAAGGCTGGACGTTGACCGACTTGGCCTCTGCCAACGGCACCTGGCTCAATGAGCAGCGTATTCAAGGCCCCGTGACCGTTCAGCCTGGCGATGTGATACGAATCGGCGATAGCTTGCTGCACCTGGGCGCGGAGTCGATCGCTGCGGTGCCCGCGGTCATCGATACGCCGGCCGATCTGGAGGCAACGTTGGCGGCGGCAACCGTGCCCATGCAGATCAGTGACACGCGCGTTGCTCGCCTGGCGATCCACGCGCCGGCTCTTGGCGGCGGAGCGTCCACATGGGAGACGCCGATTCTCGGAGACCGCCTGACCATCGGCCGCCAGGCGAACAACGATATTCCCCTCAACCTCGCGCAGGTTTCGCGCCAACATGCCGCTATCGAGCGGCGCGGAGACCGGTTCTGGCTGCGCGACCTGGACAGCACCAACGGCACCTATGTCGCGGGCCGGAAAGTCGCAGAACATCTGCTGCAGAACGGTGACACGGTCAGCATCGGGCCAGCCCAACTCGTCTTCAAGCAGGCGACAGCGCCCGACGATCTCACCTTGCTCGATGCGGCTGCCACCCGCAGCGCTCACCGGAGCCGCCCCCCGGTCGTCATCGTGCCCGGCTTGATGGGTTCGCAGTTATGGCTGGGCAACGAGCGCATCTGGCCCAACGTCCGCCTGCTCTTCAGCGAGCCGGAGCTCTTCAGCTTGCCGGAACGGGACCACCTGGAAGCCCGCGGCATCGTGGGCGAAGTGGTTATCGTACCCCACTTCCTGGAGCAGGAGCAGTACAGCCGGGCCGGCGACTTCCTGGAGGAAGCCCTGGGATATGCGCGCGGCCGTGACCTGTTCGAGTTCGCCTACGACTGGCGGCTGGATGTGCGCGAGTCGGCGCGGCGGCTCGCGGAGGCCATCGAAGCCTGGAACATGACGCCCCCGATCACCCTCATCGCGCATAGCCTAGGCACCCTGGTCAGCCGCTACTACATCGAACGGCTGGGCGGTAAGGACAAGATCGGCAGGGCGCTGCTGGTCGGCGGACCACATCAAGGCACCCCGGTTATTGTCTCCGAGCTGGTCAGGGGCCTCAGCCTGCTGCCGTTCGGCCTGATGGGCAACCGCCTGCGCGATGTCATCAAGACATTCCCCTCGGTCTACCAGATTCTGCCCACCTACGCCTGCACAATGGACCAGAACGGCACGCGGATCGACCTCCTGGCCGACGAAATCTGGCTGGCGGACGACCAGATCCCCCTGCTCCGGCAGGCCCGACAGTTCAGGGCAGAGCTTGGTACGACTTCCAGCGTACCGACCGTTTGCATCTACGGTTACGGCCTAGAAACGATTACCGAGATTTCGGTGGCGCGCACGAGCGAAGGCCGATGGTCTCAATTCGACAGCCGCGCACAACCGGGCGGCGATAATCGCATTCCCGAACACAGCGCCATCCTGCCCGGCGCTGAAATCCACCCGGTGCGACAGGGGCATGGCTCCCTCTACGTGGATAACGATGTGAAGGCACGGCTTAAGGTAGAGTTGACGCGATGACGCCAGAAACGCTCAACGAATACACCATCGTTCGCTTGCTGGGGCGCGGCGGCATGGCTGAGGTCTACGAGGGCTATGATCGCGAGCTAGAACGCAGCGTTGCCATCAAGGTTATCCTGCCGGCCATGAGCAGTGAACCGGGCTTCGAGGAACGGTTTCGCCGTGAGGCCCGCCTCGTAGCCAGCCTGCGCCATCCACACATCGTCCAGGTCTACGACTTTGGCGTGGCCGATGGCAAGCCCTATATGGTCATGGAGTACCTGCCCGGCGGTGCCCTCAAGGACCGGCTGGCCGACCTCCGCAGCCGTCACCAGACCCTGCCGCTCCGTGACGCCGCAGCCATCCTCGATGCACTGGCCGGGGCGCTGGACTACGCCCACAGCCGCGGAGCCATCCATCGCGACATCAAGCCCGGCAACATCCTGTTTACTATCGAGAACGACCCCGTGCTGACCGACTTCGGCATCGCGCGGCTGCTGGGCGATGCCAACCAGCTCACCACCACCGGGCAGATTGTCGGCAGTCCGGCCTATATGGCCCCAGAGCAGGCGCTCGGCACGAGCGTGGACGGTCGTGCTGACCAGTATGCGCTGGGCGTGGTGCTCTACGAGATGGTCACGGGCCGGCCGCCGTTCCAGGCGGACTCACCCACCACTCTGCTCATGCAGCACGTGAACACCCCGCCGCCGCCGCCCCGTTCACTGAATCCGCAGGTGCCGGAAGGCATGCAGGCCGTCCTGCTCAAGGCTCTGGCCAAACAGCCGGACCAACGTTACGCCTCCGTCCGCGAACTCGCGGCAGCCTTCCGTAAGGCATTGCCGGGCGAGGTCACAGCGGATGGCGCGATGGTGTCAGCCGAAGCAGCGACGCTTGTGGAGGCGGCCGCGACGCAAGAAGCACAACCCGCGCACGCCAAGGCCACCCAAGTGTCGCCGCCCGCTGCACCCGCTGCCATCGGGGGTGTGCCTGGCACACCCTCGCATGTCGAGCGCGAGACTCCCTGGCTGACCGGCCTGCTGAAGATGGCGAACATCTTTGCGCCGCTCATCGGCAAAAGCCCTGTGCCCGCCGAAGAGACGCCGCAGGAGTCACGCAGCCGGTGGGCCGCCGCGATGGGCGCCATCGGAATCCTGCTCGCCAGCCTGCAATTCATCATCGGCACCATCAGCCTGATCTCCAAGCCGGCTGCGCTCGTCGGTCGCTGGCTGCCGTATGTCGTGGCCGCGTTGCTGGCAGGCGCCGCGCTGCTGTCCGCGCGTGTCGCCTTCCGCACGACCTCCGCAACGCGGCGCCGTCAGGCCGTACTCTCTGTGGTTGTGATCTTGCTTGCGGGCGCGGGTTGGGGTGGCTACACGCTTTACCAACGGCTGAGGCCGCCGGAGGGCTTCCTGGTCCTCATTGCCGACTTCGACGGAACCAGCGCCAGTCGCAAGGGCGACTTCGCTCAGCGCATCGGCTCGGAGCTCATCGACCAATTGACTGATATCCGTGACGACGTTGCGGTGCGCCGCACGCTGGAGACCTACGCCGATGCCGATGCAGCGCGGGCCGCCGGCCAACGTGCGAAGGCCACGATGGTCATCTGGGGCGCGTATGATGACTTTGGCGTGACCCCGCACGTCGAGTTTCTGCGCCAGCCGCACCTCGGACAACCGGCATCCCTGCCCCAGGCGCTCCTCGGCACACCCCGCCCTGCCCTGGCGCGGCTGCAGGAGGCCGGCCCGTCCCGCGTCGCGGACCCTTCCCAGCTCTCTCGGGTGCCGCTGTCCACGACCGACCTGGAACTGTTTGCAGCCAATGGTCCACAGCAAATCACCTATCTGGTCACAGCGATGCTTGCCACGGGGCTCGTCGCGGATGGCCAATACGAGGATGCCCTCGCATTGTTCGACCGGTCCTTAGCCAACGCCGCGGCCACGGGCGACACCGTCCGCGGACTGGAGCAGGTCTACTTCCAGCGGGCTGTCACCCTGCAAGCACTGGGGCGAGCGTCAGAAGCCACCGCGGACCTGGAACGGGCCATCGAGCTCGACGCCAACTTCATGGAGGCGCATTACAACCTGGCGATTGCCTATGCCAGCGGCTGCGAGCCGCCCGACGGCCTCGCACGTGCCCTGGTTGAGGCCGAGACGGCGGCGCGCCTGCAGCCGGACCATGCCAAGGCGCTGCGCTTGCTGGGCAGCCTCTACCAGCAGGCGGGGCGACACGAGGATGCGCTGGCGGCGCTGCAAGGGGCCGTCAGTTACGATGACCAGGATGCCTTGACCTACCAGTTGCTGGCGACGGTGCAGGCGGCCCTAGGCCAGCAGAGCGCAGCAGCCCAGTCCAGCCAGCGGGCCATCGACCTCGTACAGCGAGCACTGGCGCAGGAGGGTGCGGACGCCTACACCCTGCAGCTCACCCTGGGCGATGCCTACGTGGGCGCCAGCCGGTATCCCGAGGCCATTGCCGCTTACCAGGAGGCCGCGCGCCTGCGGCCTGAGTCGGCCACCGCGCACCGGGGCCTCGGCAATGCGTATTACTGGCAGGGCGAGCTGGAGCCTGCCCTGGCCGAATATCGCGAGGCCGCCACGCTCGCACCGGAGGACCCTGCCGCGCACCTCCTGACCGGCCTGATCCAGGCACAGACCGGCGACCTGAACGGCGCCATTGCCTCCCAGGAAACAGCGGCCCGGCTGTCGCAATGCGACCCTGCACCCCACCTGCTCCTGGGCGGCCTGTACTTCGACCAAGGCGACTACGCCAAGGCCGCAGCCGCCTACGAAACCGCGCTGTCGTTGGATTCGACCAACGCCGACGCCTGGTATGTCCTGGCGGGCCTGCGCTACGAGATCGGGGAGATGGCGACGGCCGCCCAGGCTGCGCAGGAGGCCGCGAACCGTGCGCCGGACATGCTCGAAGCCCAACGCCTGCTGGCCGAGACCCGCCTCAGCCTGGATGATGCGACAGCGGCCCTGCCCGCGGCAGAAGCCGCGGTGCGCCTGGCGCCGGACGATCCCACGACCCATGCGCTGCTGGGAGACGTTCGCCTGAATCTGGAACAGTGGCAGGAGGCGGCCGCAGCCTACGAAGCATCGCTCGCGCTATCCGATGACGCCAATACCCACATCCTGGCCGGCAGCGCGCGGCAGCAGCTCGGTGAGTTGGATGCGGCCATTGCCCACTATCAGGCTGCCGTGGCACTCGACCCTTCCGCGGTATTAGCGTGGCAAAGCCTCGGCAACGCGCAGCAGCAACAGGGCCAGCTGGCGGACGCGGCGGCGGCCTTTGAGCGGGCGTTGGCGCTGGAAGACAATGCGCTGGCCCGGAGCCAACTGGGGGGCATCCTGTTGCAACAGGGCGAACTAACCGGGGCCATCTCGCAGTACGAACGGGCAGCCGAACTGGATCCGCAGGAGCCGCGCTATCAGGTGCGACTGGGCAGCCTGTATGCCAGCCGGGGCGATCTGGCCCAAGCGGAGGCAGCGTTTCAGGCGGCGCTGGCGAGCGATGCAAACAACGCCGAGGCGTACGCAGGCCTGGCGGATGCTGCCTATCGCCAGTGCCGGGTCAATGTAGCAGTGCAGGCGATGGCAACCGCGGCCGGTTTGTCGGCAGCCTATCGCACGCCCCTGCCTACGCTATACGAGGCCCAGGGGCGCACGGCAGATGCCGAAAACCTGTATGCTGAGCTGGCGGCTGCACCGGCCGAGGACTGGCTGGCGCACCTGACGCTGGCCGAGCACTTCGTGCGCAACGAGCAGTGGGATGAGGCCACGCGGACCTACCAGCAGCTCATCGAGGCGGGCCACGTCCCCACCGGTTATGTCATGTCGCTGATTCATACCGCACTGGGCCAGATCGACTACGCGCAAGAACGGCTCTTTGCCGCGGGCGGCGAGTTCGAGCTGGCGCTAGCCGCCAATGACGCCAATGTAGACGCCCGCGCCGGGCTTGGAAACCTGGAGCTGCGCGCCGGAAATGCTGCTCAGGCCCTGGCCCACTACGAAGCCGCCCTGCCGCACATCGCGCAGTACCTGGCCGGCCTGCCCACCGAGAATGCCAAGATGCTCGAAGTCTCCCTGCACATCCGCCGCAGTTACGCCCTGGCTCGGACCGGAGACCAGGCGGCAGCCGCCGCGGCCCTGGACCAGGCACTCCAGACAGCAGAGGCGGCCATCGCACTCACCCCCCGCTCGCCCACGGCCCTGTTTGCACTGGCGATGGCGCACCTCGCCCGGGGCGAAACCGAGCAAGCCGATATCGCCTTTGCCCGCGCCACCGAATGTGACCAGTCGCTCGCCCCGGCCCGCACGCGGCTGGAGCGCAGCCTCGCCAAACTGCAACCCCCAACCGAAGCGACTGGCGATTAGGGCACGCACGTACTGTAGTAACTGGAAAGCCCCACTTTCGATCTGATAACCCGCAGGTAAACATCGGTAACCCACCTTCGCCCCAACCAGCCAGCTTGGTACACCACACAGGCCGGCCGATTCTGCCCTGCACACATGCTTCTGCCCCTACAGTGCAACCCATCAATCGGTCCTGCGTAGTGCTTTGTGATGCCTGTAACCATGGGAAGGTGCAAGAGATGAGCAACAGGGTTCTGCGAATTCTCGGCGTGCTGATTGCGCTGGCCGGCCTGGCGGTGTTGCTGCTGACCCCGGAACTGGCCCGGACCGCCGGCCACAACTTCATCGTCGCCCAAGGCGGGGGCGCAGATACAAACGTCTATCTGGCCCAGATGCAGGCCGCGGCCGATATGTACCGGAGTCTCGGCGCGGTCCTGCTGGCTGTGGGCCTGCTTCGCGCGACGCAACCTGAGCAGAAGTAAGGCCTGATCGATCCAGGCAGGAGGCTGTTGCACCGATGGCGCTCATGTCTGTACGCGATGTGTCACTCTTCGTAAAAGTCAGCGGCCACGGCTATCCGCTGGTGCTCATGCATGGCGGCCCTGGCCTGGATCACACTACCCTCCTGCCCCTGGAAGCCCTGGCGGACCAATTCACCCTGGTCTTCTATGACCACCGATGCAATGGCCGCTCGGATGGGGCGGCGATGAGTACCATGACGTGGGAGAACCTGACTGCCGACGCGGATGCGCTGCGCGAGGCGCTCGACTTCGAGAAGTGGGCGGTACTGGGACACTCTTTCGGCGGGAACGTCGCCCTGGAGTATGCGCTGCGCTACCCGCACAGACTCTCGCATCTCATCTTGATGGACACGGGCGGCGACCAGCAATGGGTGAGTCAACATGCGCCGGAAATCCTGGCGAAGCGCGGCTACCGTGCCGGCGCGGTGCAGGCGGCCCGGCGTTTCTACAGCGGTAAGATCACACCTGATGAGTTCTTCTCCACCATCATGCGGTTTATGAGCGCGTACTACTACCATCTCAATCCGTTCGGTATCCTCCGCGAAATGGTCGTGGGACCGCGCTTGATGTACCGGCCCGAGGCCCTCATCCACGGCTACGCCCAACTGCTCGACGGCTGGTCGGTCATGGACCGGCTCGGCAAAATCCAGGCGCCCACGCTGGTGATCGCTGGACGCTACGATTTCCTCTTCCCGCCGGAGCACCAGGCGATCCTGGCGGACCGTCTGCCGAATGCACAATTGGTGCTAGTCGAGCGCGCCGGTCACAGCCCGCATGAGGAACAACCCGCACAAGTTTTCCCGGTCATCAGGGATTTCCTCACGATTGGAGGCAACGCATGAACCTGAAAAAACTCGCAGGCAGCGGCGACAATATCATGCTGCTGACGCTGCCGTTCCTGGTTATCGGCCTGGTCCTGAACATCTGGCGGCCTGCACTCTTCGCTGTCGGCGGCCCACCACCGGCGCTGAGAGTGCTCTCCATCATCCTGCTGGTTCCCGGCCTGATCATCTGGCTCTGGTCGGTCGTTCTGATCCTGACCAAAGTACCGCGACAAGAACTCATCACAGGGGGCCCATACGCGCTGGTCAAGCACCCGCTGTACACCAGCGTGGCGTTGCTTGTATTGCCGTGGGTTGGCTTCCTGCTGAACTCGTGGCTGGGCCTCCTGCTCGGCATCATCCTATACATCGCGTCACGGCTCTTCGCGCCTCAAGAGGAAGAGGACCTGTCGAGGCTCTTCGGGACCGCCTGGGATGAATACGACAGGAGGCTCATGATACCGTGGCTGTAGTGCAGCCGGTCTCCGGCACAATATCCTACCAAGCCATCGACGCCTACATTGCAGAGCAGATGCTACGCCTTAGGATTCCTGGCCTTGCGCTGGCGATTGTCGAAGGCGATAGGATCGCGTACCAACGCGGGTATGGCCGGGCGCACCCCGGCGGCGAACCGCCCACACCCCAGACGCCGTTCGTCCTCGGCTCCACGACCAAGTCGCTCACTGCGCTGGCAGTGATGCAGCTCGTCGAAGCTGGCAGGGTCGAGCTGGACGCCCCGGTTCAACGTTACCTGCCCTGGTTTCGGGTGGCCGACCCGCAGGCCTCCGCCCGGATGACTGTGCGCCATCTGATGAATCAGACCAGCGGCATGTCCGCCCTGGTAGGTACCGCGAGCCTGGGTGATCCTCTTGCGCAGACGGACATCGACGAAAGCCTGGAGCCCCTGGAGCGTCACGCGCGGACCTTGTCCACCCTCAAGCTCAGTCGGCCGCTCGGCACCGCGTTTCAATACTGCAACCTGAACTACAACCTGTTGGGCCTGATTATTGAAGCGGCCAGCGAACAGCCATATGCGCCATACATCAAGGAACACATCCTCGATCCCCTGAAGATGCACCACACCTATACCTCCCGGGCTGTCGCAAAGGAGCACGGCCTGGCGATGGGTCACCGTTACTGGTTCGGCATCCCGCGCGCAACGCCACACCTGCCATACCCCGGCAGTGCTCTGCCGGCCGGCGGCCTCATCTCCACATCTGAGGACATGGCCCATTACGTGATCGCGCAGCTTAACGGCGGGCGCTACGGCGCCGCGCAGGTGCTCTCAAGCGCGGGCATCGATGAGCTGCACCGTGGCGTAGCGGAACAACTGGTGATGGGCTCGCCGGTCGAAGCGTACGGGATGGGGTGGTTCGTCAAGCAGCTCGGAGGGACGACGCTGGTCTCGCACGGCGGCAACGTGCCGGACTTCTCCTCGTTTATGGCACTGCTGCCGGAACAAAGAAAGGGCGTCGTCCTGCTCACGAATGCCGACCATGGATTCCCGTTCATCCTGACCGAAGTTGGAGAAGGCGTAGCCGCTCTGTTGGCCGGCCAGCAGCCCCCACCAATCCAGCTCGGATTCCTGCCCTGGATCTTTCGCGCTGCGCCTCTGATTCCGCTGCTGCAAGTCGCCAGTATCGGCGCGGGGTTACGACTGTTGCGACGCTGGCAGCGCAACCCACTGCTGCGGCCCTCCGGCGGACGCGTGTGGGTCCGGCATATCTTACCCCCGCTGATACCCAACCTTGCCCTGACGGCAGGCCTGCTCTCCCTGCGGTCCACCGGCCTGCTGCGCTTTCTCGATTTGTACATGCCTGATCTGGCCTGGGTTTCGAAGCTCGGCGGCGGCCTCGCAGCCGTGTGGGGCCTCTTCGCTTTGGCGTTGTTGTCTGTTCCCCGCGCTCATCGGCATCCGCGCATGGCGGTGCGGATGCTGGCTTGCACACGCGAGACACTGATTGGTGAACGGAGCTCGATCCGCTGGAGGTGACTTATGCCTGCTTTCTGGTCACGCTTGCTGGCAGTGGTCGAGGTCATCGTCGTCTTCATCCTGCTGCGCCTCGTCTTGGTGCTGTGGTTGATTCCCGTGCTCGGACTTGAGCTCGAGGCGTGGAGCACACGCTTCTTGATCTATGCAGTGTGGATCTCCGTGTCACTCCTGTTGGTTCTGTTGCGCGGCGATCCGGAGGCGTACGGCTTGGGCCGCGACGATGCAATCCCGCAGGCCAGGATCGGGCTGTCGCTCTTCGTGCCGTTCGCCGTCACATTCTTCGTGACGGGCTTCGTGCTGTCACAGCTCTTGCCCGGCCCGGCTTGGCGCTGGCCGCGGGAGTTGCTCAGCATGTTGGCCTGGATCGGCAATCTGCTCTGGATTAGCCGGGTGGTGGGTCGCCGGATAGCACCTGCCGGCCCGCCGGGAACGGGCACAACCGCACCTGCAGGCGCCAAACTCCTTGCTTTGGTCCTGCCCCAAGCCGGCATCTTCGCTGCCATGACACTCGGCGAGCGGCTGA